>JANYJG010000104.1 GCA_025358515.1 Chloroflexota bacterium
CCTCACGATCTGGCGGGCCAACCTGCTTGGTTCGTCCGGCAAGGGCAATGAGTACTTCCTGCGCCATCTGCTGGGCACCGATGGCGCCGTTCGGGCCGAAGCGACGCCCGAAGGCCGCCGCCCGCGCGACGTCAAATGGCACGACCAGGCACCCGAAGGCAAGCTCGATCTGCTGGTCTCGCTCGACTTCCGCATGACCTCCACCGGCCTCTTCTCGGACGTGCTCTTGCCGGCCGCAACGTGGTACGAGAAGTACGACCTTTCCTCAACGGACATGCATCCGTTCGTCCACGCTTTCAACGCCGCGATTAAGCCGCCGTGGGAAACCCGCAGCGACTACGACACGTTCATTGCCCTGTCCCGGGTCTTCAGCCCGATGGCGGCCAAGCACCTGGGCGTGCGCCGGGACCTGATCGCGACCCCACTTCTCCACGACACCCCCGGCGAAACAGGCCAGCCCGGCGGCCGGGTGCTGGACTGGCGTGCCGGCGAGTGCGAGCCAGTCCCGGGCCGGACGATGCCGGCGCTCGCGGTCGTTGAGCGTGACTACGGGGCCACCGCCGCAAAGATGGTTGCGCTCGGCCCCAAGATTGATGAGTTGGGAACGACGGTCAAGGGGATCACCCTCAAGCCGACAGCGGAGATCGAGTCGCTCAAGCGACTGTGCGGCACAGTCCGCGGCGGTATTGCCGATGGCCGCCCATCCCTGGCCAAGGCCGAGGACGCCTGCGAGGTCATCCTCGCCCTCTCCGGCACCACTAACGGTCGCATCGCAACGGCGGGCCTCGGAGTTCTGGAGAAACGAACCGGTCGTCCACTCGCCGATCTCGCGAGCGATCAGGAGGGGCGTCGGATAACTTTCGCCGACGCCCAGTCACGTCCCCAGCCTGTGATCACATCGCATGAATGGTCCGGCAGTGAGCACGGCGGCCGGCGCTACTCGCCATTCACGATCAATGTCGAGCGGCTCAAGCCGTGGCACACGCTGACGGGGCGCCAGCACTTCTTTCTCGACCACGACTGGATCGCGGAATTCGGCGAACAGCTCCCGACCTACCGTCCGCCTCTCAACATGCACCGCATCTTTGGGCCGCAGGGCGGAGCCTTCGATGGCGCTGAGGTCACGGTTCGCTACCTTACGCCGCACTCTAAGTGGGCGATCCACTCCGAGTATCAGGACAATCTGTTCATGCTCAGCCTGAGCCGCGGCGGCCCTGATCTCTGGATGAGCCCGCAGGACGCGGACAAGATCGGCGTCAAGGACAACGACTGGATCGAGGCCTACAACCGCAACGGCGTGGTCGTGGCGCGGGCTGTGGTCAGCCATCGGATGCCCGAAGGCACGGTCTACATGTACCACGCCAAAGACCGCACCATCGACACACCCAAGTCTGAGCTGACCGGCCGGCGAGGCGGCATCCACAACTCCCTCACGCGCCTGCTCATCAAGCCGACTCACCTGATCGGCGGTTACGCGCAGCTCTCGTATGGCTTCAACTATTACGGGCCCACCGGAAACCAGCGCGACGAGGTCACCGTGATCCGGCGCCGCTCTCAGGAAGTGACCTACTGATGCGCGTCATGTCCCAGATGGGCATGGTCATGAACTTGGACAAATGCATCGGTTGCCACACTTGCTCCGTCACCTGCAAGCAGGCGTGGACGAACAGGACCGGTGTCGAGTACGCCTGGTTCAACAACGTCGAAACACGGCCCGGCCTCGGCTATCCACGCGGCTACGAAGACCAGGAGCGCTGGAAGGGCGGCTGGGTGCGGACCAAGCGCGGCTCGCTCGAGCTTCGTGGCGGCGGCCGACTCAAGCGGCTGTTGCGGATCTTCAGCAACCCGACGCTGCCGGGCCTATCGGACTACTACGAGCCCTGGACCTACGACTACGACGTGCTCTTGAGCGCGCCCGCGCAAGCGGACGTACCTGTGGCCCGCCCCAAGTCGCTGATCACGGGCGAGCCGATGCAGATCCGCTGGTCGGCCAACTGGGACGACGACCTCGGCGGCTCACCTGAGAACACCCGCCGCGACCCGATCCTGCGCCAGATGGGCGACAAGGTGAAGCTCGACTTCGAGCACGCGTTCATGTTCTACGTGCCGCGGATCTGCGAGCACTGCCTGAACCCGTCGTGTGTGGCCGCCTGCCCGTCGGGCGCCATGTACAAGAGGGTGGAGGACGGGATCGTGCTCGTCGACCAGGATGCCTGCCGCGGGTGGCGCATGTGCATCTCGGGCTGCCCGTACAAGAAGGTCTACTTCAACCACCGAACCGGCAAGGCCGAGAAGTGCACGTTCTGCTATCCGCGCGTGGAGGCCGGCCAGCCGACGATCTGTGCAGAGACGTGCGTCGGCCGTATGCGATATGTCGGGCTATTCCTGTACGACGCCGATCGAGTCCTGGAGGCGGCGTCCGTCGAGGATGAGCACGATTTGCTAGAAACCCAGCGCTCAATCATTCTTGACCCCGAGGATCCGGACGTGATTGCGGCCGCTCGCGCGGCTGGGATCGCCGAAGATTGGATCGAGGCGGCGCAGCACTCGCCGGTTTACGCGCTCACGAACCGATATCGCATCGCGCTCCCGCTGCATCCGGAGTATCGGACGATGCCGATGGTTTGGTACATCCCGCCGCTATCACCGGTGGTGGATGCCCTGTCCGGGTCCGGCTTCGACGGCGAACATCAGGCGTCACTCTTCGCGGCGATCGATACGCTGCGTATTCCGATCGAGTACCTCGCGGAGCTGTTTACCGCCGGCGATCCCGCGCCGGTAGTCCACAGCCTCAAGGTCCTCGCGGCTATGCGAGCGCACATGCGCCGCGCGAATCTGGGCCAGGTGGCCGATGGATCGGCCACCGCTTCAGTCGGCTTCACACCTCAAGCGATCGAGGATCTGTACCGGCTTCTGGCGGTCGCCAAGTACGAGGATCGATACGTCATTCCCGGCGCTCACGTCGAAACCGGTCGTGCCCTCGACGAGCTTCCGGGTGTCACCTTCACGTACTCGGGCGGGCCCGGGACGGGCGGCGTCGGGCCGTTTGGCGAGGTGCCGACGACTCCTGTCTCGGTGGAGAACTTCATGCTGGCACGCCAGCGGTCCGAGGCAGGCCGCTACGCCGATCTGCCCGAAGGCCGCGGGGCTGTCGAGGTCAGATCCTGGAGCGACGCGGCTGCTGAACCAGCCTCACCCGCATCCGACGAGGAGACGAGCAAATGAGCCCGCGGACCTCGGCCGCCGAACGCGTGGCCATCTTCGCCGCGGTCTCGCGGCTTCTCCAGTATCCCGATGAGATCCTTCTCGAGAACCTCCAGCTCATCGCGAACGTGGTCGAGGGCGCTCAGGCAGGCGCTCGACAAGAGCTCGCGGCTCTGATCGACCGCATGACCAACACGCCGCTACTGGAGTTGCAGGCGGAATACGTGGAGACGTTCGATCTCAAACGTCGCAACTGCCTATATCTGACCTATCGCCAAACGGGCGACACGCGGCGTCGGGGCATGGCGCTGTGGCGGTTCCAGGACCTCTACCGCAAGCGCGGCTATTCGATGAACAACGGCGAGCTGCCCGACTACCTGCCGGCTATCCTTGAATTGACGGCCGAGGCGGCGCCCGGTGACAAAGGGCCTTTAGAGCTCCTGCTCGAGCACCAGCCGGAGATCGCCGTGCTCCACCGCTCACTCGTCGACGATGGCTCGCCATATGCGAGCGCTCTCGCGGCGTTGATGTCCGTTCTGCCGAAGCCGAGCGCCGCCGTTCTCGAGGCTGCGCGCAAGATCGCCGAGGACGGGCCGCCGGAGGAGCAAGTTGGCATCGCGCCCTTCGTCGTCGCCGACACCACGAGCGTCAGTTCATGAACACGGCCCTCTGGATTGCGTTTCCATACCTGTGCCTGGCTAGCTTCGTCGTGGGCCATCTGTGGCGATATCGCTACGACAAGTTCGGCTGGACGACGCGCTCTTCCCAGATCTACGAAGGCCGTTGGCTGGCCATCGCGAGCCCGCTCTTCCATTTCGGCATCCTCGGCGTTCTTGCCGGACATTTCGTGGGGCTCGTCATCCCGGAGTCGGTGACTGCCTCCATGGGCATCTCCGAGTCGATGTATCACGTGGTTGCCGCCGGGGCAGGTTCAGTGACCGGCTTGATGACCGTCGTCGGACTTGCGCTGCTGATACGACGGCGACGTCTCACGCCGTCGATCTTCCGATTCACGACCCGCATGGACAAGGCCATGTACCTGCTGCTGGGCGCGGTGATCGTCCTTGGGATGGTCAACACGGTTGGGTTTGGACTTCTTGGACCCGGTCACGACTACCGGGCCGACGTGTCGGTCTGGTTCCGGACGATCTTCCTTCTGCAGCCCGACGCCGGCCTGATGGCGAGCGCACCGCTGTCGTTCCAGATTCACGCGCTCCTCGCTTTCGGATTGCTCGCGATCTGGCCGTACACCCGCCTCGTGCACCTGTTCAGTGTGCCGATCGGCTATGTTGCGAGGCCCTACATCGTGTACCGGACTCGCGACGACCGACCCGGCGTTCGCGCCCCACGCCGCGGCTGGGAGCCGCCCGGCTGACAGAAACCCTCCGCCTGAGTTTGGGAGCCTCCGGCGGTGGCGGTTGCAGACCGCGGGGCTGTGGTCGGTCGCCCGGTAGTCTTCCGCGTGCCTGACAGCAGCCGAGCAGACGGGAAGGCTGACCTACCTGAATGGTCCGGGCGAGAGGAGTCAACCCGACCCTGGCGACCTGAATGTCCCGTTCCGCCTCGATTGCGAGCTGGTCGGCCGAGAACGGTGGCACGCTCGGTCGGCGTGACGTGAGCCTCTGATCCGAAGTCCGCTTCCCATCAGGGCCTGCAGCGAGAGTCGATTCGTGCGTGGAACGGCCATCGCGAGGACGCCGTTTTCGTCGATTCCGGGGTGAGTCAGATTCCCGCCCCGGTGAGAGTCTTGGTCCCGTCGCACGAAACCTAAAGAGTCCGATGCCCGCGGCGGGTTGGGGTTCTTCAGATGCCCACGCCGAGAGACAGGATTGTACGCTCCGCGCGCTAGGGCAAGATCTTGAAACTGCCGCCGTCGATCGTCCGGAGAACCCCGAAGTGCCTGCGATCTAGGGTCACGACGGTCCGAGTCTGGTACCGGGCGGCAAGGATTACGATCGACGCGTCGGCGAGCCCGATCGATTGGTCGGCGTAGCGCTCGATGAGCGCGTATGCCCGGGCCAGGTCCTCGGTACCGAAGGCGGCGAGATCCCAGGCGCCTCCCGCCAACTCGCGCAGTACCGCCAGCTCGGCCGAGACGCCCAGGCGCGACGCGACCAGGTAATCGAGCTCGGCCACGACGTAGGGCGAGACCACGAGCGCACCTGTCGCGGCGGCCAAGATCG
>JANYJG010000108.1 GCA_025358515.1 Chloroflexota bacterium
CCGAAACGCCGCACTGCGCGCTGTCTACAACGTCAGCCTGGCGGTCTCCGGGCGGGGCGACCTGGACCAGACCCTGGCTGCGATCGTCGACCATGCGCGCGATCTGCTGCGAGTCGACGCGGCGCTTCTGGCCCTATGCGGTCCCGACGATGAACTCAGCCTGCGCGCCGCCAGCGCGCTGCCGGGAGTTCTGGTGGGCGGTTCGGCGCCTGCTGACGCGCGCTCGACGCCGGTCGGACCGGCCCCGGCTGCCGCAGCTGCGCCAATGTTGTCGGCGAGCGAACTGACCCGCTACCTCCGACCGGGCTATGCCATCGGGCTGGAAGCGCCCGTGGGCCAGGGCGCGACTCGCATCGGCACCCTTGGTCTGGCCGGCTCCGCCCCGCGCCGCTTTTCCGAAGCCGACGTGGAGGTGCTTTCGGCCCTGGCAACTCAGGTGAGTCTGGCTCTGGAAGCGGACCGGCTGCGCGCCGAACTTCGAGCCGTCGCCGTTCAGGGTGAGCGCGAACGAATCGCCCGCGAGATGCACGATGGCCTGGCCCAGGTGCTCGCCTACGTCAACACCAAGTCGCAGGCCGTGGAAGAGCTGCTCGCCGCCGATCGCGTCACCGAAGCCCGGAGCCAGCTCGGTGAGCTTTCGGCCGCCGCTCGCTCGGTCTACGTCGACGTCCGCGAGGCGATCCTGACTCTCTCGCCGCCGGTTCTCCCGGAACGCGGTCTGGCCCAGGCCCTGGAGGAATACGCCGCCAGATATGCGGAATCGTCCAAGCTGGCGGTCCACTTCCAGAGCTCGCAGGAGGCCCGTGAGACGCCCCTCTCCGCGGACGTCCAGGCCGAGGTCTTCGGCGTCGCCCGTGAGACTCTGACCAACGTTCGGAAGCACGCCCACGCCCGGCGGGTCAGGGTCGCTCTCAACCGCGAGGAGGCGGAGATGGTTCTGCTGATCGCCGACGATGGCGTCGGTTTCGACACGGAGCACGCCGGTTCCGGGCCGGAGCGATGGCCCCATTTTGGTCTGTCGGGGATGCGCGAGCGCGCCGACTCCATCGGTGGCCGAATTGTGTGGCGCAGCAAGCCTGGCGCGGGCTCCGAAGTGGAACTGCGCGTGCCGGTCAAAACGACGGCCCGGGTGCCTGCCGACTCGCCTGGTGCGGCAGACCACCCAATAGAGCAGCATCAGGCGGTCCGATCGTCCAAACCTACCCATTTCGAGGCAGACTGACATCATGCGTACCCTGCTTGTCGACGATCACGCGCTCTTCCGCGATGGAGTGGCATCTTTGCTATTGGCCTGGGGCCACGAGGTCGTGGGGCAGGCCTCGAACGGCAGCGAGGCCATCGAGATGGTCGAAACGACCAACCCGGATGTCATCCTGATGGATGTCCGCATGCCGAAAGTTTCGGGCCTGGAAGCCACGGCCGAGATCAAGGCCCGCCATCCCGAAGTCGCAATCGTGATGCTCACGGTGAGTGAAGAAGAAGCCGACCTGTTCCGGGCCATCAAGGCCGGAGCTCAGGGCTACCTGCTCAAGAACCTCGAGGCCCCGCAGCTGCGGACGATGCTGGAGGGCGTGGCGCGCGGCGAACCGGCGATCACCCCTGGCACCGCAGCTCGGATAATCGACGAATTCCTAATGTCGCCCGGTGGCGGCGCCACGGCTCGTACGCAGAAGCTCACAGAGCGAGAAGTCGGCGTGCTGCGGTTGGTGACCGAGGGGCTCCGAAATCGCGAGATCGCCAAGGAGCTTGGCATCAGCGAGAACACGGTGAAGTTCCACCTCAAGAACATCGTCGAGAAGTTGCACGCCCAGAACCGGGCCGAACTTGCGGCGCGAGCGGTGCGCGAGGGGCTTGTGCCGGATCTCCCCCGCGAGCCTTCGTCCGACGGGATGCAACGCGACATGCCTTTCCGCCGCCGCTGAGCAAAGGTTCCGGGACGGCCCATCCGCGTCCGCTGGTCGAACTGCACGCCGGTGGAGCGCTCACGGACGAGGAGTTCGTCGCCGCGAAACGGCGCCTGCTCGGTCTCGCGCCTGGCAGTTTGTAGCCCTGCCCACCTTCTCGGGTAGTCGAAATCCTTTCCTCCGGCACGTTCGCCCGCGATCGCAAAGGCCGACCATTCCGGAAGAGGAATTCGTACGGCCGAGGCGTCCCTTATGGGCTATCGGATCCAGATCGAGTCAGGCAACTGCATCAACTGCGGCGTCTGTATGGACGTTTGTCCGGTTCAGGCTCTGGATATGAGCCGGCCGGAGCGCCCCGGCGTTGAAGGTGCCGGCATATTGGGCAAGCCGCTCAACTTCATGATGGAGTACCCGGTCCAGGTCGGCGAGTGCATCGGCTGCGGCATCTGCATCCGCGAGTGCCCCACGCACGTCATGGCCCTAGACAGCGTTACCGGCCCAACCCCGCTGGCGCCACGGCAAGGCCCGGTGACCAGGCCCGTGGAGCCGGCCCCAGCCTGGCAGGCCCTGGGCGATGTGACTCGCGAATCTCTCAAGCCGACCCGGGTTTCGCCGTGGGGCGACCTCTTTACGTGGCGAACGAGCGAGCGCCCCAAGGACTGGCAGGTGTGGCGGTCGATGGTGACCGACTCCCGCAGGGATCCGATAGCGCCGTGCCAGGAAGCTTGCCCCGCCGGCACGGACGCCGGGCGGTATGTCGGGCTTGTCGGCCAGGGCCGTTATGACGAAGCGTACGAGGTGGCGGCCGAAGTAAACCCGTTTCCGTCGGTATGCGGTTGGATTTGCACTGCCCCGTGCGAGTCGGCCTGCCGCCGAGGCACGCTCGATGAGCCGATCGCCATCAGACGCCTGAAGCGTTTTGCGACCGAAGCCGGCAAGCTGCCGCCGATAGAGCCGCCCAAGAAGCGGCGCAAGGAGAAGGTCGCCATTGTCGGGGGCGGACCGGCCGGCATGTCTGCCGCGTTCTACCTGGCGCGCATGGGCTACGGCGTCACCGTGTTCGAGGCGATGCCGGTTCCCGGCGGCATGATGGCCATCGGCATCCCCGAATATCGACTCCCGCGGGCCGTCCTGCGCGAGGAGATCGACCGGATTCTGGGCCTGGGCGTGGACCTCAAGCTGGACTCGGCCATGGGCCGCGATTTCACCCTGGCCGACCTGGAGTCCCAGTACCAGGCCGTCTTCCTGGCGACGGGCGCCTCCCGCAGTCGCAGGCTCGGCGTGCCGGGCGATGGGCTCCCCGGGGTCGTGCCGGCCACGCTCTTCCTCAAGCAAGTGAACCTGGGCGAGAAGCCGGTTGCCTCGGGCGCGGTGGTGGTCGTTGGCGGCGGTAGCACGGCGATGGACGCAGCACGGTCGGCGCTCCGATCCGGAGCGTTCGCCGTGACGGTGCTTTACCGGCGAGGTCGGGCCGAGATGCCTGCCCAATCCGAGGAAGTCGAGGCGGCCGAGCACGAAGGAATACACGTCCAGTTCGAGGCGGCTGTCTCCGAGGTCGTCGGAACCGACAAGGGAATCAGCTGCGTCAAGTACATCGGCCAGCGGCCAACCGGTCACTTCGATGGGGGCCGTGCCGTCTACGAGGCGATCCCCGGCAGCGAACGCGAAGTCGCGGCTGCCATGGTCCTGGTGGCCGTGGGTGAGGAGCCCGATCCCTCGATCCTGCCGGCCGGCGCCGGCATCGAGACCAGTGGCTTCTCGGGAATCGTGGCGGACTCGAGCATGGCCACCGGCCGCAAGGGCGTCTTCGCGGGCGGCGACGTCGTCTCGGGCGCCAAGACGATCATCCACGCGGTGGGCGCCGGCCGGCGTGCCGCGGGTTCCATCCATGAATACCTGTCCGGTGCCAGAAACGGCGAGGCCGAGATCATGGCCACGGTCCGCGTACCCAAGAAACCCGAGCGAGAGTTGACCTTGGACCTCGCGACGCGGCCCCAGGTCGGCCAGACGATGCCGGAGTACAAGCCCGGTTCGTTCGAGGCGACTCAGCCGAGTCTGGAGCCGACGGCGGCCCGGTTCGAGGCGCAAAGGTGCTTCCGGTGCGACTCCGTATATGGCTGCCAAACCGTGCACGTGAATTCGGGTCGCGGACCCAAGGACGCCGGTGCTCCCGGCACAACGTCAATTCAGTCACAGCTCGCGGACCCGGCGAGGCGTCAGGCCGATTCCGGCCCGGCGGTACCACCCGCGGTATTGGGAGGACGCGAATAGATGGGCTCACCCGCCTTCAACGCAGCCGAGAACTTCATCGAAGGGACGATCGCCGCCGCACTGGTAGCCCTGTGGCTACTGGCGCTGGCACTGCATATGGCTCGTCCGTACATGCTGGCCAATGTCCGCAAGTTCACTCTCCGCCTTGGCGCGGACCTGTGGTGGACCATCTACGTCGGCATGCGGGACATCTTCCTGCTGCAGGTGTTCCTGGGCAGCTTCATCTTCTTCTACCCCGATGTGGTCGGGGGCAACGATCTGCCGATCACCGGTGGACTTGCGGCCGCGTGCGCTTTCGCGGTCCTGCTGATCAAGCTCACGACCCGAGCCGACGCCAGCGCCCGAATTTTCAATATCCAGACGGCGCTCCTCGCGTTGGGGGCAACCCTGTACCTGGTGCCCTACATCCTGGGGTCGCAGGTCACCACCGTCGGCAGCGACATCGCCAACCAGCTGGCGTCCATCCTGGTCAGCTCGCACAACCCAACGGCCGCTCTCGCCCTGTGCTACGTCTCGCAGGCGCTGGTCGGCGGGATGGGTCTGATCGCCGTCATCTACAACCTTCGCATCGCCTCGTCGGCCCCGCGCAAGCAGGGTGCCGCCGCCGGTGGTGCATCAACGACGCAGGGCTAGGAGGCACCCCCGATGGATGATACTCAAGCCCTCGTCCAGGGCAGCCAGTACTGGATGGTTCTCTCAGTGGCCGCGGTGCTGCCGATCCTGTGGTCATTCACCCTGGCGCTGCATTTTGCCCGCCCTTACATCATCCGCTACCTCCAAGGACTGACCCTGCGGTTCGGCGGAGACGTCTGGTGGTTGAGTTACGTATTGATGCGCGACGGCCTGATGATGGTCACCCTGGCTCTCAGCACGGTGCTGCTCTTCCCCAACCTCTACATGGGTCTGGACCTGCCGATCACGGCTCCGCTGGCAGCGCTGGTGCTGTTCTGGGCCTTGATGGCGAAGGTCACGGGTGACTCTGACGACGATCCCAAGACCTTCCGGCTCGTCTCGATTCTGCTGGTGATCGCGTCGATGCTTTACATCATTCCGCAGGTATATGGGGTCGAGGCCGGCAACCAGGTGGACGCCCTGAACTCGATCGCAAACCTGGGCGGGATCCCGGCCGCTCTTGTCAGCTCGTCCAACCCGGCTTGGGCCTGGCCTATCTTGAACGTCAGCCTGGTCGGCTTCGCACTCACGGGCGCGGCGATGTTCATGTGGTTCATGCGCAAGGTGAAGTTCGAGGCGGCCGAAGTCGCGTAGGGCGGCGAGAAGCAGGTTGGCCGGAGTACATCGCCAAAGAGGCCGGGCCTCACCAGGCGGTACCGGTAGCGGTTGCGGCAAGCAAAAGCGCCGACCACGTCGATGATCGACGCAAGCCACTCGAGGTTCACCCAATGCCTGCCATCACCGTCCCCGACATCACCGTCTTGCCGCGCATCCCCGAGCCAGACCCGGCCGTCACCCGCGAGCGGCCCGTCCGCAGCCTGACGACGGCACCGCACGGGCTCGAAGGCGAGGGTTTCCCTGTCCGCCGAGCCTTTGCCGGTGTCGATCTCGGCGAACTCGACCCGTTCGTCCACCTCGATCAGATGGGCGAGGTCGAGTACGCGCCGGGCGAGCCAAAGGGAACGGCGTGGCATCCCCATCGCGGCTTCGAGACCGTGACCTATATCATCGACGGCATCTTCGAGCACCAGGACTCCAACGGCGGCGGCGGCGTAATCACCAACGGCGACACCCAATGGATGACCGCCGGCGCCGGCATCCTGCACATCGAGAAGCCGCCGGAGTCGCTCGTCATCAGCGGTGGGCTGTTCCACGGATTCCAGCTGTGGGTGAACCTGCCCCGGGACCAGAAATGGGCGGCACCGCGCTACCAGGATCTGCGAGCCCAGGAAGTGGCGGTCGCAACATCCACGGACGGCGGGGCACTGCTGAGGATCATCGCCGGCGAGGTGGCCGGAATCAAAGGGCCGGGCTCCACATACTCGCCGATCACGCTGATCCACGCGACGCTGAGTCCTGGCGCGCGCCTGTCACTGCCCTGGCGAGCCGACTACAACGCCCTCGTGTACGTAATGGCGGGGCACGGCGCGGTGGGGGCGGACGCGCGGCCCATCCAGACTGGGCAGCTCGCCGTCTTCGGGGCCGGCGACGCACTTACGGTTGCGGCGCTGCAGGTGCAGGAAAGCCGAAGTCCGAACCTGGACGTCCTCATCCTCGGCGGACGACCGATCCGCGAGCCTGTCGCCTGGATGGGGCCGTTCGTCATGAACACGCGCGAAGAGGTAATGCAGGCCTTCTCCGACTACCAAGCCGGCCGACTCGGCACGATTCCTGCCATCAACGCCGTCCACAACACGCCGACTGCAATCGTCGAATCGGGCGAACGCCCGGGCGGCGACTCGGCCTGAAGGCTCGCCCGCGGCGACACTGGTATGGCATTGTGCGGTCGTCCTGCCGCTAGAGTGGGTACTTGATTTGGTCGCACGTGAGCGGAGGGGCGCGCGGTGGTCCTGCAGGTTCTATTGGCGGGCGGCGCAGTTGCCCTCGCCCTGGCCGCCGCGGTTTTGGCCGTCCGCCGAGCTATATGGCCCGCGACCGGTACACAGGACCGCGTGCAGGACAACGTGCAGGAGTCCTGGAGCACCTTTATCAGGCGGGCCCAGTCGCCTTTCGGTTTATGGGATGCCTTGATCGTCGGCGTGCTGTGGTACGTCTTGGGCATCGCTTTTCTTGCCTTCGGGCCGTCTCGTGTCGCTGCCCTATTCGGCTCATCCGGCTCTTCGTTTTTGATCGCGGCCCTCCCCGCATCCGGGGCAGCGGCCATGACGGTTGTGCAGATCGCCAGACGTCAGCTCTGGCCGGCCCAAGCGTTGGTCGTGTGGTATCTGCGGGCCGGGATCGCGCGCGAGTC
>JANYJG010000136.1 GCA_025358515.1 Chloroflexota bacterium
CGATGATCTGCTGGGCCGGGTTTTCCACGAACCCCTGCGTGAACACCTCCCGGAGCGCGTATTGCCGGTTAGCGTCGACCCGCCGAGAGACCTTGGCGTCATGCTTGACGACTCGTTCAGCACTATCAGGCGTCTCCTCGGGCCAGGAACTCGGAAGGCTTCCCAGGCGAAGGCCTATGTTCGCCCAATCGCCATTCTTGAGCACGCAGCGCAAGGCTCTGACTTGGCACCGAGCGAGGGCGAGCTAAGACGAGCGCTTGGTCGCCTGCAGTCGGGCGAGGACTGGCGAAGCGTCTTCCCGGGCGCTGCCAGCATGAGATTGGACTCGTCAGGGTCCGGGCTTACCTACAAGCTTCGCCTTACCAGGAACGAAGGGATAGCTGTTCACCGGGTCGCTGACGGTGAGGGCGCGCCGCTCGCTGAGAGACGAGTGGCGGAGACGGACTTCTATAACCTGGGCTTCAAGAAGCTAGCCCGGCACTTCACCGGAACGGTTAGTAGCGCCCGACTCCGCGCGGTGATCGACCACATTGGGCTCCAGGCCGACGAGGATTGCTTCAAGACGATCCTCGTGAACGGCGTCCCGCACTCTCTCTACTCGCCGAAGGCAATCGAACGTCTACAGCTTGCCCTTCCTGACCTGGATATGGAAGAGATCTGGCTGGACTAAAAGGCTTCACGAAAGGCGCCGGTGAACTGATGCCCGGCAGCTCCGCAGGCTCGTCCGGGACCATTGCAGGACCGTGCGCGTGGCAGGAGCTTCTATCGACGTCGAGCTCCACGACACACTCCGGTCGTGCGTCTAGCGCCTTTCGCATTGATTAGGGAGGTATGCACACGATGTCGGCCAAGACGATCGGGCTTGCGCCTGGGAACCCCCTAGATATCCGGCCGACGGAACTCCAGGATCTGGCGGATGCCCTCCGATGGGAGCTCCCTGACGTTGACGTGACCGTCATCGAAGGGGAACCGCCCACCGGCTACGGAGTGACGGCCTTCGAGATCCTCAACATCTTCGTTTCGCTGCCGAGCGTGCCACACGACGTTGCGGTGGCCGCTGTCACCCTCATCACGACCAAGGCCGTCGACTGGGCTAGACGAAGGTTGAAGAAATCACCGTTACGGCCGAAGCGGGTGGCAATCTATGGACCCAACCAGGAGATCCTCAAGACCGTACGAGTCGACCCAGGAGGCGAAGCGGTCGACACGACTGAAGACGACCTCGAGGAACGGGCCTCCTTCGAGCTCTATCTGGAGCAACAGAGAGCAGAGGAAGCCAAGCGGCAAGGCAGGTAAGCTCGAAGCGGGTTGCCGATCCGCGTGCGGAGGAGGAGCAGATACGGGGCAAACCTAGCCCGCAATCTGCTCCTCGTTACTACGCGTCTCGCGGTGGGTGCGCACGAAGTCGATGACCTCTTGTTCGGTCGCAGCGGCTAGGTCCAAGCCCGCGCCGCGGAACCAGCTGACCGCTCGGGCTAGGGCGCGGAGGCGGTCGTATTCCGGCGCCGGGATTACGGCGACGGACAGATGACCTCCGGCGACAATCGTTCGCACGCGACCCTGCGCCACTTCACCGACGAGCGTCGCGAAGGCGGCCCGGGCATCTGACACGCCGATCGTACGTAGAGGCGAGAGGATCGCGCGCGGCTCGGACGTGAGCTTTCGGATAGTCGCCCGATCGGGCGGCTTCGGGGATGCGAGGTCGGCGAGCTCGGACGGATCGGAGACGGCTTCGGGGTAAACGTTGAGCGCGTGGAGGGTCGCGAGCGAGTCCTCGATCTTGCGCCAGCGCTCGGCTTCCTCGTGGCTGATCATGACCGCGAGGGGCTGCCCGTCCTTGAGACAAACGACCGGGCTACCGGCTTCCACCTTCTCTACGACGGCCCGAAGGTTGGCGCGGAGCTCGCGCGTCCCCATGGCATCCAGAACGGCACCGATTGTCACGACTCTCCTCTCCGAACTTGTCGTCGTCCTCACCCTACTCCGGCCCGGCCTTCCGCGCAAGGCAGTTTGTGCACGAGATTGCAGCGATAACCCGTACAGTGGGACATCCACACGATATGGTACACAATCCCTTGCGTGCAGGTTGATGTGGGCGTAGGGTCAGACCGTTCTCGCTCCGCTTCCTGAACTCGGCCCCAGGCGCGGCTAAGCAGGAGGCGGAGCGAGGACCAAAACAGAGGCTCGGCGATCGAGCGAGCGTTCGGCTGACCCAGCAGGGCAGGCGCGCGAACTCGATGCGGTCCAGCTAAGAACGCGGCGGATGCCGCCGGAAGGAAACAGGAAGCATCAACGAATGGACGAGGCAGAACGAGCCAGTCGGGCCCTTCGCGGGAGGATCGGTGCACACCGACTCCACGCGACCCACGACCCTCGCGAGACGACCAGGGCGGCAAGGCTCGCCTTCTGGTCGTCGTTCGAGCGAGAAGTGGATCCCGATGGCTTGCTCGAACCCGACGAGCGTGCTCGACGTGCAGCGCACGCCCGAGCAGCTCACTTCGCTCGCCTACTATCTGAGCGCTCGGGCACGAGCAACACGATCAGCCCATCTACGCGGCTGATCGGCGGCTCGACCCCGACGATGCGTCCTACCTCATCCGATCGCGCCTCCACCTACCGCTTGGCGACCAGAAGGCCGAGCGGGCTTCAGCATGCCCGCCGCCGGCAAGTCGCCATCGGGGCCGAAATCTGGCGCGGGACGCTGCATCGGACTGGCGTTGGGCGGTGTCGACCCACGACAACCCAATGTCGCGATTCCACGCTCAATCGGTCGGCGGATTGGACGCAACTTCCATGAGCAACCGTCCTTCGCCTCCAGCCCATGTCGCACGTACACGAGTAGACATCAGCCTTCTCAAGCTCTCCGATCGCGCCTGCCTTCGCCTCCTCCAACGCGGTCGCGTATGCACCGCCATCCAGCTCAGCAATCTCCTCTACCCATCCCAGAGAACGACTCTCAGGCGCACACGCCAGCTCTGGCTCAAGCGCCTGCTCAACCGAGAGTCCC
>JANYJG010000228.1 GCA_025358515.1 Chloroflexota bacterium
GTTCATGGTTCCGGCGCCGGAGCTAGGTCCGCCGACGGCTCATCTGGGCGAGTCGATCATCGCCTGGGCCCTGGAATTCCGCTGGGACGTGCCGATGGGCTCGGACCATTTCCTGGCTTACTTCCTGCCGCTGGCCCAGCATCCCGACCTGCTTCGAGCGGGCGTCGGCAAGCAGGGCGGGGAGAGCATGTTGGCCGGCGCTTCCGTCGGCGACGCCACGATCGGTGTGCAGTCGCCCCTGCCCGCGCCGTCCGGGCAGGAGATGGCCGTGGTGGTCAACTGGCCGTCGGCGCCGGACGGGCAGGGCGCGCGCATCGAGTTGCACCGTCGCACCAACGCCCCGAACGGCGTGGAGGGGATCATCGCCTTTGCGGCCGTTCCGTTGACGGATCTGCGGAGTGGCGCGGCCATCGCCCGGTTGCTTGTTCCCCCGGGCACGGCGCCCTCCTTCGACGGAGCGGGCCTGGAAATCACCTACGTGATCCGCTGCCTGCTCGATCGCCGCTTCCGCTCAGACGCCGCCATCGAGCGCCCGGTCGCGATCGTCTAGCTCGAGCGCGGGCCCCCCAGAGTCGCGCGGGGCGGAGAGTTCCGACGCCACGCCGCCTCGCACCACGCCGCCTCGCACCACGCCGTGGGCCGGGCAGGAACTACAGGATTCGGCTGTCGTAGGCCCAGTGAAGCAGAGCCTGGCGCTGCTTGCGCCGACAGTTCGTGTCGCCCGGGAGACAGTGCTTCTTGAGCTGTGCGACGTGGCGGGTCATGGCTTTCCATCGCGCGATCTGGCGCGCGTCGTCGGGGCAGCGACGGCCCATGTAATAGCGGCAATACCACTGGAACCAGCCGCGCGGGTCTTCGGCGTAGATCCACCCCTTACTCCGCCAGTACGAAAGCGGCTTGGAGGCATTGACGCCGAAGTAGTTCATGGCCGGGTCATGACAAGCGTGGGACAGCTTCGCGACTTCGAACCAGCCGGCCGGAAACTCGTCCTGGCAATCGCTCATGTACTTGCCGCCGAAGACCCCCAGGGCCAGCATCTCGACCGGCGTCAGCTGCGGATTGAAGTCCGAACGGAAATTCTCACCGGGCGCCTCAGTCAAGTGGTAGACGTAGCCCTGCTGCATGAGGTCGCTGACCACGACTTGTTTTGTCGGCATGCTCGCAAGAGTAAACCCGATCCAGGAAGGGACCGGCGATCGTTGAGCGGCACACCGGGTGACGCAAGGGTTTGGGGTCGGACGCCGGCTGAGCCCTCGAGGTCAGGCGATCCATAGCAGCGCCAGGGCCAGCGCGGCCGGCGCGGCCTGGACCATCAAGATGCGCTTGTTGACGGTGGCCGCACCGAAAACACCGGCGACGATCACGCAGCCCAAGAAGAAGCTGAGGATCGGCCGGCCTCCCATGGTCCCATATGCGGCCAAGCCCCAAAGCAATCCCGCGGCGAGGAAACCGTTGTAAAGACCCTGGTTGGCGGCCAGATTGGCCGAGGCCTTGGCGAACTCGGCCGTGGTGCCGAATGTCTTCAGGGTGCTCGGTCGCTGCCACAAGAACATCTCCAAGATCAGGAACCAGACGTGGAGAATCGCCACCAGCAGTACCGCGACTGCGGCAATGGACGTCATTCCGTCTCCTCTCCTGTCCGAGTTACTCCGTTAGTCCTTGCTCGCGCCGGCCGGCCGCAACGCATAGACCCGACCCTGCTTGCGCTCGAGATCCTCGAGTTCGGTCGTCGTGCGGACGTCGTAGCAGGCAAGCTCGACCAGTCCGTCGGTGGGCAGGAAGCGGCGGCCTGGGTCGCCGACCAGGACATCGATCCCGCGGTCCCGAGCCCGCTGCAGCCATGGTAGGACGCGCTCGGCGAGGCGGGCGTCGTACCAGCAGTCACCGGCCAGGATAAGGTCGACGTCGGGCGGCTCCTCATCCAGGACGTCGCGGCGCACGACGGTGACCCGGCGGCCGTTGGCGCGGGCATTGAGCTCGATCGCGGCGGCGGCGAAGGCATCGATATCGGCCCCGATCGCCTCGGCCGCACCGGCATGCATTGACGCGATTGCGCACAGCCCGGAGCCGGATGCCAGGTCGAACACACGCCGACCCTGCGCCGCCTCCGGGTGCTCGCGCAGGTACCGGCCAATCGCGAGCCCGCCGACCCACGCAAAGGCCCAGTACGGGAGCGCCGCATCCGTATCGTGGGTGTCGATCTGGACGGCGTGCCAAAGCGGAATCGCCTCTTCGGCCAGGTGGAGACGGATCTCCTCGAGGCCCGGCACAGCCCGGAGGTGCGTGTGGCGAAGTACGAAAGCACGGAGCGAGGCGGCCATAGCCGTAGTTACAGCGCCTGGCAGACAGGCCGCGGTCTCGTCGGCGATCCAATCGGCAGGATCATGGGCACCTCGCCCGCGGGAGTCCGGACCGGGCTAATCAATGCGCTCGAGGACGATGACGGGAAGTTCCCGCTTGGCCTTTCGTTCGTAGTCGCCAAACATTGGGATCGCGGCAATGCGGGCGTCGAGCAGGCGGCGGCGCTCGGATCCACCGGTCACCGTGGCTCGGGCTTGGAACGTCTCCGTTCCGACCTCGACGGTGACGATCGGGTTCTTTCTGAGGTTTGCCAGCCACTCCGGTTGTTCGTCGCGACCGCTGTTGGACCCGACCAATACGTAGCTTTCGCCGTCCCGGTGATAGCCCAGAGGAACCGTCCGAGGCAGGCCTGTCTTGGCGCCGGTCGAGGTCATGATCAGCATCAGCGCCCCGGCCAGACGTCCTTGAGTGATTTGACCGCCATGGGCACGGAAGTCGGCCACCAGCGCGTCGTTCCAGGCCGTCTCTTCAGGTGTCTTCGCCATCTCGTTTGCTCCTTGGTAGATCCATTGTGTCGCTTTACGATACGGTCGAAATCGCGGCTGTTGGGTTCGATCCGATTGCATTGCCCGGGCTTTGGGACGGCGAGGCTGAAGTTCAGGTCGGTCCCGGCCGCGGCGAGGCGGCGGGCGAACGCCGAACCCATCTTGCCCGTGCCAAGGATGGCGACGTGGGTGATCATACGAGCACCTCCTCGAGGACGCGGACGCCTACGAAGGCGCCTGTCGTGCTGGGCGGGGCGGACCTTCGCCCCGCAGTCACCAGACGATCCTCGGCCCTCGAAGTGTATGCCCGGGCGGCTTCGGCGAACGCCGAGACGACGGGCGGGCTCACACGGCGTCCATTTCGTCCGCGCCACTCAGATCAGGCTCGCCTGACAGCCGCGAGCGCGCGCCCACGGCTCCGACACCTACCTTGAAGGCGAGGGTGTCGGCGTATTGTCCGGGACCTCGATGGTAACGCGGTAACTGGTGTCCGCGAGGCTGGACGGGCTCCAAAGGGCGTGCGCGGACACAACCTGAAATTCCTCACCGTTGGGAGCGGTCAGTTCCACGCGACCCTCACGACCGTCGGGACTGCATGTGAATCGAACGGCCTGAACGGCCACGCCTTCTGGCAGCTGGTCTCCCGGCACCGTGCTGGCGAATACGACGAGATCGGCCCAGCCGCGACAGACGACGTGGACGGCAATTCGCGGAGCTGTGGGAACGAGGCTGCCGCCCACACCAAACCCACCAGAAATGCCGAACGATTCCTTGAAGCTCCAGCCCGCGGGAGCGCTGGGCGTGGCTGGGTAGCTTGGCGAGGCGCTCGGACCGGCGCCGACCCCAATCGTCCGTGGGATCACGACCGTGACGGCGATAGCGCCCGCTACAACGATCAGGACAGCCGTCAAAGCGGTTGCTGTGCGAGACATGCGGCCCAGTCCGCCCAGTAACCATCCTCGGCCGCGACCGCTGCTCGTTGATGAGTCCATCGAAACCTCCCTCAGGTGTAAGTACAGCGTTTCGGGCGCGCCAGGAGTT
>JANYJG010000245.1 GCA_025358515.1 Chloroflexota bacterium
CCGGCTTGGCCCGGCCCCGGCACGGCCCGGCTCGGCCCCGGCTTGGCCCGGCCCCGGCACGGCCCGGCTCGGCCCCGGCTTGGCCCGGCCCCGGCCGGTGACCCGGCCCGGCTCGGCCCCGGCCCCGGCACGGCCCGGCCCCGGCACGGCTGCGGGCCGAGCCCGGTCTCGGAGGCCACCGCGGCCCGGCCCCGGCCCGGCACCGCCGGCCGAGCTTCCCGGTTGCCGCGCTCCCCAAGATCGACGCACTCCGCTAACCTGAGCTCGCACCACCACCGAGAGGTCATTTCGAGATCAGCCAGCTGCCCGGCATTCAGTTCAAGCTCTTCGGCTTCTCCGTGACTATCGGGTTCGACTTCCTGCTGATCGCCCTGCTCTTCGGTTCCAGATCTAACTTGGGTGTCGAGTATCTCGCGGCCTGGGTCCTGATCCTGGGCGTGTCGATCCTGGCCCACGAGTTGGGGCACGCGTTCGCCCTGCGCCGCTACGGCATCAACCCGGTAGTTCGGCTGTGGATGATGGGCGGCATGACCATGTCCGGCTTTGCCCTGACGCCGCGGAGAGCCCTCATCGTCAGCGCGGCCGGACCGGCGGTGGGCATCGCAATCGGATTGGTGGCCTTGCTGGCGCAGCCCGCGTTCAACCAGGGTGGCTTGCTGGAGTTCGTCGCCATCAACATGGTCTGGGTCAACCTGTGGTGGGGCGCCTTCAATCTGCTGCCGATCGCCGCTCTAGACGGCGGCAATATCGCCACCAGCGCCTTCATGTGGGCGTTCGGCGAGCGCGGTCGAACGCCTGCAATGCTGTTCGTGGGCCTTTCGAGCATCGTCATTGCGATCGTGGCTTTGGCAATCGGCTTCACCTACCTGGCCGTGATCGTCGTCATCTTCTCGTTCTTCAACCCGGCCCCGTACCTCGAACTGTGGCGAATCCTCACGGGCGGGGCACGCTCCGGAGCCGGCTCTGCGGGATACGGCGGCTCGCGACGGTCCGGCTCGGTATCCGGAGCCGCGTCTTCCAGACCGGAGCCGCGTCGCGACACCTCGCCCCGACCTGCCGCCGCCGTGGCCATGAACGCCCGCCGCCAGTACGGCGAGGCGTACCTTACGACGCTCGGAACCCGTGCCGGGGACGCCAACTTGGACGAGATCGAACGGGCACCGGCGCCGCTCCTCTCCGAAGTGACCGCCATGGTGACCCGCCGTGACGACGCGGGTCTGGCCTCTCGTCTCATGGCCGAGATGGATCCGGTGGCCGCGTTCGCGATTGTGGCCCGGCTGGTAGACGCCAAGCGCGTGGAAAAGGTCATTGGCGAGTTGAAGCGGAGCGAGGCCGCGCCCGGTCGTGACGAAGCCCTGCTCAAGATGCAGATCGGGCTCCATTCGGTGGGCCAGTTCCAGCAATCGATCGCCGCCGCCGGCGCACTCGGTTCGGCCGGAGACGCCGCCAGCGCGTTGCTCGTGGCGCGCAGTGCCGCCCGTATCGGCGATCGAAACCTCACCCGCCAGGCCCTGGAGCGGGTCGTTGCCCTGAGAGGGTCGGCGAGTGGGCAGTTTGCAGCGTTGACCGACACGGCGCTTGGCGACATCGCCCGCATCGGCGCGGACTTCAAGGTTGGCGAGTTGCTGAGCCAACTGCGGGGCCAACAAGTCAGCTAGCGACCCGCGATCTCCACCGCCACGCCTTCCTAGAATCAGCTGTGCTCAAGCAGGTTGGGACCGTCCGCAGGCAGCGCCGCCACCGCGATCACCGCGCAGTCCGCGGGCCCCTGCCGTCCCGCCGCATGGTCGCTGTCGTGGAACCAATGCCACAACAGTGACGTGGCGATCGTGTACAGCACGATGATCGTCACGAAGTCCACTGCGTAGCCCGCCGTGAAGCCCAGGTAGTGTTGGAGTTGGCCGTAGTAGATGGGCGCTACCGTCCAGCCGAGGGCCCACAGCAGGGTCATCGCTGCGGACAGCGTGGCTCTCTCCGCGTCCGAGACCCGTTCCATGACGAACGCATCGAATATCGGACTGCCTGCGTTCATGAGTGAGTTGCGGACGGTCATGGCCCCGATCACGGTCCAGAGCACCGGTGAGAACCCGAGCACCACCAGGAATGGAATGCTGCAGCCCTGGACCAGGACGATGGAGCCGATGCGGCCGAAGCGCCGGGCCAGAGCGGGTTGGGCCAGGAATGCGAGAGTCGTGCCAAGGCTGGTGATGGCGAAGACGGCGTTGAGGGCAGTGAGGTCCAGGCCGAACTTTCCCTTGACGAAGACATTGAGGAACGGAATCAGTTGTCCTGCGCCCAGGGAGGTAATGAACCCGGGCAGCAGCAGGCGCAAAAACAGGCCTCGATCCGAGATGAACAGCCCGAAGCGGCTTCGCACAGCCTCGCCCGCGTGGGCTATCACCGGTGGATCGGACCGAAGAAGGTTGACGGTCCCGAGGGCCAGGATCGCCAGGACCGAGACCCCGGCCAGCAGCACATGGTATGGCGCGGCCGCTCCGTGTAGGCCCAACGCCGTTGCGGCGGCCGGCGCCAGGGCCCCTCCCGCGAGGGCGGCCACCAGGGCCGTGGTCGTGCCGATCGCTTGCCAGATGGAGAAGTACTCATTGCGTTGATGAGGCTCGGTGTTCGCCGCGATGAAAGGGATTTGGACCACATAGACGATCTGAGATCCGGCGCCGAGCGCGGCCACGCCCAG
>JANYJG010000262.1 GCA_025358515.1 Chloroflexota bacterium
GGCAGCCCTTCTCGATCAGCGAGACAGTTGTCTGGCCGACGCCTGCCGTGACCGCGACGTCCGTCTGTCGCAGGCCGCGACGGATTCGAACAGCGCGGATGATCGAGCCGACCTGCACGTCATCCACTACACCATGGTGACGGTGGCCTCTCTACTCGGGCTTATCGCGGGACCACCGGCCACCGCATCACGGCGGCGGTCTCCGGGCGATCAGTCCGGGCGATCAGTCCGGGCGGTAAACGACCCGACCTTGGGCGTCGATGGTGGGCGATGGCCGGCCGGCGGCCCCATCACGAGCGGAGGAAACGATCGGTTGCGCGCCCCCCGCCGCGCCCGCGCCCGCGCCCGCGCCCGCGCCCGTCGCGGCACCCGCGCCCACCGCGGCACGCACCGCCCGTTCGGCTCGACGCGCTTCCGCGTCCGGCACCTGGTCCCGGGCGTGGTAGCTCGAGCGGACCAGCGGCCCGGACTCGACATGCTGGAAACCCAGCGCCAACGCCTCGACCCGCATCTCCGCGAATTCGTCGGGGTGGTAGTAGCGCTCCACCGCCAGATGCTCGGGTGAGGGCCGCAGATACTGCCCCAGCGTGAGAATGTCGCAATCGACGGCGCGCAGGTCCACGAACGCCTGGTGCAGCTCGGCTCGCGTCTCCCCCAGCCCGACCATGATCGAGGACTTGGTGTGGGGCGACAACACCGCACCAGGCGCACCCGAGCCGGCCGCCGAGATCTCCCGCGCGTACACCTTCGCCCGCTCGAGGACACCCAGCGATCGATCGTATCGAGCTCGCTTTCGAACCGGCTTCTGGAGTCGTTCGACCGTCTCGATATTGTGGTTCAGGATGTCCGGCCCCGCCTCCATGACGACACGCAGCGGCGCCTCTTCCCCGTTGAAATCCGGGATCAGAACCTCCACCCCCATGTCCGGGCAGGCGACGCGCAGCCGGCGGATGGTGTCGGCGAAGATGCCGGCGCCGCCATCGTCGAGATCGTCGCGGGCGACGCTCGTGATAACCACGTGATCGAGCCCCAGGCCCTTGATCGCTTCGGCCACGCGCCGCGGCTCGTCCAGGTCGTGGATTAGCGGCTTGCCCGTCTTGATGGCGCAGAACCCGCAGGCCCGGGTGCAGGTATCGCCCAGAATCATGACCGTGGCCGTGCGCTGGTCCCAGCACTCGCCGACGTTGGGGCAGCGGGCTTCCTCGCAAACGGTGTGCAACGTCAGCCCTTGAAGGAGCCGACGGACCTCCTGGTATGTCTCGCCCGAGGGGATGCGGGCCTTGATCCAGTCTGGATGGCGTCGAGGCGCGGCCGAGCCGTCGGCGGCTATGGCGTAATCCCCGCCGCCCATCGCGATGGACGGCAGCCGGTCGGCCAGGGTATGGCGTGTGTCTTCCACGGTCGCGAGTTCCTAGCGGGTTCCTAGTAGATCGGCAAGTCCGTGCCGACGGCTTCGAGCCAGCAGATCACGTCGCGGACGAAACGGCCGATCTGGGCGCCGTCGGTGGCACGGTGGTCGTAGCCCGCGACGAGGTTCATCATCGATCGCACCGCGATCACGTCGCCGTCGGGCGTCTCGCGAACCACGGGTCGCTTGACCACGGCCTCCGTGGTTAGGATGCAGACCTCGGGGGTGTTGATGATCGGCACCGTCAGAACCGAGCCGAACCAGCCGGTGTTGTCGACCGTGAACGTGCCGCCCTGGAGGTCGTCCAGGCGCAGTTTGTTCGACCGAGCGCGGGCCGCCAGATCCTGAATGGCGCGGTTGATGCCGTTGATCGAGAATTGGTCGGCGTCGTGGATGACCGGCACGATCAGGCCGTTGTCCACAGCGATGGCGATGCCAATGTTGACGCGGCGCTTGCGCAGCAGGCCGGCGTCCGTGTAGTGGGCGTTGAGGTCCGGGTTGCTCTTGAGACCCTCCACGACGGCCTTGACAACGAACGGCAGGAAGCTCAGACCCACGCCTTCGCGGGCCTTGTAGCCGTCGGCCTGGGCGGCGCGCAGCTTCATCACGGCCGTCATGTCGGCCTCGAACGTGCTGTGAGCCACCGGGACGGCCGCGGCTCGGGTCATTTGGGCGGCGATGCCGCGCCGCATCTGGTTATGCGGAACCAGAATGTCATCCTGACCTGGTTCCCAGACGACGGCCGGAGAAGGCGAAGCCGAAGGGCTGGATGAAGCCAGGCCCGGCGAATGACTCGGGAGCCCGAGCACCGGCGCCGGCTGAGCGGCCGGAGAGCTGGCCGGCGCGACGGGCGGCGCAGCCGTCTCAGGCCCTGCGGCGCCTCCACCGTCCCTGGGCCGCTCCACGAACGACAGGACATCTTCGCGGGTTATGCGGCCTTCATGGCCGCTGCCTACTATCTGGGCGGGCTGGAGGTTCTGCTCACGCATGAGCCGCCGCACGGACGGGGTCATGCGAGCGTCGGCGTCGCCGACCGCCGGCGCAACCGCGGACGCAGCCGCGGGCGCGACAACGGGGAGCGGCTCCGGAACGGCCGCCGGCGCAGCCGCGGGCGCGACAACGGGGAGCGGCGCCGGAACGGCCGCCGGCGCAGACGCGGGCGCGACAACGGGGAGCGGCGCCGGAACGGCCGCAGGAACCGCCGACTTCGTGGCGGCCTCCGCGCCGCTGGGAGCGGCTTCCGCGACGCTAGGAGCGGCCTCCGCGGCGGCCCCTTCCTCGATCACCGCGATCTCCGCGGCATAAGGGACCGTCTGCCCCTCCTTGACCAGTATCTCGCGCAGCGTTCCCGCAAATGGAGACGGGACTTCCGCGTTGACCTTATCGGTGATGACCTCGAGGAGCGGCTCGTCCAGCGCGACCACGTCGCCGATCTGCTTGAGCCACTTCCCGATCGTCCCCTCGGCCACGCTCTCGCCGAGCTGGGGCATCGTTACTTTGGCCACAAAGCGCTCCTCCTGCGAGATCCATCACGCCGCGCGTCCATTGAGCTCGACTGCTAGAGGTCGAGCCGACGCGATGTCGTTAGTTTGGCCCATCTGGCCCGAACCTGGCTAGCTCCTCCTCAGGCCGGCGCGCTCTGCGGATTGCGCAGCGCCTCTATGGGAACCGGCCGCCCGACCGCTATGAGTTGATTTGTCGACCCGAGACCGCCATCGCAGCTTCGCCGACGACCTCCGCCAGCGTCGGGTGCGGGTGAGTAGCAGCGCCGACCTCCCAGGCCGTGGCCTCCAGGGTCATCCCCAGGGCCGCTTCCGCGATCAGGTCCGTCACCGCGGGACCGAACAGATGGACGCCCAGGACCTCGTCGGTGGTTGCGTCGGCGATGACCTTGGCGAAACCCTCCGTCTCGCCCACGATAACGGCCTTGGCGACGGCCGCAAAGTTGAAAACGCCCTTCTTGACTGCGATCCCGCGTTCCGCGCACTGCTGCTCGGTCAGGCCGATGGAGGCGACCTGTGGGCGGGTGTAGGTGGCCCGGGGCTGGTGGTCGTAGTCGATCGCCTCGGGACCCTCGCCGGCAATGTCGTGGACCGCCACGATGCCCTCGTGCGCAGCCACGTGAGCCAGCATCAGGCCGCCGATAAGGTCGCCGATGGCGTAGACGTGGGGTTCGGCCGTTCGCATCCAGCCGTCCACCTTCACAAACCCGCGCTCGACTTGCACCTTGGTCGTCTCGAGCCCCAGGTTCTCCACGTTGGCGGCCCGGCCGGTGGCTACCAGCAGTTGCTCGACTCGAAGTTCCTCGGGCTTGGCGCCTTCCGGACCGACCATCATCGAGACGCCGTCCTTAGTGACCTTGACTGCGGCGGCGTCGAACCGTGCTTTCGTAATGACTTTGATGCCGCGGCGGCTGAAGCTGCGCTCAAGAGCTGCGCTGACGTCGCGATCCTCAAGCGGAACGATCCCGGGTAGGTATTCAAGCAGCGTCACCGCCACACCCAGGTCGTGGTACAGCGAGGCAAACTCGGACCCGACGGCCCCCGCGCCGACGATGGCGATGGTCTTGGGCAGGTCCGCCTTAGTGGTGACGTCGTCCGAGGTGATGATGCGGCGGCCATCCGGCACGAGGCCGGGCAGGCTCTTGACCCGACTACCCGTAGCCAGGACGACGTTCTTGGCGTGGAGGACCTGCTCCCCGCCGGCGCCGGGCACGCCATCTTCGCCGTTGGGGACCACGCGAACCGTCCCCGCGCCTTCCAGGATTCCGCGTCCGCCGACCCACGTCACCTTGTTCTTGTCGACGAGGCTCTTGAGGCCCGTCCACATCCGCTTCACGACCTGGTCGCGTCGCCGGGCCATCTGCTCATAGTCCAGGCCGGGCTGACCCTCCAGCAGAATGCCGAAATCCTTGGCCTTCTTGAGGCGCGCGAACAACTCGGCCGATTCGAGGAGAGCCTTGGTGGGAATGCAGCCGACGTGCAAACACGTCCCACCGATTTTACCCTGCTCGACGAGCGCCACGCGCATGCCCAGCTGAGCGGCGCGGAACGCAGCGGTGTAACCGCCGGTGCCGCCACCGATGACGATCAAGTCGAAGTCGTTGCTGGAGTCTGCGGCCATGGTCTTTGTGGCCTCGCGCTGCGGGTGGTTGGCGTCGATCGACGGTTTCGTTCGGGACGGTTCGCACGGTCATCGTAAGCGGCGGGCTGCGAGGCGGCA
>JANYJG010000048.1 GCA_025358515.1 Chloroflexota bacterium
GACTCCGATACCGAGCGAGTGGGCGACCCGAGCCACGGCTCCCTGGCGCTCCCCGGTCTGCTCGATCGTCTCGAACACCATCCGGACAGCACGCTCTTTGAGCTCGGCTGGATAACGCTTGGGACGGTTGTTGCTGCTGGCCGAGAGGTGGCTCGAATCAACCGCCGTGCACAGCCCAATACCGCGCTAGGTTGAAGAACTCTCACACTAACGGACATAACCTCTCTTATCGGTAGTCGGAATCGACAAAACTAGAATCAGTCTGGCATAGCCAACCGAGATCGGAGGAATCGAAATGGAGTCCGCGGCTCCGAGCGGCAACATTATTCCATTGCCACCCATGAACGATACGAAGAACCGCGGAGCGCCAGCAGTTGTCTGCCGACCTGAGCTGATGCAATCAACCGCTCTAGAAGGGCTCTAGCCCGCTGGGACTGCCTCGCGGATCTGGGCCAGAACGCTTCCACCGCTGACGTAGAGTGTCTGGAGGACACGTAGTCCCTTCGGATCGAGCTGGTCGAAGGCCTTGAACTCAAAGTTGGGGTTCACGAGTGAAACCAGCCACAACTCGGCCCCCGAACGCAATCCGACCGCGCCTCGCCAACCCAGGATCGACACTCGCGGCGGATCGACCACCGACCTACCGTCGATGTCCTCCCAGCCGGTGTAGAAAGCGGCGGTCGGGCGGTGCCAGTAGTAGAGCTTAAGGTTGAGTCGGTCGGCGTCGCCGGTTGCGTTGAGGTAGTAGCGGCTGGGAAAGTATGTCTGCGGGTTGAGAGCAATTACGATATCTCCAGGACGTACTAGAGCAGTCAGCTGTCGCTCCATCTGCCTGCCGGGCTCGACATTCGCGTCGCTGCGCGATCCGTCGACCGCATGGACCGCCCCCATACCCATTGGGATCACTATCGGTAGAACAAGAAGGGCGGCAGACAGGCCGTGGGTCAGGCGTCGGGAGAAACCAGCTCTCGTTCTGAGCCAGCCGCCGAGTACCACGACAGCAGCTGCGATTGATATCGCCAGCGGCGGGAGGGAGGGCCCCAAATACCGAGGATCGTAGATCGAATGAAACTGGGAGTAGATCCATAGCGACGGCATCAAGGCGAAGTCCAGGATGAGTGCCAAGCCGAGGAGTTGACCCCGCTCTGGTGCTCGCCCCTCCTGCGGGGGCAGCTGTTCCAGCAAGGCGGCCGCCAGGCCGACCGTGATTAGTACCGCCGCAAAGGCGATCGCGATTGGAGCAAGCCCGCCGCTTTCCCCGACCAGCCAGCCCTTGAAGGTCGATGAAATGGACGTCAGGTCCGGTCGAGGGGTCCAGAACGCCTGGCCGTTGAGCGCGACCCTGAGCAGGCTCGGCAGCCACGGCACGAGACTCGCTGACCCGACCAGGATGCATCCGACGGCGACGACCGACTGGCGATTACGCAACCATGCCGATGCCACCAGGGTGAAAGCGAGTTGCAGTCCTGCCGACGGGACTCCAAGGGACAGGGTCCAGATTTGCCCTGCCACTGCGACAACCAGGGCGGCGGAGACGGCGATGCGTCGTCTGCTGGACCAATCGGCCGAGCCGGTGATCAGCATCCAAATCAGCCACCAAGCGGTTGTCGTGAAGAACGTTTCCAGGCTGTACATGCGTGCGTCGCGGGAGTTGATGATGAGCGCGGGAGAAAGCGCGACGAGAAGCCCGGCGACGATTCCGCCCACATTGCTGGCCAGAGCGTCATGGGCCCAACGCCATGTGACGATTACTGTCCCTACACCCGCCAACGACCGAGATCGACCTCAACGCGGCTTCCGAGTCGCCGAACATCGCCGTCCAGAGCTTTAGGAGCAGTACGTACAACGGCGGGAACGTCTCGTGAGACGTCAGCCTGAGCA
The DNA here is from genome assembly GCA_025358515.1 of Chloroflexota bacterium. GTDB lineage: Bacteria > Chloroflexota > Limnocylindria > Limnocylindrales > CSP1-4 > Fen-1039. Next base: position 1,882 of record JANYJG010000048.1, read on the forward strand.
GGTCTCCGGGCGATTGGGACGCAAGGTACCAGGATGTCGCTTCGTCACGGAATAGCTGGGCGTCGCCGAGGTTCAAGCTCCGGATCCCGGCCGCCAACGCAACGACGCCTAGAAGTGGCGCAACAGCGAGCAGGCGGAGGATCGCCACGTTCCGAACCGGCATTGGATGGATGGTCCTGCCGCAGAATCGGGCTGTCAGGCGCCGGAGGCGATCGTTCGCCGACGACCGCTGAACAAGGTCGAGAACCGCAGCACCAGGACCAGCATGAACGCCTCTGCGAAGATGTTCCTGCTCATCTTCGAAGCGCCCACTCGGCGTTCCTCAAACGTGATCGGGACCTCGACTATGCGCGCGCCGCTTAACCGCGCTCGGAACGTCGTCTCGATCTGGAACGCGTAGCCACCGGCGTGGAGCTTGCCCAGGTCCATCCCCTTTAGCACATCCGCTCTCCAGGCCTTGAAGCCGCCGGTTAGATCGCGGTAAGGCATCAGCAACACGACGCCGGCAAAGACGCTGCCGCCGCGACTGATCAGCCTGCGAACGAGGCTCCAGCGAGGAATCTGCCCACCTTTGACGTAGCGTGAGCCCAAGACTACATCGGCGCTGCCGGTTCGGAGCGGTTCGAGGAGCGTCGGCAGGAAGCGGACCGGGTGGCTGAAGTCGGCGTCGATCTGGACGACGATGTCGGCATCCCGTGCGATCAGGTCCTTGAATGCCGCAACGTAGGCGCGTCCCAGTCCCTGTTTTGACTCGCGATGAAGAACCGCGATGGCCGGGTTGTTGCGGGCCATCTCGTCCGCCAGCTGGCCGGTACCGTCTGGAGAGTTGTCATCCACGATCAGGACATGAGCATCGGGTACGGTCGCCAGGATCGCGTCGGTGATCGGACCGACATTGTCCCGCTCGTTGTACGTCGGGACGATGATCCAGATGCTGGGACTGGCGGGCGGCATCGAACTCCTGGATTGTGATGAGACTGCGCCCGAGGATACCGCCTTTGCCGACTCCCCTGCTCGACCCTCACCGACGCAGGTCCCCTACCGACGCGGCCGTCGGACACAGCAAAACGCCCAGAGGAACCGGATCGATCGTACTGCGGTTCCGCGTGTTCCGACCGCTTCGACCACCGCGATCAAGAAATCCGAGGACTTCTCGCTCAGCGGCGGACCGCGCTCCGGCCACTGCCGTAACTGCCACCAACCCTCTACATTCCTACTTCCGCGGATTGCGGTCTACGTTCCGGTCCAAGATCTCTTGCGAGGCCAAGAACTTTCCTGTAGATCGTTCACCGTTTCCGTTGAAACCGCTGAGTTGGTGCCGATCTCGCTGGCCCCTCCGGGCAAGACGAAATATATGTCGGCGTGAGCTGTGCGGGAAGAGGCTTATCCACCACTTTCGGGCGAGGGCGAGGCTGTTTTGGGAGTTGTCCACGTCCCGCCAACATGGGTAGGTGCAGTACGCGGGTGTGGGTCTATTGACGTAGAACACCTGTTCTATACGTCGATCCCCTACCCCAGCCCCGCGAAATGGGCTGTCAGCCTTCCGGCAGGGCCTGTTCTCTGAGCGATTCATGGTAGCGGCGGGCAACGACATCGAGTTCGCTGGCCAGGGGCGGGCTCACGCGGCCGCGGACGCGAACGTCGAAGGCCCGGTACTCGAGATCCACAGTGCCGCGTTCGCGGATGCGTGCAATCAGCTCGCCGGCCATATAGGGAATCGCCACATCGACGTCCACCCAGAACGACGCGAGTAGGGCCGATAGCTCGGCCTTGAGAGTTTCCAGGCCGTATCCGGTCACGGCCGAGATCAGGACAGATCCGGCGATCGCCGGACCGGGCGTATTGCCATCCTTGGCCGCCGGATCGATTAGATCGGCCTTGTTGAAGCAGAGAAGACGCGGCTTGTCGGCCGCGCCGAGCTCCGCGAGGACAAGGTCTACGGTCGCTCGGTGCTCGGCGAAGTGGCGGTCCGAGGCGTCCACGATCTCAAGCAGCACGTCGGCTCGGTTGACTTCTTCCAATGTGGCGCGGAAGGCGTCGACGAGTTGATGAGGCAGCTTGTGAATGAAGCCGACCGTGTCCGTGACGATGGCGGTCTGGCCCTCGCCGAGCTTGACCTGGCGAGAGGTGGGATCGAGGGTGGCGAAGAGCCGGTCCTCGGCCTTGACGACGACGCTTCCCACCAGCGCGTTGAGTAGCGTGGACTTGCCGGCGTTGGTATAGCCGACAATGGCGACGGTAGGGATAAGGCGTCGGTCGCGGCCTCGGGCGGCGGTGCGGCGCTGTTCGCCGATGGCCTCGACCCGCTCCTTGAGCTTCTTGATGCGGTCGCGGATGATCCGCCGGTCCGTCTCGAGTTGCGACTCGCCCGGGCCTCTGGTGCCGATACCGCCGCCGGTGCGCGAAAGGTGAGTCCACAGTCGAGTCAGGCGAGGCAACTGGTATTCCAACTGGGCCAATTCGACCTGCAGGCGGCCCTCGTGAGTTTGGGCATGCTGGGCGAAGATATCGAGGATGAGCCGCGAGCGGTCGATCACCTTGGTCTTGACGGCTTCTTCCAGAGCTCGCTGCTGGGCTGGGGAAAGCTCGTCATCGGCGATCAGGATTGTGTAGCCGGTCTCCGACTTGGCCGCGACCAGCTCGTCCACCTTGCCCTTGCCGATATAGGTGTTCGGGTCGACGTGCCGGCGGTTCTGCCACTCGGCGCCTACGACTTCCGCTCCGGCCGTGTCGGCCAGGTTGGCCAGCTCCGCGATCGATTCCTCGGCCGTCCAGCCGGGGTCGTCGCCGGTGTCCACTGCAACCAGGAAGGCGCGCTCAACCGGCGCGGCGACATCTTTGAGTTCGTGTGTCATACCCCGCCAGGATAGCCGAACGCGTGGCATAGCCTCGCGCCAGCCTCTCGCTAGCCGGCGAGGTACCCGGCCGTGGCTGCGATGGCTTGGTCGAGCGGCAGGGCGCGGGTGGCGTCGAGCCAGCGGATGTCCGGCTCGCGGCGGAACCAGGTGGCCTGGCGACGAGCGAAAAGTATGTTGCGACGCGCGTCCTGGTCGCTGGCCTGTTCCTGTGAGAAGCGGCCCTCTATGACCGCAATCGCCTCCGCGTAGCCGATACCGGAGAAGCTGGGCAGCGTTCGATCGAAGCGGGCGATGAGCTGGCGCGTTTCATCCACCAGGCCGGCCGCGAACTGGGCCATGGCGCGTTCGCTGATGCGGCGGCGCAGCACGACGCCCTCGACCGAGAGACCCAGCCACAGCACATCACGCCCGTAGCCGCGCGGTTGGGGAAGCGGCGCATCCCCGCGGATCCGGGCGATTTCCAGGGCCCGAACCACTCGGCGTGGATTGCGCAGGTCAACCTCGGCGGCGCGGGTTGGGGCCAGGCTGCGGAGTTCCTCGACGAGCCGCGGCAGACCTTCGATTGCAAGCTTCGAGTCGATCGCGGATCGGACGGCGGGATCCCAGGGCAGCTCGTCGACGGCCAGGCCGCGGGCCACGGCTCGGAGGTAGAAGCCCGAGCCGCCGGCCAGGATGGCGATCGCGCCGCGTTGTGCGATTCCCGCCAGCGCCGCTCCGGCATGAACTGCGTAGTCCGAGACGCTGAAGGGTTGATCGGGATCCACCAGATCCAGGCCGTGGTGCGGCACGCTGGCGCGTTCGGCAGGCGTCGCCTTGGCGGTGCCGACATCCATGCCGCGGTATACCTGGCGCGAGTCAGCGGAGATGATCTCAGCCTCGATGCCCTGACCGGCCAGGGCCTGCGCGAGGGCCAGCGAGAGAGCGGTCTTGCCGCTGGCGGTTGCCCCGGCAATCACGACCAACGGCGGCAGGGCGGCTGGCGTGGTCACTCGACGAGGGCGGCTACGACGCGCCCGCGCAACGCGAACGGCCCGGCGTGGTCGATCAGGACCGTCACCACGTGCCCGACCAGGGCCGGGTCGCCGGAAAGGTGAACCAATTTGTTGTGGCGAGTCCGGCCGGCCAGGGCGACGCTGCCCTCCCCCGCCGCGCCGTACAGGCTGGGCATGTGAAGGATGGCCTCGTCTGCGACCTCTGCCTCGGTGGAGTTGCGGCGCCGAACCGGCGTGACCCTCTCCACCAGCACATCCACTTCGCGTCGCAGCCACGACTGGTTGAGAGCAAGACCAATCTTCTCCTGAACTGCCAGCAGCTCGTTGAGGCGGCGGAGCTTGACCTCCGCCGGCACGTCGTCGGCCATGAGCAAGGCCGGGGTGCCGGGGCGGGGCGAGTATGCGGCGGCGAAGACCGTGTCGTAGCGGATGTCCTCGAGCGCTTCGAGAGTGGCCCTGAACTCGCCGTCGGTCTCGCCGCAGAACCCGACGATCACGTCCGTGGAGATCGCGATCCCCGGCACCGCTTCCCGGATCCGCGCCAGCCGCTCCGTGTAGTGGGCGACCGTGTACTGGCGGCCCATACGCCGGAGCATGGTGTCGCTGCCGGACTGTATCGGCAGGTGCAGGTGTTCGGCCACGGAGTCGCACCTTGACATCGCCTCGATCAGGCGGTCGGACAGGTCCCATGGATGAGAGGTAATGAAGCGCAGGCGCGGTATTGCCGGCCGACCGCGGGCGTCCCGGATGCCATCGATCGCGTCCAGCAACTCGGCCAGGTCTGGGCGGCCGAGGAGATCGAGGTGTCGTCCGGCGGAGCGTTCGGTGTCGATGTGGCCGAAGCGTTCCTCGGCCGGCAGGTCGTGGCCATAGCTGTTGACGTTCTGGCCCAGCAGGGTCAGTTCCGGGTAGCCGGCAGCGGCGATCCCGCGAGCCTCGGCCACTATGTCGTCGAATGGCCGGCTGCGCTCCGGTCCGCGGCTGAACGGCACGATGCAGTAAGTGCACGTCTTGTCGCAGCCGTAAACGATGGGCAGCCAGGCCGAGATGGCCGACGAGCGGGCGACACGGCCCTCAGCCAGGGCGATGAGCCGGTTGGGGGCCAGGCGATCGGCGGCGCTGACCGGCCGGCCGGAGACAACGGTGGTAGCGGCAGTCGCCGCGGTACGCAGCCCGACGGGGGCCTGCGCTGAAACGAGGCCTAACCGCAGGGCCAGTTCGGGCTCCTCGTCCGGCCGCAGGAACATGTCGACGGCGGGGAAGCGTCGCAGCAGCCCGGCTCGCTCCGATTCGCGGACGCCGCAGCCTGTGAGCACGACCCGCATGCCGGGCCGCTGTCGCTTCAGTTTGGCCAGGAGGCCCTGACGGCCGATCACCTTAGCCTCGGCGTGCTCGCGGACGGCGCAGGTGTTGATGACGACGAGGTCGGCCGTCTCGAGAGAGGGCGCTCGATCGCAGCCGGCCGCGAGCAACTGGCCGGCCATTTCCTCGGAGTCGCTCTGGTTCATCTGGCAGCCCAGGGTCCAGATGTGGAAGCTGGGCAGGCCGTGACCTTCCGGGCGGAATTCGTCGACCTCCGGATCCACCGCCGGCCGTACAGCCATGGGCGCGATCGCTGCCGGGCCGACAGAGAGCGGCGAAAAGACATCGTTCGGGCGCGCGGCGGTCATTGGGCCGCCGCATCGGCGCCGATCGTCAGGCGGCGACGGCCGAGCAGGGAGAACAGGTC
>JANYJG010000050.1 GCA_025358515.1 Chloroflexota bacterium
GTCGAGGAGAAGCTCACTCCCCACTACATCGACGCCGACTTCTGGCAGCCGGAGTTGGCCGCCGCTAAGGCAGTGGCCTATATCAAGGCCCACCCCGAAGTCACCGCCATCTTCTGCGCCAACGACCTTGTGGCCGTCGCCCTTCTGCAGGCAGCCAGACAGGAGGGCATCTCCGTGCCCGACAGGCTTTCGGTGGTGGGCTTCGACGACATCGACGTGGCCAAGTTCGTATCTCCTGCGCTGACGACCATGGCCGTCGACAAGGTTGGCATGGGCCGGCTGGCGGTGACGCTGCTCTTGCATCGTCTCGAGGTCAACAAGGAGTGCGCTACGCTGACATTCTTGCGGCCGACGCTGGTGGAACGCGAGTCCACGCAAGCCGCGGAACCGGAGGCTCCCCTGAACGAGGGCGACTTCGCGCCTGATGTCGATCTCCAGACGGCATAGCGAAAGGGCCTCGATGCACCTCAGGGACCAAGTCCCCGATTCGGCCGCACTCCCCGGGATCCCGTGGGAAGACCGACCCGCCGGCAGTTCGGCCCCGCTGTGGCGTTCGAGTCGCAATCCGATCATCGAGCGGGACCTTCTCCCTCGATCCAACAGCATCTTCAACTCGGCGGTAGTGCCGTTCGAGGGTGCATACGCGGGCGTGTTCCGCGTTGACGACACGACGCGAGAGATGAACCTGCACGCGGGCAAAAGCCTCGATGGCGTCAGTTGGAACATCGAAACCAAGACCATCAAGTGGATCGCCTCCGACGGGCGGGTCGCCGAGATCCAGGAGAAGTTCGAGCACGCCTATGACCCGCGTGTCGTCTGGATCGAGGACCGCTACTACGTCACGTGGTGCAACGGTTACCACGGTCCGACGATCGGCATCGGCTACACGTACGACTTCAAGACCTTTCGCCAGCTCGACAACGCCTTCCTGCCGTTCAACCGGAACGGCGTGCTGTTCCCGCGCCGCGTCAAGGGCCAGTACCTGATGTTGTCGCGACCCAGCGACAGCGGCCACACGCCGTTCGGCGACATCTTCGTGTCGGAGAGTCCGGACCTGATTCACTGGGGCCGCCACCGGCATGTGATGGCCCCGCGTGCCTGGACCTGGGAGTCGACGAAGATCGGCGCCGGACCGACGCCCATCGAGACGGACGAGGGCTGGCTGCTCATCTACCACGGCGTCCTCACGTCCTGCAACGGCTTCGTCTATTCGATGGGCGCCGCGCTGCTCGACCTGGACGAGCCGTGGAAGGTGGTCGCGCGGAGCCGCGACTTCCTGCTCTCACCGCAGGTGCCGTACGAACAGGTGGGCGACGTCCCAAACGTGGTTTTCCCGTGCGCCGCCCTGCTCGACCGATCGACCGGCCGGCTGACCGTCTACTACGGCGGCGCCGATACTGTCGTCTGCCTGGCCCACGGCTACCTGCCGGAGATAGTCGAGTTCATTCGAACGCGCAGCTAGCCCGGGCATTGCGCCACGTTGGCTTCGGTCCGCGCACGCCGACCCAGGTGAGGCCCAGCCTCGGCGCTGCGCTCTCTCGCCTGGGCGCTCCGACGGCTGCCTATCGGCCGGAGATCTCGGCGAACGTGGCGACGGAAGAATTGACCACTTCGTTCTAGCGATCCCGGGGCATGCTGGATTGACGGGTTGTGGCCTGAAACACGACGGCAATCGTCACGACACTGCCAGCCCCATCGCGAGCATGGAGATGAACGTTTGCAAGGTGTTGCAGACGAGCCAGCAGCGCCTGCGGCTATGACGAAGGACGAGGCGAATGCCGCCATTGCGCCCCGTCTGGCGTATGGTCGACGCGTGAGTCCCGACAGTGTGGGGACCATGCACTTGGCCTAGGGGCGGTCACGGTTTCCGGCGCGATGAGGGACTCTGCTTGTCGCCGCGCCTGGGGTTCGGCGTGTGTTCAAGGTCAGGCTTCTCGTCCTCCTCCGCGCGTTTCCGCTGCGAATCCAGGACCTGCTTGAACTGCTTGGCCAATCCGGTCC
>JANYJG010000087.1 GCA_025358515.1 Chloroflexota bacterium
ATGGAACTGCTACCCGAGGTTGGCGAGCTCCAATCGATCCGTTCCACGTTCGGCTTCGCGATGACGTCCAGCAGCGACGTCCGGCTCGAACCAGGCCTGGACGGCGGGGCGCTGATGGACGTGGGCTGCTACACGATCAGCGGCTCACGCCTGGTCGCCGGAACGGAGCCGGAACGGGTTTTCGGCGAGCAAACCATCGGACCTACGGGTGTGGACATGCGCTTCTCGGGCATGCTGCGGTTCCCGTCCGGCGTGGTCGCGGAGATCGTTGCCGGCTTTACGTCGACACAGCGCTCCCTTGAAGTGGTCGGCAGCAAGGGCACCCTGCTGTCGCGCGATCCGTGGCAAGGCGAGCTGGGCGGAATCGAACTGAACGGCCACACCGAACCCGTCGCCCCGAACGACGCCTACCGCTTGGAGATGGAAAACCTCAGCGACGCCATCCTGGGCCGCGGAAGGCCGCTGCTGGGCCGGGCCGACGCGCTAGGTCAGGCCCGAACGATCGACGCGCTCTTCCAGTCGGCGGCATCGGGCAATCCGGTTTCGCTCGAGGGCTGACGTAGGCGAGTTGCGGCGATCATCGGTCGCCCTCCGCCCCTGCCCGGGCGCCGACTAACCCGTCGCTGTGATCCTCGCCATCGGTCAGCCTCCGGCGCAGGCCGAGCAGACCCAGCCGCGTCCGGCTCTTGACCGTTCCGAGCGGCGTACCCGTCAGCGTGGCTATCTCCTCCTGGGTTAGCCCCTCGTAGTAGGCGAGCCTGAGCGCTTCACGCTGAGGCTCGGGCAGGCTGGCGAAAGCCTCCCGAAGCTTCGCTGCGTCCAGACGCTCGGCGACCTCCGCCCAAACATCCTGCCTGGTCAACGGAGGCGGTGGATCGGCTTCGGGGTCCGGGAAGCTCTCGGTCCCGCGGCGGCGACGCACCTCGTCAACGGCGCGGTGGTGGACGATCGCGAACAGCCATGTCTTCACGCTGCCCCGGTCCGGATCGAACCGCGAGGCATGGCACCAGACCGAGATGAAGGCGTCCTGGACCACGTCCTGGGCGAGCGCCTCGTCGAATGTGATCCTGAGCGCAACGGCATATGCCGCGGATTCATACAAGTCGTACAGGACCTCGAAGGCGACGAGATCCGCGGACTCAATTCTCCGGAGGAGCTCTGGTTCGTTCTCTGCCGCGGTCTCCGCGGGCGGCATCAGATCCTTGGCGCTCGTCATCACATGGGCTCGCCCTGGCTACCTCTTCGCCGATCCAGTCGGCCAATCTACCGCACCCCCCAGGGGCGTCCCACTCGACGGAACCGTTAGTGGGAAGAGGGGCAGATTGCCGCAGGGGATGATCCAGGACCCGTCCCCCACCGTATGCCCGTCGGCGGCTGGTGTCAGGCCGCCTGCAATCTGAGGTGCCGTGCGTCAAACCTCTGACTCGGCCCGCCCCGGGCGGCTCAACCGAGAGCGTCCCACTCAAGGAGAATCCATGGCTGAACTGTCTCGTCGAAAGCTATTGCAAACTGGCTCGCTCGGCGTCGTCGCCGGCGTCGTCGCCCTTAGCGGGATCGACAAGCTCACCTCGATCCCAGGCTTGACGTCCTCCACAGCGGCGTCCGATTTCTCCGCCCTGGGCGGGGATGTTGTCGCGCACATCCGCGACGCGTCGACCGGCGATGTCTCAATCATGGTCGGCACGAGCGAAGTCCTTCATCGAGATCCCCAGCTGGTCGGCCGCCTGCTCGCGGCGGCTCGCCAGGCCAGTCAGGAGGGCTGAAGATGTCGTCCCATCGCGAGGCTCCATCCATCTCGCAGGATCCAGTTGCCGACAACACTGACCTGTACGCCTTCGTCAGCCCGGATCGGCCGGACACGGTTACGTTGATCGCCAACTACATCCCGCTGGAAGATCCTGCCGGCGGACCGAACTTCTACGAGTTCGGCCAAGACGTGTTGTACGAGATCCACGTCGATAACGACGGCGACAACGAGGACGAGGTCACCTACCAGTTCCGGTTCCATACGAAGGTCCACAATCCGAACACGTTCCTCTACAACACTGGGCCGATCACATCGATCATGAGCCCGAATTGGAACCGGGTTCAGACCTATTCGGTTACCCGCATGGCCAAGGGCCACAAGCCCGAAGTCCTCGGCTCCGCGCTCCTTTGCCCACCCGTGAACATCGGGCCGCGCTCGACGCCCAATTACAACGCCCTCGCCAAGGCTGCGGTGCACACCCTGCCCGGTGGCATCAAGGTGTTCGCCGGCCAGCGTCGCGAAGGGTTCTTCGTCGACCTCGGATCGATCTTCGATCTGGGCGACCTGCGGCCGTTCCAGAACCTGCACCTCATCCCGACCGCTGCCGCTCCAGGCGTCGATGCGACCAAGGACCTGAACATCCACACCATCGCGATCCAGGTCCCCAAGACGCAGCTGACGCGCGATGGTTCCCGGCCCACGAATGCGGCTGACGCACGCTCGGTCATCGGCGTGTACGCATCCGCGAGCCGCCGCAAGGCACGGATCATCGTCCATGGCGGCGAGACCGAAACGGGCCCCTGGCTTCAGGTGTCGCGGCTCGGCAACCCGCTCGTCAACGAAGTCCTGATTCCGATGAGCATGAAGGACAAGTGGAATTCGCTCCCGCCTTCGGAGGATGATGACTTCCTTCAGTTCGTCCAGCATCCCGAGTTGGGGCGCCTTCTCCCGGTCCTCTATCCGGGCGCGTTCCCGCACCTTGCCGCCTACGCGAAGCCTCGGGCAGACCTGGCTGCGATCCTCTTGACGGGGATCCCGTCCGGTATCGTCCCCGGATTCCAGAACCTGACGAGCCCGAAGCCGGCCGACCTGCTTCGTCTCAACATGGCGATCCCGCCCTCTGGCTCGCCAAATCCCCTCGGCATCCTCGGTGGCGACCTGGCCGGATATCCAAACGGCCGCCGCGTCTTCGACGACGCGGTAACGATCGAGATCCGCGCGATCGCCGGCGTGACGATTCCGCTTGTCGACCCGACGTTCACCCCCGACGGGGCAGCCTCTGCGGTGACTGACGGAGTAGGCCCCGGCAGCGGCCGGTACATCTCCCAGTTCCCGTACCTTGGAGACCCGAAGTCCGGCTTCGACGTGCCGGCCAAGTAAGGGGCTCTGCCAGTCAGATCCAACTGGCGCAAGCAAGGCCCGGTGAGTCATCTCGCCGGGCCTTGCCATAACTTCGTCTCGTGACTTCCGCCGACAGCGGGGCAGTCACGGCCGCCGGTCAGTCGGGGACGCGGTCAGTCGCGGGCGGTCCGCCAGTCCAACTCGGCAACCTCGCCGCCAACGATCGTGACCCGATCCGGGAGCGACGGGTCGTCGACCCAGATCCGGTACGTGCCGGCTGACAGCTCCGGATAGACGCCTGCGAACAGCACCCGCTCCCCCACCTGGTGCTTGTGGATGGCCGTGTGAACGCGCCGCGAGTCGTCGCCGAGCTGGCTCACCTCGATTTCCCTATCGAGGAATCGCGCCTCGGTGTAAAGGATGAGCGCGCCGACGTCGCCGCCGATGTCGAGCACGGACCCTGCGCCGGGCAGCCAGCCCTCATGTTCGTGTTCGCTCATTGCGGGACTCCTCTGGCGCAAGGACGGGCGGCTCGCCGATCGGCCGGGACGTCTCGATGGACGGTAGCGCCCCCACCCGACCACGGCCAGCGCCGTCGCACGGACCGAACCCTCGCCGGGGCGCGGCCTCAGCGTTGCACGCGCCGGCGGCTCGAACTACCCGAACGTCTGGCCGACAAGAGCCCGCTGCTGAGCCCGGTGTGCGGCCGCGTAACCCTCGGCCGGGCTCGATCGCTCCGGCCGCGAGACGTCGAGGAGCGAGACCTGCGGCGGGACCAGGTCGCGGATCTCCGGCAGCACGAACTTGCGAGCACCCATGTTGCGCGGCTCTTCCTGGGCCCAGACCACCGTCTCGAGGGCCGGGTAGCGTGCCATCAACGCGCCCAGCTGATCGCAGGGAAACGGGTAAAGGAGTTCGACCCGGGCGATCGCGACGTCGCTGGCCTGCGCTCGTAGCGGTGAGAGGAGCAGGTCGTAGTAGAACCGGCCGTTGCACAGCACCAGTCGCCGGACGCCGCTTCGCGAGTCTGCGCGCTCCGGATCGTCGATGACGGCCTCGAAGCGACCGGCGGACAGCTCGCGCGGGCTCGAGGTGGCGGCGGGCAGCCGGAGCAGGCTCTTGGGCGTCATGAGCACAAGCGGCCGGACGGTCGGCCGCAGCGCCTGATCGCGCAGCAGGTGGAAATACTGGGCAGGAGTCGTGCAGTTCGCGACCCGCACGTTGTCCTCCGCGCCGAGGGCCAGGTAGCGCTCCAGGCGGGCGCTCGAGTGTTCGGGGCCTTGGCCCTCATAGCCGTGTGGCAGGAGCAGGGTCAGTCGCGAAGTCTCGCCCCATTTGGCCAGCCCGGCGATGATGAACTGGTCGATGACGACCTCGCCCCCGTTGGCGAAATCCCCGTATTGAGCCTCCCACAGAACGAGCGCCTCAGGCGCCTGGACAGCATAGCCGTATTCGAAACCGAGGCAGGCCAGCTCCGACAGGGGGCTGTCGTGCAGTTCAAATGGGGCTCGCGCGCCCGAAAGGTTTTGGATCGGCGTGAAGCGGCGCCCGTCTGTGGCGTCGTGCAGCACGAGGTGACGCTGGCTGAATGTGCCGCGTTCAGCGTCCTGGCCGGTCATGCGGATCGGTACACCCTCGAGAAGCAGCGAGGCCAAGGCGAGCGCCTCCGCATGTGCCCAGACGACCCGGCCCTCATGGCCGAGGGCATCGCGCCGCCGTTCGAACTGGGGCACGAGCTTGGGGTGAACCGTGAAGCCGGCCGGCACGTGCAGGAGCTCGTCGTTGATGGCACGCAGCCGGGCGGCCGGCACAGCGGTCAAGCGAGCCTCGGCCGAGGTGCGTTTCCCGCGCCGACTCGGGCCCAACAGCACCGCCGCACCACGGTCTTCGCCGGGACCGGAGCTCGTGCCCGTCGCCACCTCCTTCGCTACGGACTCGCGAACCTTCGCCAGCCGAGCCTCCGCGGCGTGGACTATCGCCTCCCCCGCCGCCACTTCGATAGCCCCTTCTGCCACGAGACGGCGCAAGTAGATCTCGCGGGCGGTCGGGTGTTTGGCGATGCGTTCGTACAGCAGCGGCTGGGTGTAGGCGGGCTCGTCCTCTTCGCTGTGGCCATGGCGGCGGTAACCCAGGACGTGGATGACGACGTCGCCGTGAAACCGCTCGCGGTATGCGACGGCGAGCTGCACGGCCGAGAGGCACGCCTCGGGGTCGTCGGCGTTGACGTGGACGATCGGAACGTCGAAGCCCTTGGCGAGGTCGCTGGCGTAGTCGGTCGAGCGGCCGTCCCTGGGCTCGACCGTGAAGCCAAGCTGGTTATCGGTGATCAGGTGGATCGTGCCGCCGGTCGTATAGCCGGAGAGACGGGCCAGGTTGAAGGTCTCGGCCACGACGCCCTGAGCCGCGAACGCGGCATCGCCATGGATTAGCACCGGGACGGCGAGGCGGGGCTCCGGGCTCGCGGTCGGTCCGCTCCGGTCGGTCTGCTCCGCCCGGGCCCGACCCTCGACCACGGGATCGATGGCCTCGAGATGGCTCGGGTTCGAGGATACGGTTGCGGCTACTGAGCCGCCGCTTATCGGATGGACGCCGTGGGCGCCGCGGTGGTATTTGACGTCGCTCGTCTCGCCCTCGCCCGGCGGGTCCGCCTGGGCCGTGGGCCGTCCTCGCTCGAATTCGTCGAGGATCGTGGCCTCAGAAATGCCTACCACCCCGACCAGCACGCTCAGTCGCCCGCGGTGGGGCATGCCGATCTCGACTGTTCTGGCGCCCGCCTGCCCGACGAGCTCGATGACCCGGTCGAGCATTGGAACCAGGACGTCGAGGCCTTCGACGGAGAATCGCTTCTGGCCAAGGTAGGTTCGCCCCAGGAACCGCTCGAAGGCCTCCACGGCAGTCAAGCTTTCGAGAAGCCGCGCCCTCTCGGCGGCGCTGAGGTGGACGCGATGCTTACCCGTCTCAATGGTTTGCCGCAGCCAGATCCGCTCCTCGTGGCTGTTGATGTGCTCGACCTCATAGGCGGTCGTGCCGCAGTAGGTGCGGCGCAGCTCGGGCAGGATCTCGAGCAGGGTGTCCCCGGGCAGGTCGACGCCCAAGGCGTTGCGCGGAATGCGCGCCAGGCTGTCCGCAGTCAGACCCCAGGTCGCGGGGTCCAGGGCTTCGTCGCCGGGCGGCGTGCTGCCGAGCGGGTCGAGGTCTGCGGCACGATGTCCGAAGTGCCGGAAAGAGCGGACGAGGTCGACGCCACCGGCGATCTCCGCCACGCCGGCGGCCGAGGCGGCCGGCTCGACCGGGGCCGGGACCGGGGCCGAGGCGGCGACCGGGGCCGGGGCCGAGGCGGCAACCACCGACCGGGGGACGCCCAGGCTGTCTGCGATCGATTCATAGAAGTCATCTGAGCCCGCCAGAAACTCCTCGAGCGTGGCCAGGAAGCGGCCCGACTCGGCGCCCTGAATCACACGGTGGTCGTAGGTGCTGCTGACCGTCATCACGGCCCCACCGGCCGGCCCGGCGAGCCCGCGGATGGCGCGGAGCCCGCGGATGGCGCCCGTGGCGACGATCGCGCCCTGGCCGGGCATCAAGCGCGGGACCGAGGCGGTGGTACCCACCGTGCCGGGATTGGTGAGAGTGATGCCGGCGCCCGCGAGGTCGTCGGCCTTGAGACGGTTCGCTCTGGCGCGCCCCACCAGGTCGTCGTAGCGGCTCACGAAAGCCGCGAAGTCGAGTTCGTCGGCCGCACGCACGACCGGAACCACAAGGAACGGCCGGCCGTCGCGCCCAGGCGCATCCACGGCCAGTCCCAGGTTGATCGCGGTCGGGTCCACTCGATGCGGCCGTCCGTCGATCTCCACGAAATGGGAGACGAGCGTGGGGTGGACCGCGGCCGCCTGGGCGACGGCGTAGGCGATCAAGTGCGTGAACGACAGCCGGGCTGGAGCAATGGCGGCGTTGATCTGGACGCGCCGAGCGACGAGGAGATCGACCGGAATCTCGCGGAACGAGGTCGCGGTCGGAATGCCCAGGCTGGCGGTCATGTTGGCGACCAGCCGCGCGCCGATGCCCTCGATCGGCACCGCCCCGACTTGACCGGGCTCGCGGACGGACTGCCCACCGCCATTATCCGACGGCTGTTGGGAAGGATCAGCTTCCGAGGTGCTCATGAAAGCCACGGTACCCGCATCGGGGCGGATGTGCCGGGAGGCCGATGGGCCGCCTCACAGGGAGGTCTGGCGGGCCGGGGCAGCAGAGACAGCGGGAGCGAATGGGGCACAATTGGGAATGGCGCGAAAACCTTGGCCGCGTGCCTTGGCCCAACCCACTTGGAGTCGCCGGCAACGGCTGGAGCTGATGGCCGAGATTAGTCGATCGATCGTGTCATGAGCCTTGGGCGAAGTCGCCTGGCCGTGGCTGGTCGCGCCCTGCAGCATCGCAACTTTCGGCTCTTCTTCGCCGGCGAGTTGATCTCAATCACCGGGAGCTGGGTTCAGGGAACGGCCCAGGCCTGGCTGATCGTGACGCTGGTGGGCAATGCCAACGCCGCGCTCTATCTGGGCCTGCTCGGCACCATCCAGGTGATACCGATCCTCGTCATGGGGATGTTCGGCGGGATCATCGCGGACGTTCTGCCCAAGCGCCGGACGCTTATAGCCACCCAGACGGCCGCTGGTTTGCTGGCGCTGCTTATGGCGGCCCTCGTGGGGTTCAATGTCGTCCAGGTTTGGCATGTCTTCGCGGTGAGCTTCGCTCTGGGCATCGTCGGCGCCGTGGGCATGCCCGCCTTCCAGGCCTTCGTGGTCGAGATGGTCGGCCCGGAAGACGTAGGGAACGCGATAACCCTGCACTCCGCCGCCTTCAACATCGCTCGGATCGTCGGCCCCTCCGTGGGCGGCCTGCTGATTGCCTCAGTGGGGATGTCGTTGTGCTTCGTCATCAACGCCGTCAGCTTCTTGGCGGTGGTGGTCGCGCTACTGGCCATGCGCGAGTCCGAGCTGCTGCTAGGCAACCGCCTGGCTATGCCCCACGGCATCGGAGAGGTTCGAGATCAGCTCGTCGAAGGCCTGCGCTATGTGCGCCGAACGCCGGTCGTGTTACTGGCGATCTGTGCCGGGGGTCTGGCGGCGACCTTCGGCATGAACTTCAACGTCACTGTTCCGGCGATGGCCGCCGGACCGCTCAACGTTGGGCCGACCGGTTACGGCTTCCTGAATGCGGCCATCGGCATCGGCGCCGTGATCGTCGCGTTTCCGGTGGCATCGCTGAGACGGCCGACGGTGCGGACGCTGGTCGGCGGGATCGTTGTGCTCGGCCTGGCCCTGGCGGGCTTCGCCGTCTCGACGTCCTTCCCGATGGCGATGGTGACGATCCTCATCGCCGGGGCGGCGGGTCTCGTGCTGGCGGTCACGGCCAGCTCGCTGGTTCAGATGACGGTGCCGGCGCCGCTTCGAGGCCGGGTCATGAGTGTCTATACGACGGTATTCATGGGCTCTTCGCCCGCCGGTAACACCCTTACGGGAGTCGCCGCGACACTGGCCGGGACGCGCGCCGCAGTATTCCTGACCGGCGCCGTGACCCTGCTGGTGGGCTTGACAGCGGCCGTCGTCGTACTGGCAGGCCGGGTCCCCCACGACGACCAAGACGGCCGGAACGCCGACTGAAGCCCGGAGTATAGACTGGCCCACACGCCGCGCTGAGCGGTCGATCCACCCAACCCTTGACGGGCGGGCGGGTCCGTCAGATATTCACCAGGACAGCCAACACACGAGAGGGGAAAATGTCCAAGTCAGGTCGAGCAGTGATCGCAATAGTGGTCGCAGGGGCGGTCACATCCCTCGCCGCGTGGGTCGACGGCAGCGTGATGCAGTACATCGGGGATCTGTCATCGCGGGGCTTCCACCCAACCGGAAACTTACTTCGGCTGGCAATCTCCCTCGGGTCGCTCGCTGTCGCGGGCTCCGTTCTCTTGCTCGGTGTCCTCGCCTGGCGCTCGCATTCGGCGCTGGTCGGCGCTTCCTACACCCTCGTGGGGGCCTTTTTCGCGTTCTTGCCGGTGATCCTCTACCAGTTCGTGGCGCATAGCGACGTCAACCTGCCCGTGCTACCGCAACCGATCGCGGATGCGGTGCGCGAGATCTACCTTTGGTCAAACGGGCCGCTCAATGCCGATGGGATGATCGGAGCGGGCATGCTCGTGGTCGGTATTCTGGTCCTTGGCCGTTCGCTTCGAGGTCGATCCGTAGGTCAAGGAGCGGAGTCTCTGACCGGCGCCAACGAATTGCCGGCTCAACCGTAGGTTTTCTCGGTCAGGAGGCGCGCCTCTCGGATCGCGACAGGCGCTCGCCCGGTATCTGCGATGAGGGGCCATTCCGGCCGCCGCTCTGGACGTCGCGCGGTCGGCTCTGAGGCGGAGCCCAATTACCGGTCGCGGCGCCGGGTACGGCCGCACGGCCGTTGCCGAAGCCGGTTCCCGCTGCGCGGCCGTTGCCGAAGCCGGTTCCTGGGGCGCCGCTAGGACGGCCCGGCCCAGGTCGGCCCGCGTTCCGTCGGCTGCCGCCTTGCGGTCGGCTGTCGGCTTGCGGTCGGCTGCCGGTCGCGGGCTGGCGGAAGTCTGGCCGGCTGCCGTTACGGGCTTCCGCTTGCGTGGCCCACGGCGGCGTGGGAACAGGTCGTCGCATGGGCGTGTAACCGCCGCCCGACTGAGCGGGCCGATTCGGCTGCTCGGCCCTCGGCTGCTCGGCCCTCGGCTGCGCGGCCATCTGCGGTACGGGGTACCTCTGAGCGGTCGGGTAACCCTGCGGGGCGGGCATCGTTCTGGCGGGCATCTGTCGCGGATCCATCGGGCGGGCGGCCATCGGGCGGGCCGTCGGCCGCGGCGCCATCGGTTGTCCGGGCATCGGGCGACCCGGCATCGAACGACCGGGCATCGAGCGTCCGCCATTCGATCGCTGCAGAATCGGCTCGGCTCGAATCGTCTTATCGACCTCGAAGCCTTCGATCGTCTCGCGCGGAATCGGGTGGTGGAGTAACAGTTCAATCTCGCGTAGCAGCCGCAACTCGTCCACGCAAACCAGCGAAACGGCGTCGCCCTGCAGGCCCGCGCGGCCGGTGCGGCCGATGCGGTGGACGTAGTCCGAGGCAACCATCGGCAGCTCGAAGTTCACCACGTGCGGCAGGCTATCGATGTCGAGGCCGCGCGCCGCGATCTCGGTGGCCACGAGGATGGCGACGCGTCCAGCCTTGAAGTCTTCAAGGGCGTGTACGCGCTGGCTCTGACTCTTGTTGCCGTGAATTGCGGAGGCCGATATTCCATCGCGGCCGAGCTGCTCTGCCAGCCGGTCGGCGGCATGTTTGGTGCGCGTGAACACGAGCGCCCGGTCGATCCGACCTTCGCCGATCAGGTGACTGAGCAACTCACGCTTGCGCTCTCGATCGACCGGATAGGCGACCTGGCGAACCAGCTCGATCGGGGCATTCCTGGCCGCGATCTGAACATGCGCCGGATCGGTCAGGAATGTGTCCGCAAGTTCGCGGATCTCGTCGGAGAAGGTGGCCGAGAACAGCAGGTTCTGCCGCTTCGCGGGAATGAGGGCCAGGATCCGGCGGATGTCGCGGATGAAGCCCATGTCGAGCATTCGGTCGGCCTCGTCGAGGACGAGGATCTCGACCGAGCGCAGGTCGATTGTGCCCTGTTGGGCATGATCGAGCAGCCGGCCTGGGGTCGCCACGACGATCTCCGGCCCGTCTCGAAGGGCCCGAACCTGAGGCTGGAACCCGACGCCACCGTAAATGGTCGTGGAGCGGACACGGCGTTCGCTGCCGTAGGTGCGGACGCTCTCCTCGATCTGGAGGGCGAGCTCGCGGGTCGGAGTCAAGACGAGGCAGCGGATCGGCAGACCCGTGGCTCCGCGGCGGCGGGCGTTGCCCGGAGTCTGCGGACTCGGTTCCGCGCGACCGGCATTGAGTATCTGCAGGATCGGCAGGACGAAGGCAGCGGTCTTGCCGGTGCCGGTTTGTGCACCCGCGAGGAGGTCGCGGCCGGCGAGCACGAGCGGTATCGATTCGGTCTGGACCGGCGTGGGTATGGTGTACCCCGACGCCGAAACGGCGCGGAGGAGTTCGGGCGACAGCCCGAGACGTTCGAAGGGCATAGGAAGAGCGCTCCTGCGATGGCCCACCCGCTCGGTGTGTGCAGCGGGGACCGGTCAGGGCGTGTAGGTGGATCGAGATCGGACGGTTCAAAACCGGGGCGCAGACCGGAGCGCCCATTCGTTCACGAAGGGAGGCAACCTTACCACAGGCCACGATTTCGACCGACGCTCGAGGTTTCGGCCTCGGGCGCCTCCGCGCTGAGCCCGCGTGTTCCCAGGTGAGACAGGTTCCCACCGGACGGAATGCAGACGCGATCTGGCAGGTATTTTCGGCAGACTCGGGTCAAAGTGAAGCAGGAGTCCGAAATGCTCGGGACCGCGGCAACGCCATTCGCCCTGACGCCCTTGGGCCCGTTCCGATGGCAGGCATCCCTGGACGTGATGGCCAACTTCGGCCCAATCGCGCGCCACTGGCGCGACGACCCCGACACCATCCGGCTGGCCTTCCCGCTCGACGGCACGTTCGAGCCCGTCGCGGTGGCGCTGCGATGGGACGGCTCGCAGCTTGTCGGTGAGGTGGCCGGGACGACCGACGTGAATGCCGTCGCCCGCCAGGTTGCCCGGATCTTCTCGCTCGACTCGGACGGATCCAGGTACGAGGAAGTGGGCCGGCGCGATCCGGAGGTCGGCAAGCTCATGATCGCGCTTCCGGGGCTTCGGCCAGTTTGTTTCACGTCACCCTACGAGTGCGCGGCCTGGGGAATCATTTCGCAGCGCATATCGATGCGACAGGCAGCGGCAATTCAGAGCCGCCTCGTGGCTGAAAACGGCACGCGGCTTGAAGTGGCCGGCGGCGAGGCACGGGCATTCCCATCGCCGGAACGGCTGGCGGCGGTGGACTCGGTGGCCGGACTGCCTGCCGTGAAGGTCGAGCGATTGCACGCGGTGGCTGCTGCCGCGCTGGCAGGCACGCTCGACGCGGAACGACTGCGTGCCCTCGGCCCGCTGGACGGTCCGACCTCCGTGCGGACGATTTCTGGGATCGGACCGTTTTGGGCATCCGGGGTCTACCTGCGCGGCGCTGGGATCACGGACGAGTTCCCGGACGAACCGCTGGCGATCGCGGCTCTGGGCGCGCTCCACGGAGTCGGCGAGCGGCCGGATCAGGCGACCCTGACTCGATTGACCGATGCATTCCGGCCGTATCGGATGTGGGTCTGCTTCCTGCTTCGCGTGGCCGCCGGCCGAGGCGTCATTCCGGGCATCGCCGGCCGCGAGATGGCGATCCGACGAGGGTCTCGTGAATCGGGTACGCCGCGCTAGCCGGGCGGCAGACGGGGCGGGTGCGGCCTGCGCAGGGATCGTATCGCCTCGACACGCTGCACGTG
>JANYJG010000167.1 GCA_025358515.1 Chloroflexota bacterium
CGCCCGCCCCGCCCGCCAGGCCGCGGCCTCGCCCTCGCCCGCCGGGTCCGCACCGCGCCGCTCAAGAGGGCCCTCGTCCGGTATCATCCGGGCATGGCCAATCTGACCCGTGCCGATGTTGAGCACGTCGCCCACCTCGCCCACCTCGGGCTGACCGAGGAGGAGCTGCGCGCCTCGAGGGGCAGCTCAACCATATCCTCGACCAGTACACGATCCTCACGAACTTGGACACCGAGCATATTCCGCCCACGGCCCAAACCATCGAACTGGCGAACATCCTGCGCGATGACGTCGTGCAGCCCTCATTCACCGTGGACGAGGCCCTATCAAACGCCCCGGAACGTAGCGTGGACCACTTCGTGGTGCCGGCGATTCTGGGTGGCGAGGGCGGCGCGTAACGATGCCAGACCTGACCCGGCTCCACGCCCACGAGATGGCGGCACTCCTCCGCAAGGGCGAGATTTCGTCGCGCGATCTGACCGCAGCACACCTCGCCGCGGCCGAGCGCCAGAACCACGCCCTCAACGCCTGGCTCGTCATCGACCGCCAGAAAGCCCTCGCCCAGGCCGACACCGCCGACGCCCGCATCGCCGAAGCGCGCCGCGGGGGCGCTGCCGCCCTGGCCAACCTCCACCCCATGTGCGGAGTTCCGGTCGGACTCAAGGACCTGGTGTCGGTCAAGGGCGGCCAGGCTACTGCCGGCTCCAAGATTCTCAAGGGTTACATCGCCCCGTTCGACTCTACGGTAACCGTGCGCCTGCGGTCCGTCGGGGCCGTGTTCATCGGCAAGACAAACATGGACGAGTTCGCCATGGGCTCGTCTACGGAGCATTCCGCCTACGGGCCAACCGCCAACCCGTGGGATCTCACCCGTGTCCCGGGCGGCAGCTCGGGCGGCTCCGCGGCGGCGGTTGCCTCGTTCCACGCCCCCGTGAGCATCGGCACGGACACCGGCGGCAGTATCCGCCAGCCCGCGTCGCTGTGTGGCATCGTCGGTCTTAAGCCGACTTACGGCCGCGTCAGCCGCTTCGGCATCGTCGCCTTCGCCAGCAGCCTGGACCAGATCGGGCCGCTCGCTCGCGATGCCCGCGATGCCGCCATCCTGCTGCACGCCGTCTCGGGCCGCGATCCGCGCGACGCCACTTCTGCGCCGGAACCCGTTCCAGCCGAGCTTTTGAGCCTTCTCCCCGGCGACGATGAAGCCGCTGCCTACGTCAAGGGCAAACGCCTCGCTCTCCCCAGGGAATACTTCGTCGATGGCATGGAGCCGGGTGTCGCGGCGCGCGTGCGGGAAGCGGTCGCAGCGATGGAGGCGGCCGGCGCCAGGGTCGAGGAAGTGTCGCTGCCCCACACTGACTACGGCCTGGCCACGTACTACATCATCGCCCCAGCCGAATGCAGCTCCAACCTGGCCCGATTCGACGGCGTCCGGTTCGGCCACAGCGATCGCACCTCCGGCGAGTACACCTCCGATTACCTGCGCACCAGAGGCGCCGGTTTCGGACCCGAGGTCAAGCGCCGGATAATGCTGGGCACCTATGCGCTATCGGCCGGTTACTACGACGCCTACTACCTGAAGGCGCAGAAGGTTCGGACCCTCATCAAGGCGGATTTCGACGCGGTCTGGGCGGCCGGCTTCGACGCCATCTGCGCCCCGACCAGCCCCACGGTGGCCTTCCCGCTGGGCGCCAGGATGGACGACCCAGTGTCGATGTACCTGTCCGACGCCTGCACTCTCCCGGTAAACATGGCGGGCCTGCCCGGAATGTCCATTCCCGCCGGCCTGTCGGACGGGCTGCCGGTCGGCCTGCAACTGATCGGCGCTCCGTGGCGGGAGTTGTCGATGCTCCGTCTGGCCCGTGGTTACGAAGCGGTCACGGCCAGAGCACCCTGGCGGGACCTAGATCCCGCCGACCTGCATCTGACCGACGACCCGACGACGCCAAGCCCGATCGAGCGGAGCGAGCGCCAGAAGCGCGCCGCGACCGGCTTGCGCGACCAAGCCTGAGGACCCACCCGATGACATCCCAGACGACACGCCCCGGCAACCGCCTCACCGCCGATCCCTCGATCCTCAACTCGGAGGTCGAGCCGACCCGTCCGCCGCTCTCGACGCGCGTCCTGGCGCGCCGGGTGGACGAGGTGCCGCGCTCCGGCATCCGCCGCTTCTTCGACATCCTGGCCACGATGACCGATGTCATCAGCCTGGGCGTGGGCGAGCCAGACTTCGATACTCCTCAGCAGGTCATCGAAGCCGGCCAGCACAGCCTGGCCGCGCGCCGGACTCACTACACCAGCAACTACGGCACGATCGAACTGCGTCGGGCTCTGGCCCACCACATCGAGCGGCTGTACGGCGTGCGCTACGACCCGACCGAAGAGATCCTGATCACCGTCGGTGGCTCGGAGGCGCTGGATGTAGCGGTTCGGGCCACGATCGACCCTGGCGACGAAGTCATCGTCCACGAGCCTTCCTACGTCTCATATCGTCCGGCGATCATCTTCGCCGGCGGCGTCCCGGTGGGCGTGCCGACCACGTGCGAGGAAGACTTCGCCCTGGACCCGGCCAAGGTCGAGGCCGCGATCACCCCAAACACCAAGGCCATCCTGCTCAACTACCCCTGCAACCCGACCGGTGCGGTCCTGCCGCCCGAAGTCCAGGACGAGATCGCGCGCATCGCCGTCCGACACGATCTGCTCGTCTACACAGACGAAATCTACGACCGCCTGGTGTACGGCGGCTACCAGATGCGGACCATGAGCTCCCTCCCGGGGATGCGTCGACGGACGGTCCTGATGGGCGGCTTCTCCAAGGCCTACGCCATGACCGGCTGGCGTATCGGCTACATCTGCGCCCCTTCGGAGATCCTCGAAGGCATCCTCAAGGTTCATCAATACGTGATCATGTCCGCGCCGACGGTGGCTCAGGACGCCGCGCTGGAAGCCCTCAAGACCGGCGAGCCGGACATTGCCCGCATGGTCGGGCAGTACGACAAGCGCCGCCGCCTGCTTGTAGACGGGTTCAACGCCATGGGCCTGCAATGCTTCGAGCCCCTCGGCGCGTTCTACGCTTTTCCAAAAATCAGTTCCACGGGTCTCTCCAGCGAGGCGTTTGCGGAGGCCCTGCTGCAGGAGGAGTCCGTGGCCGTCGTTCCGGGCACGGCGTTCGGCGCGGCCGGCGAAGGCCACGTGCGCTGTTGCTACGCCACGAGCGAAGGTGAGTTGCGCGAGGCCCTGATTCGGATCGAGCACTTCGTGACCCGCCGCCGAGCGAACACGTGACGGGTCCGGCCGCGGTTTCGACCTTGCGTGGCGCGCTGGAACGGTACGAGGCCGTCATCGGCATCGAGATCCACTGCCAGCTCCGGACCGCCAGCAAGATGTTCTGCGGCTGCTCCACGGACATAGACGGAGCAAGGCCCAACAGCCACTGCTGCCCGGTCTGCCTGGGTCTACCGGGAGTTCTGCCGACGATCAACAAGAGGGCGGTCGAGTACGTCATCGCCACCGGATTCGCCATCGAGGCGACGGTCGCCCACACCACTCGCTGGGATCGCAAGAACTACTTCTATCCGGATCTGCCGAAGGGCTACCAGATCAGCCAGTACCAGCTGCCTCTGGCAGCCAATGGGAAGCTCACTTTCGACACGAGTGCAGGGCCATTCACGGTCCGCATCAATCGCGCCCACCTTGAGGAGGACACCGGCCGCCTGATCCACGCCGAACTGGACGGACGTCGAGTCAGCCTCGCCCGCAGGAGCCTGATCGACTTCAATCGCTGCGGCATTCCGCTCATGGAGATCGTGACGGAGCCCGACATTCGCACGGCCGAGCAGGCCCGACGCTACGCCGAGGAGCTGCGCCTGCTGATGCAGACGATCGGGGTATCGAACGCGGAGATGGAGAACGGCCAGATGCGAGTCGAGGCTAATGTCTCGATTCGGCCGATCGGCCGGGAAGCATTCGGAACCCGCGTCGAAGTCAAGAATATGAATTCGATGAAGGCCGTGGAGCGGGCGATCAATTTCGAGATCGAGCGCCAGGCGGTGGCCATCGACT
Organism: Chloroflexota bacterium; assembly: GCA_025358515.1. Taxonomy (GTDB): domain Bacteria; phylum Chloroflexota; class Limnocylindria; order Limnocylindrales; family CSP1-4; genus Fen-1039. Next base: position 4,060 of record JANYJG010000167.1, read on the forward strand.
CGGGCGAGACGATCACGATGGAGACACGCGGCTGGGACGAGCCCAGCCAGTCCACGTACCACATGCGGCCCAAGGAAGAAGAGAACGACTATCGCTACTTCCCGGAGCCGGACCTTCCGCCGCTGATTACGTCGCCCGAATGGCTGGCCGAGATCAAGGCCCGCCAGCCGGAGTTGCCGGCTGCGCTGCGAACGCGCTACCAGGACGAGTTCGGGCTCTCCGGGTACGACGCGGCGGTGCTGGTCAACGACTCAGCCGCGAGGACACTTTTCGAGCACACGCTTGCAGCCGGCACGGGCGCATCCGCCAAGCTTGTGGCCAACTGGGTTACGGGTGAGTACATGCGCCTGGCCAAGGGCGAGTCCGGAGCGGCGGGTCAGGTGGATCCGGCCGAGCTTGCCGTTCTAGTTAAGCTCGTCGCCGACGGTGTCATCTCCGGCACAAACGCCAAGGAAGTCATGGCTGAGCATTTCGCCTCCGGCGCGAAGGTCGTCGCCATCGTGGAGGCTCGCGGCTTCCGCCAGATCTCGGATGCCGGCGCCTTGGACACTGCGATCGAAAGTGTTCTCGCCGCCAACCCGACAGCCGTGGCGGACTATCGAGCCGGCAAGGGTGCGGCCGTGGGGTTCCTCGTGGGTCAGGTCATGAAGGCAACACGCGGCCAGGCGAACGCGGTCATGGTCCAGACGGCCCTGCGCCAGCGGCTGGACAACGCCGAGTAGGGCGGGCAGGGAGCGATGGGACCGATCAACCTTCTGCTTTGGGGCCTTGGAGTTGTGCTCATAATCGCCGGCTACAACCGAGCCCGCGGCCCGTGGCACCGCTACCAGGCACTCAAGGAGCAAGAGGCGAACCTGGCCCGCTACGAAGGCTGGCGCGGCACACGCTTGCGCGACGATGGCCCCAGCGCGGCCACGCTGATGGCGGAGCGGATGCGCCGCACCGCCCAGATCGGCGGCTTGGTGGCGATCGCGGGCTTCGTCCTGGTATTCGCGGGTTTCGCCGTCCACTAGCCTAGCTTGCTCGCATGACCGCCAGGGCTGAGTCGAGTCGAACCTGCAAACCGGTTGGCGCTGCAACGTGAAGGTCGGTCAGCTCGATCCCACGGCTGGCGACGTCACTCATCGTGGTCGTCTGGACCGGAGCGCCTGAGGCGTAGGCGAGGATCGCGGCCGAAACGACAAGGTCGTAGCGTTTGCGGACGCCAGCGATGAGGCATGGTCGCACGTCCGGCACCAACTGCCAGGCATCGGTATCGGCAGCGAGCACGAACGCGTGGCGAGCGCACGCCTCACGCATTGCACCGATCCCGCTGAGGCCGGGCATGGCCAGGACCACGTCCGAGCCACTCTTGACCAGCGCCGCGGTCGCGGTTCGGGCCGCTTCCAGGGCGGTGGCGGAGCCGGCGTATCCAACCGCGACGGTGGCCCCCGGGTTGCCCTCGCGCACCCCGGCGCGGAAGCCGGCGAGGTAGTTCTGAGAGCGCGCGTCCGTGGCGCTATCGCCGACCATCGCGACATGGCCGGTCCGGCTGTAGGCCGAGGCGACGATGCCGGCCAGGTAGCCGGCCTGGGCTTCGTCGAAGACGAGACCGCGCAGGTTGGCAGGAGCGCCGGCCGGCGTCGCCACATCCACCATGAGGAACTGCGTTTCGGGATGGCCGGCCGCGGATGCCGCCGCCTGCGCGGATGCGTCCCGGCCGACGGCGATCACGATGGTTGCGCCGCCCGCCGCAGCCGCATCGACCTTGCCGGCGAGTTCGATCGCCGACGTGGGCGACACCAGCGTGGCCGGGACTCCGAGTGTCGTGGCCGCGTGCTGTGCTCCGTTCCAGACAAGGGCGCTGGCCGATTCGGCCGCATTTGCACCATCGTCGAATGCGGCCACCACAACGATCGACGTCACGGCTCGTGAGGACGGGCCGGGGCTGGCGGTGGGGGAGGACGTGGCGGCGGAGGTAGCCACGCCCGGGGCCACGCCGGTGGCCACGCCCGTGGTCGGCGCCACCGAGGAGGTCGAGAAGAGGCCGCACCCGGAGACGAAGACAGCGATTGCGATCGCGCCGGTCGCGCCGGTCGCGCGGGTCGCGCGGGTCGCGCCGGTCGCGCCGGTCGCGCGGGTGATGCTGGCCAGTCGGTCGACTCGATTGTTCAGGGCAGGCTCCTTGCGCTCGGCTGCCTAGATTGTAAGGATGTGAGGTGCGCTCGACGGGCCGAATGCCGGACGAAGACCCGCCGAAGCCGCGACGCGGCCAGACTTGGCGTCACAGACTAGGATGCATGGCGGAGGCGCGAGTGAACGGCCGGATCGAACCCCAGGATCAACGCATCAAGGTTGCTGATGGCGTGGAGCTGCGCGTGCTGAGCTGGGAGCCCGCCCATGCGCCCGCTGACAGTGTCGTGCCACCGGGTCCGTTCATCCTGGTGCACGGCCTGGCATCCAACGCGCGGCTCTGGGATGGCGTCGCGCGCCGAATTGCGGCAGCCGGAGCCCGATCCGCAGCGGTGGATCTGCGCGGCCACGGCCACTCGGACAAGCCGGACGGAGGCTACGACTTCGCCACCATCTCCGAAGACCTGCGTGGGTTGATAGCCGCGCTGGGCCCTTCATTCGAGCGGCCCGTTCTCGTAGGTCAGTCGTGGGGCGCGAACGTCGTCCTCGACTTCGCCGTCAGGTACCCGCAGCTCGCCCGAGGCATCGTCCTGGAGGACGGCGGCCTGACGGACCTTCAGGACGCGTTTCCGATCTGGGACATCTGCTGGGAGAGGCTCGCGCCCCCGCCCCTCGTTGGGGTGCCGCTGGCGTCGGTCGAGAGCTACTTCCGATCGTCGCACGCCGATTGGCCGGAGGAAGGCTTCGAGGGCTCCCTGGGCAACTTCGAGATTCGAGCCGACCGAACGATCGCGCCGTGGCTGACTCGCGCCCGGCACAAGCTCATCCTTCAGGCGCTGTGGGGACAGCGAACGGCGGACCTGTGGGCGCGGCTGGGCGTGCCGGTCCTCATCGTCCCGGTTGACGGCGCGGAGGCCGACTGGACGAAGGCCAAGCGCGCCGGCGCCGACGCGGCGGAAGAGGCAGCCCGAGCCTCCGGACTGCCGCTAAGGGTCAAGTGGTTCGAGGGCGACCACGATATCCACGCCCAGCATCCCGCTGAACTGGCCGAGGCAATTCTGTCGGCTGAGCGGGAGGGGTTATTCTCCGGGCCGACCGTCTCCCGATGAGCGACCTGCCGCGCATCCTCACGATCATGGGCTCGGGCGAAACCACGCCAACCATGGCCCGCGTTCACCGCGCCGTGCTCGATCGGCTGGGGGAGCGGCCGGTCCCGGCCGTTGTCCTCGACACGCCCTACGGGTTTCAGGAAAACGCCGCGGACATTACCGCGCGGGCCCTGGAGTACTTCCGAACCAGCGTGGGAACGCCGTTCTCGGTCGCGTCATTCCTCTCTGCCGATGGGGACGCGCTCACGCGGGAGACGGCGTTTCTGCGGATCCGCGACGCCCGCCTGGTCTTCACCGGTCCCGGCAGCCCGTCATACGCCCTGCAGCAGTGGGCGGGATCGGAGATTCCGCGCCTGCTTGCGGCCAAGCTGGCGGGCGGCGGCGCGGTGACGATGGCCAGCGCCGCGGCCCTGACCCTGGGTCGGTTCACGATTCCCGTGTACGAGATCTACAAGGTCGGTCAGGCGCCCCGATGGCTGCCCGGCCTTGATCTGCTCACCCCGCTGGGGCTGCCGGTTGCGGTCGTGCCCCATTACGACAACGCCGAGGGCGGCAACCACGACACGCGGTTTTGCTACCTGGGGGAGCGGCGGCTGCTGCTGATGGAGGCGGAGTTGCCGGCGGACGTCTTCATCCTGGGTGTGGACGGGCACACGGCCCTGGTGCTGGACCTGGACGCAGGACTGGCGTCCGTCGTGGGGTTGGGCACGGTCACGGTTCGAAAGGATGGTCGCAGCACGGTCTTCGCTGCGGGCACCCAGCTGGCGATCGCGGAACTGGTCGCGGCCGCTCGGGAGCCTGGCGCCCGTGGGGGGCCGGAATCCCTTGCCACTACGCCCGCAGTCGCGTCCGCTGCGGCGGTCCTGGACGAGGCGCCGGCCTCGCGGCCCCTGCGCGAGGAAATCGCCACTCTGGAACGCGTCTTCGCGGCCTCGCTGGACGAATGCGATGCAACCGCGGCCGTTCGCGCCATCCTGGCGCTGGACGAGACGATCCAGGCCTGGGCCGGCGACACCGACCAATCCGATGCCTTGGGCGTGGCCAGGGCTGCGCTGAGGGCTGCCATCGTGAGCCTGGGCGAGATGGCCGAGGACGGCAGCCGCGACCCCCGCAAGCTCATCGCTCCGTTCGTGGATGCGCTGCTCGCGGAACGAGTGCGAGTTCGCGCCGCTCGGGAGTGGGCCGCCGCCGATGCCATCCGCGATCGGCTGGTGGCCGCCGGTATCGAACTGCACGACTCGCCGGAGGGGACCACCTGGGAGATGAGTGCGGTCGGGCCGACGGGCTGAGTCGTCGCGTCTTTCCAGTTCAACCGACCCGACTCCGCCGTATACCCGACCGCCGCTAAACTAACCCCCGTGACCGTAGCCCCCAACGACTTCGTCCACCTGCACCTGCATTCCGAATTCAGCCTGCTGGACGGTCTGGGTCGCATCAACGACCTCGCCGAACAGGGCTCTCAGCTCGGCTTCGACGCTATGGCCATCACCGACCATGGCGCGTTGTACGGTGCCGTCGCGTTCGTGCAGGCAATATCCGCCAAGGGCATGAAGCCCATCGTCGGAGTCGAGACGTACGTCGCCCGTCGGAGCATGCAGGATAAGGAGGGCAAGGCGGATAGCCAGCCGTTCCACCTTGTCCTGCTCGCCGAAAACTGGCAGGGCTACCAGAACCTCTGCCGATTGATCACGGATGCCCACCTGGACGGTTACTACTACAAGCCGCGCATCGACCGCGAGCACCTCGCCAAGTACTCCAAGGGCCTCATCGGCCTGTCGGCCTGCCTGAGCGGCGAAATCCCCAAGGCCCTGGAAGTCGACGATTGGGAGCTTGCCCGAAAGCTGGCCGGCGAATACGGCGAAATCTTCGGCAAGGATCGATTCTTCCTGGAGCTACAGGATCACGGCATCCCGCTCCAGCACCGCCTCAACGAACAGCTGCTGCGGCTGGGTCCGGAAGTCGGGCTGCAACACGTTGTAACCAACGACCTGCATTACGTCCGGCGCGAGCAATCCGAAGCCCATGACGTGCTGCTCTGCGTCGGCACGGGCAGCAACCTCGACACACCGAACCGGATGCGTTTCGATGGGAACGAGTTCTACTTGAAGTCGGCTGTGGAAATGGCGGCCCTGTTCCCGGACAACCTCGACGCCATCCGCAACTCCCGCCGCATAGCCGAAATGGTGGATCTGACCCTGCCCTTCGGTCAACTCCGAATCCCCAGCTTCCCGGTGCCCGAAGGCGAGACCATCGAAACGTGGCTGCGCAAGGAATGCCAGGCCGGCCTGGCGCGCCGCTACGGCATAGTCACCCCGGAACTCCAGGCCCGCTTGGACTACGAGTTGGACGTCATCTGTCGCATGGGCTACGCCGGCTACTTCCTGATCGTGGCCGACTTCACCGCCTTCGCCCGCCAGCAGCGCATCGCGATCACCGTCCGCGGTTCCGCTCCGGGCAGCATCGTGACGTACACCTTGGGCATCACCCCCGTGGACCCGATCCACTACCAGCTGCCGTTCGAGCGGTTCCTGAACCCCGACCGCGTGACGATGCCCGATATAGACGTGGACTTCGAGGATGGACGGCGCGAGGAAGTCATCAACTACGTCAGCCGTAAGTACGGCTCCGATCACGTGGCCCAGATCATCACCTTCGGCACGATGCTGGCCCGCGCCGCCATCCGCGATGTCTCCCGTGTCGTGGGCATGACCTACGGCGAAGGCGACCGGATCGCCAAGGCAATCCCGAACCAGCTCGGCATCAGGCTCGAAGAGGCGATCGAGACCAGCCCGGCGCTCAAGGAGATGTACGAGAACGAGCAGCCCGTGCATCGCGTCATCGAATTCGCCAAGCAGCTGGAGGGCGTGGCTCGCAACGCCTCCACTCACGCCGCCGGCGTCGTGATCAGCCGCGAACCCCTGACCGAGCTGATGCCCTTGCAGCGAGCGACGAACTCGGACGCGGTCATGACCCAGTACGAGATGCACGCCGTTGATGCCCTGGGCCTGCTCAAATTCGACTTCCTGGGCCTCTCGAACCTGACCATCCTGCGCCAGGCCGTGGACCTCATCCGCGAGCATCGCGGCGAGGAAATCGACCTCGAAAAGATCCCCCTGGACGACGCTAAGACATTCGAACTCCTGGCCTCGGGCGAGACTACCGGTGTCTTCCAGCTCGAGTCGGCCGGCATGCGGCGCTACATCCGCGACCTTCAACCCAGCACCGTCTTCGACCTGGCAGCCATGGTGGCGCTCTACAGGCCGGGCCCGATGGAGAACATTCCCTCCTACATCAGGCGCAAGCACGGCGAGGAGAAGGTCACCTACCTTCATCCGCTCCTGGAGCCGTACCTAAATCGCACTTACGGTGTTTTCGTGTATCAGGAAGACATCATGTCAGCCTCCACAGCCCTGGCCGGGTTTACCGGCCCGGAGGCGGACATGCTCGGCTACGCCATTCGTAAGAAGAAGGCGAAGCTGATGTCCGAGATGCGCGAGAAGTTCGTTCTTCAGGCGGCCGAACGCGGCGTCCAGCCGGAGGTAATCGACGCCGTCTTCGCCGCTTTCCAGCCATTCGAACGGTACGGATTCAACAAAGCCCATGCCACCTGCTACGGGCTGATCGCCTACCAGACCGCGTACCTCAAGGCGAACTACACCGTCGACTACATGACGAGTGTCCTGTCCGCCTTCCGCGACAACGAGGAGAAGGTCGCCGCGGCGGTGGCCGAGTGTCGGCGCCTCGGCATCGATGTCCGGCCGCCCGACGTGCACCGCTCCTTCGTCCAATTCACCGTGGAGGACGACGCCATCCGCTTCGGGTTGTTGGCCATAAAGAACGTCGGCGAGGGAGCGATAGAGTCGATAATCGCGGCTCGCGGGGATGGCGGCGACTTCCGGTCGCTGGCGGACTTCTGCTCGCGCGTGGATCTGCGCCTGGCCAACAAACGGGTCCTCGAGTCGCTGGTCAAGGTCGGGGCGATGAATCGCTTCGGGCACGCGGCCCAGCTGCTGGACGCCCTCGACGACGCCATGGCCGCCGGACAGTCGATCCAGCGCGACCGGATCAGCGGCCAGACCTCGCTCTTCGACATGGGCACTTCGCCCGAGATGCTTGACAAGCCACTTCCCCAGACTCCGGAGGCGGGCTCGCGCGAGCGGCTGCGCTGGGAGAAAGAGTTGCTCGGGCTTTACCTCTCCGAGCATCCGCTGGGATCGCTGTCGGAGCAGATCGCTCAGTACGTTACGGCTTACTCAGGCGATCTCAAAGACGAGTCTCTGGACGGGCAGCGGGTCGTCATGGGCGGTATCGTGACCGGGATCAGAACCGTCGTGACCCGGGCCAAGGACACGATGGCCGTGGCCACGTTCGAGGACCTGCAGGGGACGGTGGAGGTGGTCGTCTTCCCGCGCATGTACGCGACGAGCGGCGGCACCTTCGCCGAGGGCGCGATCCTGCTCGTTGCCGGCAAAATCGATCATCGCGGCGACGAAGCCTCGCTGCTCGCGGATGCGGTCTGGGTCTGGGAAGACGCCGCGACCCGCGGCCCAACGGCGATCGCCGCGGAGGTGGCCGCCGGAGAACGCAAGAACAGCGGCCGGCGCTGGGCCCAGAATTCTGGCAACGGCAACGGCAACGCCAACGGCAACGGCAACGGCAACGCCAACGGCAACGCCAACGGCAACGGCAACCATTCGAGGGCGCCCGCCTCCGCAGCGCCGGCCCCGGCCGCATCCCGCTCACCCGCCACGCCGGCTTCTCAGGCGGCGCCTGCCGACCCGCCGACGATGCGCATCTCACCGTTGCGTGGCGGCGGCATCGAGCCGGTCCCGATCCCGGGCGCGGTCTCGGGCGCGGTCTCGGGCGCGGTCTCCGGCGCTGTCCCGCCCCGCCGCCAGCCCCCGGCTGGTCCGGCCGAGCCAATCTCGTCCCTGCCCGGGCCCGCCGACATGGCAACCCTGGCGCCGGACAGCGAGGAACCGCCGCTACCCGACGAAGCTCGAGATGTTGCGATCCGCGCCTCCGCCGCTCCCACCGTTCCATTGGAGGCGCCCGAGTCCGGCATTCTTAACGTGCGATTCACCCGCGGCGCCGAAACGGGCCGGATCGTGCTGGCGATGGAGGAGCTCAAGGCGATGCTGAAGGAACGGCCCGGAGCCACGCGCGTCGTCTTCCACGTCCCGCAGGGCGCCGCCACTCTGCCCATGGAGTTGCGGGCGGGCGTCGCATACGACTCGGAGTTGCTAGCCCAGGTCCAGCGCAGTCTTGGCGAGGGCCTGGTGCATCTGGAACTCTCGACGATGCCGGTCCGGCGATGACGGCGGCTCAGCCACTCGAGCGCCTGGCCGCGCCTCGTCCCAACCCAATGGTCGTAATTCAGCGGCGGGCGTTCGCGCTGGACGGCCCCGGCCCAAAGCTGCAACTGGTCGTGGCGGCGGCCGGTCCAATCGCCCTGGCCCTGTTGTGCTGGGAGCGAGTCCCGCCAATCGTGTTCGCGGCGGCCGTTCTCATCCCCTGCCCGGTGCTAATGGTCGGACTGGCGTTGCGCCTTAGGGACCGCTGGCCCTCTCAAGACGTGCTGTCCTGGCTGGACGAGAGCGTTCGCGCCGACTGGCCGACCCAAGACCTTGGAAAGCAGCCACGGAATCCCGCCGAGGCTCGCACCTGGTTGGCCGCACATGCTGAGGGAACTGCGCCGCCGTACTGGCGGGCAACAATGCTTATCGTCGCGGGACGCCTGGACGAAACCCGCGCCACGATCGCGGGCCTGCCCACCGCCACGCCCCGTGATCGCTCCCGCCGTCAAGACCTGGAGTTGTTGGCGAATGCATATGAGGGCCGGCCGATCGATACAGCCGCCGCCGATGCCGCGATCAGCTCGGATCCAGAAATGTCGCAGCTCCGAATTGCCGTCAGCCTGGCGTACCACGCCGCTCTCCGCTCGACCGCCGAAGGCGGCGACGGGCTGTCCCAACTGGCTGCCGTCCGGCCGGAAATCGGGCGACTTTCGAATTCCGTGCGGCGACGTCTGGCGCTGGTTCGGCTGCGATTCGCAATAATCTCCGCCCTCATAGGGGTCTGGGTGCTGGTGTCCGTGCTGGTCGCGCTGGCATCATCAAGCGGCCTCGTCTGGTTCTAGAAACGCCCGGAATGCCGCGACTACTCGTCACACCAGCATCTGCCGGCTCGTCCCACGCGGCTGGCCTGGACCGGCTCAGGCATAATGACCCAGGCACGTACGATCTCTTCGTCGGCTGGCAAAGTACTGCGGCGTAACGGAGAAACCAAGACAGATGCAGTTTCGGTCGCTGCTGCGAAAACCCCTGGTCGCCGCCGCCATGTCGTTCCTGCTCCCAGGTTTGGGTCAGGCCGCCGCCGGCCGGCGATACCGCGGGGCTATCGTGGCCATCCCGGCACTGGCCATTCTCGGCGCCTTCGTCCTGCTTCTAGTCTTCGATCGCCATTCGATTCTCGATTCCGCGAGCAACCAGGGATGGCTGACCAGTCTGCTCATCCTCGACGTGATAGCCCTCCTCTACCATTTGTGGGCGGTCGCCGACTCATACCTGTTGGCGAGCAGCGCATTCCCCCGAAAGCGTAGCCAGAGTCCGACTGCGAGGTCGTTCATGGCAACGGCCGGCATCGTCATCCTCCTCTCCGGCACGGTGTTGGTACACGCCGCTGTCGCTTCGGTGGACTTGAGCGTCAAGAACGGGCTCAACTGCATCTCGTCTGCGACCGGCGCCTGCATGTTCGCCGGCGTGCCCACCGTCAGACCCGGCCAGACGTTGGCGATACCCACGGACGATCCCAACCAAGTGCTGGACAGCGGGTCACCCGGCGGATCGGGTGCGGGGCCAAGTCCATCCGGTCCCCTCGGGACCTTTGACCCATCGAGCCTGCCATCGTTCAACGTGCCGACCAGCGCCACGAACTGGGCGGATGACGGCCAGCTGAACGTGCTTCTCGCCGGGATCGACGCGGGATCGGGCGGCGGGCGCAACCTGGGTCTGCGGCCGGACACGATGATCGTCGTCCACATAGACCTCGCCACCGGCAGGGCCGCGCTGATCGGGATCCCTCGAAACACGATGTGCGTCCCGCTGCCCAGGGCCATTGCCGCGCACTACGCCACGAGCGCGAACGGCTGTCCGGCCAACACGTACCCGTACATGCTCAACTGGCTCGCCAACGACGCAGGCTGGAACCATCCAAGCTGGTTCCCGTTCTACCAGGGCTTGGACGCGCAAGGCAACGACCAGTCGTACATCCGCGCCATGACAGCCACTCAACAAGCCGTGGAGTCCCTCACGGGTCTGACGATCGATGGCTTTGCCGTAATCAATCTCGATGGCCTCGTCAAGCTCATCGACGACATCGGCGGGATAGACATCACGGTGCCGGCCAACCTCACCGCCTACGACATGCCATGCGGGAGGAAGGGCACCTGGGCCGCGAAGTACAAGGTCTGCAACGTGAGCCCGCCGCACACTGGGTACCCGATGTCAGATCCGTCCGTGATCCCTCACATGATTGCCGACGCCGCCACGTCCGGTGGCTTGCAGACCATCACGGCGCAGGTGAACGGCGGCTACGACATTGGGTTCACAGTCAAGGCAGGCGCACAGCACATGGACGGGGATTGGGCGCTGGCCTACGCCCGGACTCGTATCTACACCTCGGACTACAGCCGGATGATGCGCCAGCAGCTGGTTCTAAAGTCGATGCGCCAGGCGATGAATCCCTGTGCGTTGCTGCCTCGGATGCAGCACATCCTCGACGACGTCGGGAAAGCGTTCTGGACCAATATGCCGTTGGGAGATGCCGTGCAATGGGCCGGCATTGCCAAGTACATCACGGGCGACAGAGTGAAGAGCGTCACGCTCGATCCCACGACCCTCGGATCAGGCAGCACCTATATCAACCCGACGACATGGGCCAAGGCCAAGTACGTCGTGGCCCATAGCTTGGACACCGTTCCGCCGGCGGCCGGTGCCACGGGCGGGAGCAGCGGCGGCGGCTTCACCTGCTAGCGCCTTGTTGATCGTCGTCGACAGGATCGGGCATAGTACGATGGTTCGAACCCGCCGGACCAGCCGCCCGCCGTCCAGGCGGGCCAAGATGAGGGTCGACCAAGATGCGCCTTAGGTCCCTGCTGCACTCGCCGGGCATGGCCGCGGTGCTGTCGTTCCTCTTGCCCGGACTCGGCCAGGCCGCCTCGGGGAGACTTCGCCGCGGAGCCTTGATCGCCATTCCGGCCGTGATCATCACCGTCGCCATTGCCGTGGTGTTGATCTTCTTCCGCCACGACATCCTCGACGCGGCCCTTATGCCGCAATGGCAGATGGCCATTCTGATCGTCGACCTCATGGCCCTCGGATACCACACCTGGGCAATCGTGGACGCATATCTGGTGGCGGGCGGAACGTTCCGCGCTGTCGGCAGGGCATCGACGACGGCGCGTTTCGGAGCAGCACTGATGCTGGCGGCCCTGTTGACGACAACCGTCGGCATCCACGGCTACATCGCCGTCGCGGACGCCTCCGGACAGCAGGCGGTCAACTGCATCACCGATCCAAACGGGCCGGAGTGCATGTTCGCCGTGGACGCGACGCAGCCGCCCGGCGACCCCACGGTCCCGCCTTATGCGGACGACGCCACCGACACGCCGGCCCCGCCGACGGGGACCCCAACCAGCGGGCCCACGGCGTCGGGGACCGCCTCGGAGACGGCCTCGGACACTCCCTCGTCGAGTCCCGTCGGGGTCGTGGTCAAGGCGCCGACGTACCCGCTGGAAATGCTGCCGCCATCGACTGGTACCGCCACGGATTGGGCTAACGACGGAATGCTCAACCTGCTCCTCATTGGCGCTGATGCGGGAGCGGGTCGCTGGAGCTTGCGCACCGACACCATCATCCTTCTCCAGGTGGACATTGCCACCGGCCGCTCGGCCATGTATGGCATCCCTCGCAACCTCTTCAATATCCCGCTCGCCCCAGAATCGGCCGCGGCCTTCGCCTGCCACTGCTTCCCGCAGTATCTGACCGCGTACGACGAGCGGCACAACTACCAGAACTACCTCTACGGGCTCTACGTCTACGCCGAAGCCCATCCCAAGTACTTCCCGGGGGCTAACGGCGTCCGTGGCTTCAAAGCACTTGAAGGTGCGATCGGGCAACTGACCGGCGTCCACGTGGACGGCATGATTCTCGTCAACTTGATGGGCTTCGTGCACCTGGTCGATGCCCTCGGCGGCGTTGACATGAATACGCCATATCGCGTCCAGACGCTGAAGGCGTTCCCGTACCCGGACGCCGATGGCAGCGGCCACACAGCCTTGAATATCGCCGCCGGTCAGCACCACTTCAACGGTGCGATGGCGCTGGCCTACGCCCGAGTGCGGCATGTCATCGGCTACGACTCGGACTACTACCGCATGTCTCGTCAGCAGCTGGTGATCAAGGCTTTGCGCGATAACCTCAATCCGTGCGCGTTATTGTCGCGGATTTCGAGCGTCATCACTTCCCTTGGCGGAACGTTTTGGACGGACATGCCAAAAGCCGACGCCTCAAAGCTCGCCGGTCTGGCCAGCAAGATCGCGGGCACCAACGTCAAGAGCTACACGTTTACGCCCAGCAACGGTTACGCGGAATACCTGACCGTCGACCGCGTCAACAAGATCAGGAACGCCGTGGCGCATGGGCTCGACGGGGTTCCGGCCGGTTCCGGTTCCGGTGGTGGCGGTGGCGGGGGCGTCGGCTGCTAGCTCCTGACGGTCTGCCCTCGGCTGGGCGCGGTGGCGGTCGGCGATGAGTCGGACGACTCGGTCATGCGGTCGCCGGCGGTGGCCACAGCGCTATCGTTCCTATTGCCCGGCCTGGGCCAGGTAGTTGTCGGCCGCCCACATCGGGGGGCTCTCGTTTCGATTCCGGCGATTCTCGTGGCCATCGTGCCGGCCTGGGTTTACCTGTTCAATCGGCGCGCGCCATCAGCACGGCGATTGTGTCGCCGGACATGCTCACGGCATTTCTGGTGGTCGATCGTTGCTCTTTGCATATCACGTTTGGGCGCTGCTAGGGCAGGGAGCCCAAACTGGCGCGTGGTGCCGAAGGCGGGGGTCGAACCCGCACGAGGTTGCCCTCAACGGTTTTTGAGACCGTCGCGTCTGCCTGTTCCGCCACTTCGGCACGGCCAGCCGGCATGGTACAGCCTGGAGGGCCCTGCCCGCGTCGCATACGCTCACGTTGACCGTGTGGGAGTCGCGTACGGCGCATGCTATCCTCGCGCCGCCGCGGCCAATCCGCGCGCCGCCCGTGGGCGCAGTGACCGTGGATGAGAGTGTGGCTGACCGGCCCGTGACAACTCCCGAGGCACCGAAGGGACGTTCCGCCGACGATGCCAGCCAGGCTGTGGATGCGGCTCTGATCGAGGAAGCCCTGCGCGGCGAACTGGAGGCCTTCAATCAGCTCGTCCGGCGTCACCAGGACCACCTCTTTGTCCTGGTTTACCGCCTCGTTCCGGATCCCGACCAGGCGGCCGATGCGGTCCAGGAAGCTTTCTTCAGTGCGTATCGAAACCTGGCCTCGTTTCGGGGCGGCAGCGTCCGAAGCTGGCTCGGACGGATTGCGGTAAACGCCGCGATGGATCTGCAGCGGGCGCGTCGGCGGCGGCCGTTCCAGCCCTACCCGGAACTGGAGGACGAGAGCTGGCAGCCTCCTGCCGGGCCCGAGGCCGAACCGGAACCGCGAGCGCTGATTGTCGAGCGGTCGCGGGCCCTGGCTGCGGCGCTGGAGGCGCTGCCGTTCGACCAGCGCAACTGCATCGTGCTGTTCGACGTTCAGGGCTACGACTACGCGGAAATAGCACGGATCATGAGTGTCTCCGTGGGTACCGTGAAATCGCGGATCCACCGCGGCCGGGCCGCTCTTCGCAAATCCTTGGAACCAGTGAGGGAACTGTTCCGTGGTTGAGATCGTCTGTGGGACGTAATGGATAGAAGCGCCGCCTCGCACCGCAGCCACGACGAGTCCTTGGTCGTCCGCCTCTTTGGAGGCGATGTGAACACGCGCGATCGCGAGCTAGCTCTGGCGCTTGTTGCGGACTGCGACTCTTGTGCCGGTCTGTTTGGCGACCTGGGTGCTATCGCCACCGCAACGATTGGGCTGCCCGTCCCGCCGCGTGCGCGTGAATTCACGCTTGGCGTAGACGACGTGGAGTTGTTGCGCCCTACCAGACGGCGCGAGCTCGGGCGGATTTTCGGGCTGGACCGAGTCAGGTCGCTGGGTGGCTCACTGGTGGCGATGGGTCTGGCCGGCATCATATTTGTGGCGGGTGCCTCCGCGGTCGCGCCGCAGGCCAGCACGATCGCCTCCCGATCCGGTCCCGCCGCCGCATACGTGGCCAATGCACCTGCAACGGAGAGCAGCACTGCGGTCCCGGTTCGTCCAGGGACGACCGCCACCACCGTGAATCCACCGTCACTGCCGGGCTTCGCCCCGGGCGGTGTCGGTTTCTCAGCCGCCGGGTCATCGGCTCAAGCCTTGACCCTGCCTGCCGGCGTATCCGTGGGCAGCGGCGACAACGGCAACGGGACTGGCAAGGGCTCGCAGCCGACGAGTCCCGCCAGTGGCGTCGCCGGAAACGTCAGCGTGGTCGGAAGCGCTACGGATCTCTCTGGGCCAATCGGCTTCGACTGGCGCCTTGTGGTGGGCCTGGGGTCCGTTGCGATCCTGCTGCTGGGGCTGCTGGTGCTGGTCATGCCGCGCCGGATGCCGCGCCGCTCCGGTCGGTAGCTCGTCGGTCCCGGGTGGCGGGTACACTTGCCGGACCGGACAATCGCCCGCGTCCGACCGCCAGAGGCCCTCATGACCCGCCTCATGCTGCTCGACAGCAACGGCCTCATCTACCGCGGATATCACGCCCTGCCGCCCCTGACCACCAGCAAGGGCGAGCTCGTGAACGCCGTTTTCGGGTTCTGCAGCATCCTGCTGCGCGGGATCCAGGACCTCCAGCCGGACTACGTCGCGGCCTGCTTCGACCTGCCCGGCCCCACCTTCCGGCACGAGCAGTTCGCCGCATACAAGGCCACTCGAGCGGCCATGCCGGATGACCTGCGGGCCCAGTTTCCCAAGGTTCGGGAAGTGGTGGCCGCCCTGCGCATACCCGTGTATGAGATGGCAGGCTTCGAGGCGGACGACGTCATCGGTTCGATTACGCGCGACGTCGACGCCCGCGGCATCGAGACCACGATCGTCACCGGCGACCTGGACATGCTTCAGCTCGTGACGCCCCGAACCCGCCTGATGACGACCCGCCAGGGCGTCGACTCAACGGTCTACTACGACCCGGCCAAGATTACGGAGCGGTTCGATCTGCGGCCGGATCAGATGATCGACTACAAGGCCCTCAAGGGCGATCCCAGCGACAACATTCCGGGCATTCCGGGTGTCGGCGAGAAGACCGCGGCAAAACTGGTTCGTGAGTTCGAGTCGCTCGAGGGTATCTACGGACGGCTGGATGAGGTCAAGCCGGACAAACTGCGCGAGAAGCTGATCGAGGCACGTGAGCAGGTCTTCATTAGCCGCGAGTTGTCCCGAATCGTGCGCGACCTACCGATTGCCATCGATCTGGAGGCTGCCCGGCTGAGCGATTACGATCGCGCCGAGGTCGTCCGACTCTTCCGCGAGTTCGAGTTCCGAAGCCTCATCGACCGCCTGCCGGCCCTTACGGGCGAGTCGGCGCTGGACGCCGTTCAGACGCTGCGCAACGAGGCCGTGACAATGCCCGCGGCCCAGGTCCCCGGCCAGGCGCCGCGCGTCCCTGGAGAAGCGTGGCGAGGTTCCGGCGGTCCCCGGTACCGCGCTGAGGGAGGGCGCGGTTCGAGCCGCTCCCCGCTGGACGAAGGCGGGGAACTGCAACTATCGATGGACTTCGGGTCGACGGGCTTGACCGAGCCCGGCCCGACCCCAGCGGCGGAACGGCGGCGCCCGGACCAGGCGGCGGACGGTCCCGTGGATCTGCCGGCGGCGTTGCGCGCGGCCGTGGCGGACCCGTCGCTGCTGGACCGTTTCGATGCTACGGACGCCGACGCGGAGGACGTAACCCACTGGCTGGCGGGGCAGCGCGAGGTCGGCGCCGCTCTCCTGATGGATGACCCGCGCCCGTTGCGCGGCATGCCGCAGGCACTCGCGCTGGCGGGCCCCGACGGCCGCGTCGTGGTGGCGGAAGGCCACGAGGCGGTGGCGCGGCTGGGCGATCTGCTGGTGCGCTCCCGCATCGGAATCGTGGGGCACGATACCAAGCAACTCGTCGTGGCGAACATCGCCGGCGGGGCGACTGCGCCGATGTCCGTCGCCTTCGACACGCAGATTGCCGCCTACCTGCTGAACGCCGCGCTGCGTAGCCAGACCATCGCCGACATCGCTCACGAGCGATTGGACGTGACCCTGCCCCCCGCCGGCGACGTGCCGCCTGCCGTACGGATCGGCCAGGACGCCCTGGCGGCGCTGGCGGTTCGCGAGCCGCTGGACGCGGCGCTGAAGGAGGCCGGCCTCGATCGGCTATTCCGCGAGATTGAGCTGCCGCTCATCCCGGTGCTGGCCGAAATGGAGGCGGCCGGCGTCGCCATCGACCGCGAGGCGCTGTCCAAGCTGGACGTCGAATTCGGCGCGGAGATGGCTCGACTTGAGTCGGAGATCTACCTGGATGTCGGCCACGAGTTCAACCTGGGATCGCCCAAGCAACTCGAGCAGATCCTCTTCTACGAGTTGAACCTGCCCAAGGGCAAACGTACCAAGACCGGCTATTCGACCGACGCATCGGTCCTGGAGGACCTCAAGCCGGCCCACCCGATGATCGCCAAGCTGCTCGACTGGCGGCTGTATTCCAAGCTGCGCTCGACCTATATCGAAGCCCTGCCGGCGCTGGTTTCCGACCGCGATGGCCGGCTGCACACAACGTTCAACCAGGCTGTCGCCGCCACCGGACGCCTGTCCTCATCCGATCCAAACCTCCAGAACATCCCAATCCGATCGGACCTGGGCCGGCGCATCCGCCGGGCATTCGTCGCCGGCGACCCCGGCTTAACCCTGCTCGCCGCCGACTACTCGCAGATCGAGCTGCGCATCCTGGCCCATGTGTCCGGTGACGAGCATCTGCGCGACGCCTTCGCCCGCGGCGCCGACATCCACCGCGAGACGGCCGCCCTCGTCCTCCACAAGGCGCCGCAGGACGTCAACCACGATGAACGCTCGATGGCCAAGATGGTCAACTTTGGGCTGGCGTATGGGATGAGCGACTTCGGCCTGTCGTCGCGGGCCGGCATCTCGCGAGCGGAAGCGAAGGCGTTCATCGACAACTACTTCGCCACGTACAGCGGAATTAGCTACTACATGATCCAGATCAAGGATCTGGCGCGCCGGCAGGGCTTCGTGACGACGCTCCTTGGGCGGCGCCGCTTCATCCCCGAGTTGCACGCGTCCAACGCCTCGCTGCGCGGCGCCGGGGAGCGGATGGCTATCAACATGCCGATCCAGGGGACCGCCGCCGACATCATCAAGATCGCCATGATCAGGCTGTCGGAGCGGCTGAGTCACGCCCGCGTTGCAGGCCGGCCGGTTCGGGCGCGCGTCCTGCTGCAGGTCCACGACGAACTCGTGCTCGAGGTTCCGCGAGACGAGCTGGACATCATCGTGCCGATCGTCCGCGAGACGATGGAGGGCGCCGTCGCGCTGGACGTGCCGCTCACGGTGGACATCAAAGTCGGCGATGACTGGGAGTCGATGCAGCCGCTCACCCGCGAGGATGCGGTGTTGGCGGAACTCGGCGAGGTTCCGGCGGAAGTCTTGGGGTAGGGGACCAGCGCGATGTCGATGTCGCCGGCGGACTTCCGAACCCGCCACGCAGGCTGTTCTTGCTCAACGCTCGCCGGGCGAGCACAAAGCACAGAATCCGCGCGGTTCCTGGGTACTCGGCCGGCGCCAAACCTGCGAATCGATCCGAATTCCTGCGAATCGGCCCGAATTGGTGTCAACTCCGGGCGGTCTGAACCGGAATCCGGCCGGCTCGCAAGCCTGAGCGTCATTAGGCTCACCGCACGAGCAATCGACAAGATCTACCGCCCAAGTGGACAAGGGCGCGATCAAGGAAGGGTGCCCGCTTAGCCGCCGGCGACTTCCACCTGCCAGCGGTCATAGACCCCGCCGAGCGGCTGGACCACAGCCTCGAATTGGCGGCGTAGGACGGCGATTGACTCCGGAGTTACCAGCATCGACTGCTCCACGACTACGAGCCAGTAGCCGGTTCGGGCGGAGGTATCGACCTCGATCTTGCGCGTCGGGTTCTTGAGGGCCCGGGCCGCCAGCTGGGCGTTCGCAACTCCGGGCAAGTACAAAAAGTGGCGCGTGCGGTGGGTAACCGTCGGATCGGCGCCGTCGCGGCGCATCTTTTCGACCGCGAGCACATCCGGATCGATGAGGGCACCCCGTTTTTCGACCGGTGGACGCCTGAGAAAACCCACCATTCCTCCATTGTTTCGGCGCAGCGGGAGTCGACGCAGACACGATATTAGTCGCCCCGCTGGCAGTTCGGCTAGCAAATGCAGCGGCGAGATCGCCGCGCTCTATGCGCCTCAGACGCGACAGCGCCCGCGCCGCTAACCTCTTGGTGTGCCCGAACTGCCCGAAGTCGAGACTATCGCGCGCGATTTGCGTCGTCTGATCGTGGGCGCGCGCGTTTCCGGTGTCAGCTCCAACTGGCCCAGGACGCTGCGCAGCCATGACCCGGAGACGTTCTCGGCAGTCCTGGTCGGCCGCCAGATCGAGAGCGTTGGTCGGCGTGGGAAGCAACTCCTCATTGCCCTCGGTTCGTCACACAGGGACCCGGCCCCTGCGGTCCTGACCGTTCACCTCAAGATGACGGGCCAGCTCTTCGTCGTGCCCGCCGGCACACTCGGGGACCGCCACGTCCACCTCGTGCTGGCTCTGGATGACGGCCGCGAACTGCAGTTCCGCGATATGCGCAAGTTTGGGCGGATCGGGCTGTATCGCCGGGACCCTGCCACTGGACTGCCGGTGGCAGGCGAGGCGGCCGGCGTACTCGCCTCCGGGGACGAGCCGCTCTCCGACGGTTTCACCGCGCGACGGTTGGCCGAGCTGCTCTCCCGCCGCTGGGGCCGGATCAAGACCCTGCTCATGAACCAGGACTTCCTGGCGGGCGTCGGCAACATCTACGCCGACGAGGCCCTGTGGCGGTCGCGGATTCATCCGCTTCGCGACGCCCACATGCTGCGGCCGGCCGACGCGCGCCGGCTCCACGCAGCCCTGCAATCGGTTCTGGCGGAGGCGGTAGAGCGGCGCGGCAGCTCGGTGGACGATTACACGGCGCCCGAAGGCGACGGCTCGATGCAGGAGCATCTGGACGTCTACCAGCGTGCCGGGCAACCGTGCCATCGCTGCGGCCGCCAGGTCCGCCGGATCGTGGTCGGCGGTAGATCGACGCACTATTGCGGCTGGTGTCAGCGGCTTCCGGCCGGACAGAAGCCCGGGGTGCCGGCGGAACCCGCGCCGCCGGTCCGCCGTGGTCCCCGTTGGACCGAATTCTCCGGCGAGGCCGCCCTCGGTCGAACCCGTGAAGAAGAAGCTGCCGTGGCCGATCGCCAGCGGCGCCTGGCGGCCACGCGCAAATCCGCTGCCACGAGGCGCGCCGCCGCCCGGTCCAGCGGGGCGCACGTCGCCGCGCCCAGCGCCGTGCCCAGCGCCGCGCCCAGCGCCGCGCCCAGCGGCGCCTCCTCCGAGGGCATCGCCTGATGTCGATAGTTCGACTCGTTGGGGTCGTCCGCGAGGTGGGCGACTTCGTCATCCTCGATCACGTCGATGCAGCCATCACTGCCGGCGACCGGATCGGGCTGGTCGGGCCCAACGGCGCCGGCAAGACGACGCTTCTGCGACTCATCGGCGGCATGGACGAACCGGACCTGGGTCAGATCCAACGGAAACGCGGCCTGGCCATCGCCATGCTTCGCCAGGAAGCCAACGTCGATGCCGAATTCACCGGCGCCCCCAGCCTCAGGCTTGCCGTCCGTGCCGGCGCCAAGCGACTCGAGGAGTTGGAGCTGACGCTTCGCCGCCTCGAGCACGAGGGTCGTGTCATCGAACCGGAATACGAGGCGGTCCAGCACGAGTTCGCCGTTAAGGACGGCTACGCTCTCGACCAGCGCGTCGAGGAGGCACTCTCGGGTTTAGGCTTCGAGCGCGACCAGTGGGATCGGCCACCGACCGACCTATCGGGTGGTGAGCAGACGCGAGCTGCCCTGGCTCGGCTGCTGCTGGCGGACCCGGATCTCCTAATGCTCGACGAGCCCACGAACCACCTGGACCTGGCCGCGCTGGAATGGCTGGAGGAGCACCTCAATCGCCGACACGGCGGGCTAATCGTGGCATCCCATGACCGGGCCTTCCTCGACGCCACGGTCACGCGCGTCTGGGAGATGCGCGATCGACATCTAACGCCGTTCCGCGGCAGCTACTCCTCATATGCCCGCCAGCGCGCGGAACGTGACCTGCGAGCCGCTCAGGAAGCGGAGGATCGAGCCGGCGTGATCGCCCGCGAGAAGGAGTTGATCCAGCAGTACCGCCACCAGCGCAAGCACGGCAAGATGCACGAGCACGAGGCCCGCTTGGAGGCACTCGAGCCGATGGAAGTGCGGCGGAACGACGCGAAACTGCGGCTGCCGACGTCGGCTCTCGCGGGCGGTGGTCCGGCTCGTTCACACGAGGTCGTTGTCAGGGCGGATGACCTGGTCGTGGGATACGGCGTCTTTTCGACAGACGCTCGGGTACCGGTTGCACGCGTCCCGTGGTTGGAGCTTCGGCGAGGCGAGCGCGTCGGGATCGTCGGACCAAACGGCGCCGGCAAGACCACGTTGCTGCGAACGATCACCGGCTCGCTGCCGCCACTGGACGGCGTTCTCGAACTGGGCAAGAACGTCCAGCCGAGTTACCTGGCTCAGCTTCGTGACGCGCCGATCCCCGGCGCAACGGTGCTGGACGCGCTGCTCGCGGAAATACCGCTCACGCCAGCGGCGGCGCGCGGCCACCTGGCGCGTTTCCTGTTCCGAGGGGACGACGTTCTAAAGGAAGTCTCGGCCCTGTCCGGCGGCGAGCGATCGCGCCTGGAATTGGCGCTGCTTTTCCTGCTGCCGTCGAATCTGCTGCTGCTGGACGAGCCGACGAACCACCTCGACATCCCCGCCCGGGAAGCCCTCGAGGCGTTCCTGTCCGACACGGAAGCGACGCTCCTGATCGTGAGCCACGACCGGCGGCTGCTGGAGAAGGTCTGCGATTCGCTGTGGGTCGTAGACGCCGGCCTGGCCGTTCCGTTCGAGGGTGGCTACCGGAAGTGGCGGGCGGCGGTCGCCGACGGCTGGACTGTGAAGGCAGCCGCGGAAAGCGAGGCAAGGCGGCTGCATGTTGGACGTACGGTGGAGGTCGGCGGTCGAGGCCGGGCGAACTCGGTCGGGAGAGTGGCTGCTTCCACTGCCCCGGAAGCCTCGGACGCCTCAGCGGACGACCTTGTAGGGTCGGCAGCGGTCTCGGCAGCAGTCTCGGCGACAGTCCGACCCGCGGCGGTTCGGCCACCGGTTGCCAAGCTCTCGAAGGACGACTATCGTCGGCGCAAGGCGATGGTCGACGAGGAGTTGGCCCGATTGGTCGGACTCAAGGGTTCGCTCGAGGCAGCTCTGGCGGACCCCGGCGTCCACGGCAACTTCCTCGAATTGCGGAGGGTCAGCGGCGACCTGGCACTCGTGAACGATGCTCTGGCCGTAGCGGAGGAAGCCTGGCTCGAGTTGGAGGAAGCGGCCCCGTGAAGACACTCAAACTGGCCGATCGTCGCCGCGGCACCCTCGGCTCGAATGCGCCCCTGATCGGCCTGATCGGCCCGATCGGCAGCGGCAAATCCACGGTGGCCGGCTGGCTGATGGCCCGCGGCGCGGTCGTCGTGGACGCGGACCTGCTGACTCGCTCGCTGATGACGCCCGGGACGCCCGTTACGGAGGCGATCGTGGCCCGTTTCGGCGAGGAATTCCGCCATCGCGACGGCTCGCTGGACCGCGGCGGTCTGGGAAGGGTCGTCTTTGCCGACCCAATTCTGCTGGCCGACCTGGAGGCGATCGTCCACCCCGCCATAGGCGGAGTCCTGGAAGCTTCGATTCGCGCAGCGGACATGAAACGTCCGCGGGCCATCGTGCTCGAGGCCATCAAGCTCGTGGAAGCGGGCCACGCGCCGTGGTGCGATGAGGTCTGGCTCGTCAATTGCAGCCAGGCAACTCAACTGGCGCGTCTGGTCCAGCGGGGGATGTCCATCGCGGACGCCCGCCAGCGCATCGCCGCGCAGGCGGCTTCGCTCCCGCTCTGGCGCGAGGCCGCGACTCTGATCGTCGATAGCGACGGCACTCGCGCCGAAGTCGAGAAGGCCGTGGACGCGGCGCTGGCGGCAGTGCGCAGCGAGCGGCGGGGGCCGGGTTCCCGGGACGCGGATTCGGCAAGGGCTCGGGGGCGGGCTCCAGTGCGTGGAACGAAGTCCGGATCGCATCACTAAGTTCGCGCACGTCGCTAGGTTGGTGTCATGAAGCAGTCCAGACAATCCAGGTCGCCGTCTCGGCCGCGCCCCGAACCGCCCCGCCAGCGGCGGGCCGGTCGAATTGCCGCGGTCCTCGTCGTGTGTCTGCTCGTTATCGGCGGGGCCGCCGTTCTCTCCGCGCCGCCAGGCAACGCCGGCCCGACCGGTACCGGCGCCGCCGACACCAACATCGGCGATGCGTCACTGCCCGCGAGCGATACCGCCAGCCCGACCGCGGATCCCAGCCCGGGGCCGACGTTCGATCCGATCAACCTGTTCGCCACGCCCAGCCCGCCCCCGGCCAACGGCGCGCAACCCACGGACCCGGCATTCACTGTGGACCTGCGCCGACCTCTTCCGACGCAATCGTCGGATTGGCTCAATCTCAAGTCCGTCGGACGGATGTCGTTGATTCAGGGCAAGGTCGTGACACTCGATCCGAACGTCGACCCGATGACGAATCCCTACACCGGCGCCGCGTTGCCGTCCGCGTTCACGCTCGACACGACCTGGACTCGCTGGATCGTCGAGCCGACCGGATCCGGCAGCGACGAAAAGGGCAATCGGTACAGTGACACCAGCTACTGGAACCTGTGCGGGCCGGGTGCCAGCACCGTCGCCCTGTACTACTGGCAGCAGCTGACCGGCTTTCCCAACGTGACTGGGACAGCCGGCTACTTCCTGGATCCGTACGCTGGCGAGGGCGTCGCGTGGCCCAGTCCAGGGCCGGCGGTCGCGACATCCGGAAGCACGCGCATCGGGACGTATTGGTCCGGCACGGACAGAGTCAGCGGCTTCACCGCGAATGGCCGCGGATTCATCATGCATATGGCTATGGAAGCGCAGCCGCCCGGCTGGAAATCGGCCGGCATCGCCGTCTTCGCCAGCTCCGACGGCTCGGCCCTGTATCCCACCCGCGGCGCTCCTCGTACCAACATCATGACCGGGCTCAACTGGGAGGTCTCCAACCACAACCTCCAGAGCTGGTCGGAGAGCTGGTATGCGAGCGTCATCCGGGCCGATCCCACTCTCGCTCGCGATTTGCAGACGGCCGTGACCCTGGATGTCGGCCGCGACGGAATCCCGGTCGTCGCAGAGCTCGATACGTTCGACCTTCCCAACTGGCAGGATGGCGCCAAGACGCCCCACACCCGCCACGCGGTAGCGATCATCGGTTACGACAACGCCGCGAACCCGCCCACGTACACCTACCTGGACACGTGCGGCCGGCAGTGCAACAACCGCGGCGGCAACACCAATGGGCAGATCCACATGATTCCGCAGTCGGCTATGGTCGCGGCCATTCAAGATACGGTCGGGTCGGGCTTCGTCTGGTAGAAGAGCGAGCCCGGGTCGTGGCATTGCGGAATTGCGGCACGATAGAACGGCCGTTCTATTACGGCCGAGAACGGTATACTCGAACCCCAAAAGTTGGAGGGTTGACGTGCCCGATTTCCGTCTCGTTGCCGACTTCCAGCCGACCGGCGACCAGCCGGGAGCGATACAGAAGCTGAGCGAAGGCCTCGCGAAAGGCCTGCGCCACCAGACGCTGCTGGGAGCTACCGGCACCGGCAAGACTTACGCCATCGCCGCCGTGATCGAAAAGCACCAGAAGCCGACTCTGGTGCTGGCTCACAACAAGACCCTGGCCGCTCAGCTGTACGCCGAGTTCCGGGAGTTCTTCCCGGACAACGCCGTCGAGTATTACGTCAGCTACTTCGACTATTACCAGCCAGAAGCGTACCTGCCGCGCTCGGACACCTATATCGAGAAGGACTCGAGTCGAAACGACGAGATCGACAAGCTCCGGCATGCGGCCACGAAGGCTTTGTTCGAGCGACGCGACGTGATCATCGTCGCCAGCGTGAGCTGCATCTACGGCCTGGGCGCTCCGGTCGACTACGGTGCCACGATTCTCCGGTTGCGCGTCGGCGGGCAATATCGCCGCGACGCCGTGCTGCGCCATCTCGTGGATCTCCAGTACCAGCGCAACGATCAGGCCCTGACGCGGGCTCGGTTCCGCGTTCGCGGCGACACGCTCGAGCTAATTCCGGCCGCGGAGGACCACCTGGTCCGGGTCGAGTTCTTCGGCGACGAGGTCGAGAGGATCACGGAACTTGATCCGCTGACCGGTGAGCTGCTCGCAGAGCGGAAGGAAGTCAACGTCTATCCGGCCAGCCATTTCGTTACGCCGGCGGACAAACTGGGCGCGGCGGTCAAGGCCATCGAAGCAGAGATGGAGGTCCGCGTCGGCGAGCTCGAGGCTCAGGGTCGGGAGCTAGAGGGGGCCAGGCTGCGGCAGCGGACGACGTTCGATCTCGAGATGATTCGCGAGCTCGGATATTGCACCGGCATCGAGAACTACTCGCGCCACTTGTCCGCGCGCGAACCCGGATCCCGCCCCTGGACGCTGCTCGACTACTTCCCGCCGGACTGGCTGCTGGTAGTGGACGAAAGCCACATGTCCATTCCGCAGGTCGTGGGCATGTATAAAAACGACAGGACTCGCAAGGAGATTCTCGTAGATTTCGGGTTCCGCTTGCCCTCCGCGCTGGACAATCGGCCGCTCACGTTCGAGGAGTTCGAGTCGAGCGTGAACCAGGCAGTTTTCATGAGCGCAACACCAGGCCCATATGAACTGCAACGAAGCCAGCAGATAGTCGAACAACTTATCCGCCCGACGGGGGTCGTAGATCCACATATCACGGTCAAGCCGACAACGGGCCAGATCGACGATCTCCTCGAACTCATACGCGGCAGAGTCGAGCGCGGCGAGCGTTCCATCGTTACGACGCTTACCAAGAAGATGGCCGAGGACTTGACGGACTACCTGCGCGAGCTCGGTGTAAAGGTTCAGTATCTGCATTCCGAAGTCGATACCCTCGAACGCGTCCAAATACTGAGGGATTTGCGTCTCGGCATATATGACGTGATCGTTGGTATCAACCTGCTGCGCGAGGGAATTGACCTGCCGGAAGTAACGCTCGTCGCGATCCTGGACGCCGACAAGGAGGGATTCCTCCGCAGTGCCTGGTCGCTGGTGCAGATGATTGGCCGGGCGGCTCGCAACATCGAGGGTGAGGTCGTCATGTACGCCGACCGAGTCACCGAGTCGATGCGAGTGGCCATCGATGAGACGAACCGGCGGCGGGCCGTCCAGGAGAAGTACAACCTCGACCACGGCATCACTCCGGTGACGATCGTAAAGGGCATTCGGGACATCAACGATCGGCTCAAGGCGGTCGCGGAGGCGAGCGGCTCGTACGACGGCGTCGGTCCGGGGCGGCAACGCGATCTCTCGGAGCTGGCCAAGGCCCAGGTCGAGAAGCTCGTGGCCCAGATGGAGGCCGAGATGCGGCAGGCCGCTCGCGACCTCGAATTCGAGCGCGCCGCCGCCCTCCGCGACGAGGTCCGGCAGATCCGGCTCCGCGTCCTGGAGGAGGACGCGTCGGCTGTGGTGGCCAGGGCCGCGGAGCGAGCCGCGAGTAGACCCGCGACCGCTCCGGCACGCTCTGGACGAGGGGCCAAGCCGGTTCGCGCGGGACAGCGGCGTTCTTCAGGGTCCGGGGATGCTGGCGCCGCGGAAGTCCAGGTGATGCAGGTACGGGTTCTGCCGGCCGGCGAGGAGCCCGTTGAGGTTACCGCGGACACAGCTTCGGACTGGCTGCCCGGAATCAAGGATGAGCACGAAGACGATGGCTGGGCGGCTAAGTGGCTGGAACGTCCGACGTGGGACCATACCGTCACCCCGAACGTGATCAAGAGAACCGGCAGCCGGCCGCCCGGCCGGCGTGGCGGACGGCGGCGAGGATGACGGCGGAGCGCGCCATACTACGATCTTGTTAGCGGGCTGAGAGCACTCGCCCGTCGCATAGAGAAGCCGGTCTAGATCGGCGGCCGAGTCATGGCTCGATGCCCCGCCACGGCCAGAATCGCCAGCATCACCAGGATGATCGCCAGCGAACCACGCAGGCTCACGACCCCGGCTAAAGTCCCGATGATGGGCGGCCCGGCTAGGGAGCCCGCGTAACCCATCGTTGAAACGGCTGCGATTCCGGCGGATGACGGGATACCGGGCTGCGATCCGGCGGCCCGGAACAGAGTCGGGATAACCGCCGCGAGGCCCATCCCCATCAAGCCGAAGCCCACGATCGCCACCACGGGCGTGGCAACGCCGATCGCCAGACCCAGGCCTACGGCAGCCAGCGCGGCGCCGCCGCTGAGGAGGCGGCTGGGCCCCAGGACGATCGTGAGTCGGTCGCCGAAGAGACGCGCCAGGGACATCGAACCGGTGAACGTCGCTACTGCCAGCGCTGCGGTGCCCTCGCTCGCCCCGAGGCTGCGACGGAGGTAGACACCGCTCCAGTCGGTCGCGGAGCCTTCGGCCAGCAACCCAAACAGCGCCAGAGAGCCAAGCAGGAGCAGGCGTCCGTTGGGTCGGCGGAGGCGGCCGCCCTCGGCGTGACGATCTGGCAGCATCGCGAAACGGACAAAGATTCCGCCGCTGGCTAGGGTCACTGCCACGACGGCGAACTCGGGCAGGACGCCGATACCGGCGGCGGCAACCTGAGCGCTGACCAGCGCGCCCGTAAAGGCGCCGATGCTCCACGTGGCGTGAAGGCGCGACATAATCGGGCCGGATCCGGCGCGCTCGACCGCGAGCCCGTTCGCGTTCATGCTGACGTCCATCGTTCCCTGGAAAATGCCGTAAATGAACAGGCTGACCAGCAGGCTGGTGAAGTCCCACGCGGCGCCGATGAACGGCAGCGAGACAGCGCAACCGATGAGCGTGACCGAGGTCGTCACGTGCGTCCCAAACTTGCCGCCGAGGGCACCCCCGATCGACATCGTCAAGACAGCGCCGACCGCTGCTCCCAACAGGGCGAAGCCCAAGCCGGCCTCGTCCAGGTGCGTCTGCGCCTGAACCGCGGGAATCCGCGAGGCCCATGCCCCGAATGCCGCGCCGTTCAGCAGGAACGCGGTGGCCGTGGCGGCGGCGCGGAGACGCATTCGGTCCTGGCCGGGGAACTCCGTGGGGACGATGGTCATCGGCTCATCTTGCCCGATGGAGCGCCGGCGCGTTGAACCCACCCACTGGACGCGGCAGCGGTGTCCGGGCCGCGGCGCGGAGGCGTCATGGCCGGCCGCATCGCCGGGCGCATGTCCGGCATGCCGCGCAGTCACTCGCAGACGTACCATGGGCTGGCTTCACCGGCCGGGGTCGATCGGCCCGCCAATTCGACTGAATCGAGAGTGGATGGGAGTCGTGGGTTGTATCAGCCAAGCACCGGCCACAACCGCGTGGTTGCATTCGCGGCGGCCATGACGTTCCTCGTATCCGGTTGCGGGTCCGCGTCCGTCACGCCGACGCCCACGCCGACTCCGGCCCCGACGCCATCCGCCGGTCTATTCGTCGATGCCGGTTCTGATCAGGGCCTCATCAGCCCGCTCGTATACGGCACCAACACCGGACCGTGGTTGCCGGTTCCTTTCGACCTTCAGTCGACTATCGTCGCGGCCGGGCTGACGACCATCACGTTCCCAGGCGGAAACTGGGGCGATGAGAATGACGTCACCGAAGATCAGGTAGATCAGTTCATCGCGTTCTGCCGGCAGCTCAACGCCGCGCCTCGCATCGTAGTGCGCTTGAAGGGCGGTACGGCTGCGCAGGCCGCGGACCTGGTCAAATATGCGAATGTCACAAAGAAGTATGGCGTGAAGTATTGGGGAATCGGGAATGAGCCTGACCTTTATGTAGCTAACGGCCTAACCGGATACAACGTTGATCGGTACAACAAGGATTGGCGTGAGTGGGCCAAGGCCATGCTCGCCGTAGACTCGACCATCAAACTCGTCGGCCCAGACGTCAGTCAGTTCGTGGCGAACCCATCGGCCGACTATCTTCGGGCCAGGACAGATTGGCTGAGCTCTTTCTTGAAGGCCAACGGGGACTTGGTCGATATAGTTTCGATCCACCGATACCCGTTTCCTCTGGACCCGCAGGTTCCACCTGCCATCGACGATCTGCGCTCAAGCTCCAAGGAGTGGGACGACATCATTCCGGCCCTGCGAGCCGTCGTGAGGGCTCAGACCGGCCACGATCTCCCCGTCGCCGTTACCGAGGTGAACTCCAGCTGGGCGATGAACTCAGGCGGTGCAGCGACGATGGATTCGCACTACAACGCCATCTGGTTTGCCGATGTGCTCGGCCGGCTCATGGAGCAAAAGGTGACGATGGTCGATCAGTTCGCGCTGGCGGGCGATTGGGGCATCGTCGGGAGCAGCGCACCCAAGCCGATGTACTACGACTTCATGATGTACCGGCGCTTCGGTACGAGGTTGGTGCGAGCCGCTTCGGACGATCCGCTGGTGAGGGTCTACGCCGCTACACGGGTCGATGGCACGCTAACCGTCGTCATAGTGAATCTCGGCGACGCTTCAGCGACAAAGCCCCTGACCATCGTCGGCGGCACACCGGCAACGTCGGCTGAAACCTGGGTCTTCGACCAGGTCCATGCGGCTGAGAAAATCGCGGCGACTCCGCTTTCTGCCGGCGGGACGGTCACGGTTTCCGCCCAGTCGGTGACTCTGTTGGTGGTCGAACAGTAGACCCCGGTAGTCCGGCGGTCAGGCCGCGCCAATAGCTCGGGCCAGCGCAACCAGGATGACGGCAGCCGCCACACCGGGCAGCAGCGAGTGCGTTCTGGCGACTACGAGCACGCACAAGCCGACTGCCAGGGGCTCCACGCCGAGCAGGAGGTGGACCTGGTGGGTCTGTCCGTCGATCGTGAGCAAGCAGTTCACGGCGGCAAGAGCTGCCAGTGCGGCCGGCCCGGCGAGGCGGAGGTACGTCACGGCCAGGGGTGGGAGACGTTCGATCCCGGGCGCCAGCATCGGCAGAGCCCGGGCCGGGTACGTAACCGCCCACATCAGGAATGCGAGGGGAATCAGGCCCAGGTTCACGGCAGGCCCGCCATGGCGCTCGGCTCGGGCGTCTCCGGCGGGCGGTCCTTGTCCGTGGCGGAGGGCCGAACGGCCAGCCCGAACAGCGGGCCGATGACCGCTCCGGCCACGAGTCCAACCGAGGTACCGGCGAAGAGCCCGACGGCGACCGCGACCGCCACTGCGCCCAGGGCCGCCGCCACGTCGCGCCTGCCCGAAACCATTCCCAGGGATAGGCCGGCCATCGCCGCTGGAAAGGCCACGTCCAGCCCCAGTTGCGCTATATCGACCGAGCCGGCCGCGAGATAGCCGATCGCGGAGCCGGCCGTCCACGGGACCAGGATGACCAGGGCCGCGATCCAGTAGCCGCGCCCGTCGAACCGCCCGATCCGCCGAAAATGGGCCAGGGACAGGGCGAACGTCTCATCGGTCAGCAAGTGGGCGAGAATGGCGCGCTCGCGTCTGGGCCGCTCGGCGACGTAAGGCGCGAGCGCCGCGGAGTAGAGCAGGTGTCGGGCGTTGACCAACGCCGTCACGCCTACGATTGCCAGCCACGACGCACCGTCCTTGACGAGCCCAGCGGCCGCGAATTGAGCCCCGCCCGCCAGGACCACCACGCAACTTACGATCACGTCTGCGAGCGAAAAGTGGGCCTGCAGCGTGGCCAAGCCGTACACCAGTCCAACCGGCAGGGCGTATGCGGCGATGGCCACGGAATCGCGCATCAACCGCCGTCGGGACGCTGCGACATCCATCGCGAGGACCGCGGCTTCCGGTGCTTCGGCCGCGGCCTCTTCCGACGTGCCAGTCTGATCACTCATCTTCCGGCCTCACCAATCAACGATCCAAGTTGATCGTACCGGACGAAGGCACCGAGCCGTGGATATGCTCTCCGTGTGAATGGTGACGGCGATATGCGCATCCGACTGGCCGCCTTCGATTGGCTGACGGAGCAAATCGAGCGCCACCCCGATGGTCTGCCGCGTGCCCGTCTCGCAGAGGGGTTCGTTTTCGAACGACAACGAGTGCCGCTGATTGGACCACAGGGGATTTTCAAGCCGAAGGCGTGTGAGTTGCCCCTGTCGATAACAACGATCCCCAATGGTCCCTATTCGGATGCAATGGTGGGCCCCCTGCTGCGGTACTCATACCGAGGCACAGACGCGCTGCATCCGGATAACGTCGGTCTTCGATTGGCGATGAGGAGGCACGTTCCTTTGGCGCTCTTCTATCGAATGAGGCCGAGCCTGTACCTGTGCGCCCGACCCGTGTATGTCGTTGGGGATGATCCGGCCAGGCTGACTTTCGACGTGGCGGTAGACGACGTAGCTCAGCTCAACGAGCCCAGCGGCACCCCTGCCGCCAGCGAGGATCGCGCTGCTATCCGGAGGGAGTATGTGACGGCCTCATTTCGTAGAAGGCTTCACCAACAGGCCTTTCGTGAGCAGGTCCTCTCGGCTTACCGAGACCAGTGCGCGCTCTGCCGACTCCGCCACCGGGAGCTGCTTGACGCCGCTCACATCACTGCCGACTCAGAACTCGAAGGGGAACCCAAGGTCAGCAACGGACTCGCCTTGTGCAAGCTTCACCACGCGGCCTTCGACAACTTCTTCTTGACCGTCCGGCCGGACTACCGGATAGAAGTCAAACGGTCGATCCTGGCCGAATCTGATGGTCCAATGCTGCTGGTCGGCCTCAAGCAGATTCACGGACAACTGATACAGCTGCCCCGCGCGGTCAGCGACCGGCCCGACCGGGAACGACTCGAACGTCATTTCGAACGCTTCACGCGGGCTTCCTGACGCCGTTCTCGGGTAGTGCCGAGGCTCCGAAGCGCAGGCCATCGCTAGCGCGTTCGACTCCCGACGTTGCGCAGGTCGCCTGCAAGCTCCCGAACGGCTGTTCTATTTGGCGCGACTGTCATACAATCTAGCCCATGCCGCAGGAACACCTGGTCGTTCGCGGGGCGCGCGAACACAACCTCAAGAACATCACCGTCTCGATGCCGCGGGACCGATTGATCGTTATTACCGGCCTCTCGGGATCGGGCAAGAGCAGCCTGGCCTTCGACACGATCTACGCCGAAGGTCAGCGTCGCTATGTTGAGAGCTTGTCGGCCTACGCTCGCCAGTTCCTGGGCGAGATGCAGAAGCCGGACGTCGACCAGATCGACGGCCTGAGTCCGGCCATCTCAATCGATCAGAAGGGCTCGAGCCGCAACCCTCGATCGACTGTCGGCACGGTGACGGAGATCTACGATCATCTGAGGCTCCTGTTCGCCAGAATCGGCCATCCCCATTGCCCAACCTGCGGGCGGGAGATCGAGCGGCAGAGCGTCCAGCAGATCGTGGACCAGATCTACGATCTGCCGGAGGGGACGCGGCTGTTGGTTCTCGGTCCCGTCATCAAGGACCGCAAGACAGAGGGGGACCGGGTATTCGATCAGATCCGCCGCCAGGGCTACGCCCGCGTTCGGGTCGATGGGGAGCAGATGGACCTGGCCGAGACGAGGCAGCTGGACAAGTACCGGCGCCACACGATCGAGGTCATCGTGGATCGGTTCGTGGTTCGCCACGGCGATGACGAGGCCCCCGCCGCAACCGCGGGCCTCGCGGCCGCAACCGAGATCGCAGCCGCAACCGAAGCCGAGCCCGCAACCGCCGCCGCGGGCCTCGCGGCCGCCAGGCCCGATGCCACCCGCCTGGCCGATTCCGTGGAGACGGCCCTCAGGCTAGGGGAGGGCGTCGTCCTGATCGCACCCCTTCCACGGGAGGGCGAGCCGCCCTCGTTCGAGGAGCGTCGCTACAGTGAGCGCTACAGCTGCCCGTATGACGGCACAACCGTGGACGAGCTCGAGCCGCGCAGCTTCAGCTTCAACTCGCCCCACGGCGCCTGCCCAGCCTGCACCGGCCTCGGCAGCAGGCTGGAGGTGGACGCGGAACGGGTCATCCCCAACAGAAATCTCTCCCTTGCCGGCGGCGCGCTGGCGCCGTGGTCCCGGCTGCCGATGGAGGCGTCCTGGCACGTCAAGATCATCGAGGCCGTCTGCGAGGAGCACGGCTGGGACGCTCGCGCACCTATCAAGGACCTGCCGCCAGAGGCGCTGCAATACATCCTGTTCGCCGGTCGCGGAGAAAAGGTGGTCATCGGCTACCGCAATGAGCGCGGCGAAAATACGTACGGCGCCACGTTCGAGGGCATCGTTCCAAACCTGGAGCGCCGCTTCCGGGAAACGGACTCGGACTACATCAAGTCAGAGCTCGAGCGCTATATGGTTGCCAGACCTTGCCCGGTATGCGAGGGCAAGCGTCTCAAACCGGAGGTCCTGGCGGTTACGGTCGATGGACTCAGCATCTGGCAGGTGTCCAACCTCTCGATCAGTTCCTGCTGCGAATGGGTGGGCGGCCTACTGGAGCACCTGACCGAGCGCGAACAAACAATCGCCCGCCAGGTCCTAAAGGAGATATCCGCCCGGCTGGGCTTCCTGCTCGACGTAGGGCTGAACTATCTCACGATCGACCGGACCAGTGCCACTCTCTCGGGCGGCGAAGCTCAGCGGATCCGCCTGGCCACGCAGATCGGCTCCAGCCTGATGGGCGTCCTGTACATCCTGGACGAACCCTCGATCGGCCTTCACCAACGCGACAACGCCAAGCTGATCGCCACCCTCACGCGCCTGCGCGACCTCGGCAATACCGTGCTCGTCGTGGAACACGACGAGGAGACGATCCGGACGGCGGATTGGGTTATCGATATAGGGCCCGGGGCAGGGGAACACGGTGGCGAGGTCGTGGCGTCGGGGACCTTGGAGGCCATCCTGGCCGAACCGCGCTCCATCACCGGGGCGTACCTGCGAGGCGAGCTGGCCGTAACCGTGCCGGAGACCAGACGCACAGGCAGCGGCCAATCGATCGTCGTCCGCGGGGCGCGTGAACACAACCTCAAGAACCTGGACGTGGTCTTTCCGCTGGGCCGGTTCGTGGCCGTGACCGGTGTCTCCGGATCGGGCAAGAGCACCCTCGTCTCGGACATCCTTTTCAGGGCCCTCTCGCGCGAACTGACCGGCTCCCGGGAACTACCGGGCGCCCACGATTCGATCGAGGGCATTGGCGCAGTCGATAAGGTCATCGACATCGACCAGAGCCCCATCGGGCGCACCCCGAGGTCCAACCCGGCCACTTACACCGGCTTATTCGCACCGATCCGCGAACTCTTTGCGGGAACTCAGGAGGCGCGCCTGCGGGGCTACAAGCCGGGCCGTTTCAGCTTCAACGTGAAGGGCGGCCGTTGCGAGAACTGCAAGGGCGACGGCATCCTCAAGATCGAGATGCAGTTCCTGCCGGACGTCTACGTTCCCTGCGAGATATGCAAGGGCAAGCGCTACAACCGTGAGGCGTTGGAGATCCATTACAAGGGTCGATCGATCGCCGACGTCCTCGAGATGACGATCGAGGATGCGCTCCAATTCTTCTCGCCGGTGCCATCGGTCCGCGCCAAGCTCCAGACTCTGTACGACGTGGGACTGGGGTACGTTCACCTGGGTCAGCCGGCCACGACGCTTTCTGGCGGCGAGGCCCAGCGCGTCAAACTGGCAACGGAGCTGTCGCGACGAGCGACCGGCCGGACCATCTACGTTCTTGACGAGCCGACGACCGGCCTGCACATGGCCGATGTGGAGAAGCTGCTCCACGTCCTGCATCGCCTCGTGGATGCGGGCAACACGGTGGTGGTGATCGAGCACAACCTCGACGTCGTCAAGACGGCGGACTGGATCGTGGATATGGGGCCCGAGGGCGGCGACCGGGGCGGCTACGTCATCGCCGAGGGGACGCCGGAGGATGTGGCCCGCGTCCCGGGCTCGGCTACCGGCGAGTACCTCGCCCGCGTTCTGCGGGGAGAGCCGCTGGTGCCCCTGTCGGCCGTCACTTTCGCGGACGAGGCGGGCCGTGAGACCAAGGCGCCGTCGCCGTCGCCGTCGCCGTATGCGCCCCGGAAACGTGCGGCAGCGGCGCCGGCTCCCGCCAGGGACTGATCCATTCGGCTCGCCCATACGTACTAGCGGCAGACGAGCGCCCAGGAATGTCCCGGATCACCTGTCGAGGGGTACCACGAGGGAGGCATCAACCGATATGCGGATGGCCGCGCGTGGTACTACGTCTTCGGCGAGACCCGTATCCTCGTTTCGTTGGAAAACCGTGAACGGTTCACTGCGAGACGAGAAAATTCTCTTGACGAACCTGCTAGAGTCCTGGTGTCGCGCATGAGGCCCCTCTCTGGGCGACGAACCAGACTCCGAATGTCTGCGAGCCCAAGCGCATTTCGTCACGATCGACGAGGAGTCACCTCAGCGAGTCCCGATCATAGTCGGGCGGCCGTGGAACGGGGAACAGCCATGGTGGGCGTCCCGGGCCTCATGCCATTAGTAGCGGACCACGGGGTCAGCGACGAGAGGGTTCGTCGCGACAGCCTCCGCGTTTCCGCCCGCCACAATGCTGGAGGTAAGTTGGTGCGATCTGCGACGCTCGACGAAGTCGCTCGAGCAGCTGGCGTTTCGCGCGCAACCGCATCTCGGGTTGTAAATGGCACCACGACGGTACGAGTCGAGGCTCGCGAGTCCGTGGTGGAGGCGGTCGAACGCCTCGGCTACATCCCGAATCGCGCCGCGCACCGGCTGGCTAAGCGCCGCAGCGACTCCGTGGGGGTCGTCATCGCCGAGACGACAGCCCGCCTCTTCAACGATCCGTTCTTTTCGGAGGTGCTGCGCGGCATCAGCGCCGGCCTAGCCGCCCACAAGATGCAACTCGCGCTTCTAATGCCGCAGTCGGAGTCCGAGGAGAACCTCCTCGAACAGTATTTGGCCGGCGGGCACGTGGATGGGGCCATCTTCGTCTCCTTGCACGGCGATTACCCGCTCCCGGAGCGGCTGCATGCGCGCGGCGTCCCGGTCGTGGTGGCCGGCGAACCGCCGCGGGGCTCCAGGGTGAGCTACGTAGATAACGACAACCACGGCGGCGCGATTGCAGCCGTGAATCACCTTCTTGAGAAGGGTCGCCGGACCATCGGGGTCATCAACGGCCCCCTGGAAATGACGGCAGCCGCTTCACGCCGCCTGGGTTATCTCGATGCCCTGCGTCTCGCCGGAATTCCGGCCAGAGCGGAGCTGGAGGCAGGCGGTGACTTCTCCCGCGAGGGCGGGGCTCGAGCGATGCGCGAGTTGCTCCAACGCTGTCCTGAGGTGGATGCGGTTTTCGTAGCATCCGATCTCATGGCGGTTGGGGCACTCGAGGTACTGCGCACGGCGGGCCGAAGTGTCCCCGCGGAAGTTGCTATTGTCGGGTTTGATGACTCCGCCGTTGCCCTAACGACTGATCCGCCGCTTTCCAGCGTGCGACAGTCGGTGGAGCTTATGGGTCGGGAGCTTGTCAGCGTACTGCTCCAAGCAGTCGAGGCCAGGGACCATGTTCTACGCCGTGTGATCCTGGCAACCGAGCTAGTGCCAAGGCAGTCAAGTGGAGGGTTGCCGACAGGGAAGAGCTGAGCAAAGGGTCGTGTCGCAGACGCGGCACGAAGGGAATGGAACGTCCCAATAGCGATTTCGTCACAAGGGACCAAGGTGTCCCTGGTGATTTGAGAAGGGAGCCCAATGGGTAGGAGAGGGTTGCGCCTCATCACTCTGGCCGCGATTCCGGTGCTTGTTCTGAGCGCCTGCAGCACGGCCGTTACGTCCACCAGCCCGTCCGTCGCCCCGTCGAACTCGGTCTCCGCGACCGGTACGCCGGAGCCCTCAGTAGCTGCCGGCGTCACCAATGTCCGGTGGTTCATCGGCCTCGGTTCGGGCTCCCAGCCCGCCCAGATCGATCCCCAGAAGAAGTTCGTTGCCGACTACAACGCGAACACCAAAGACAAGGTCCACATCACTCTCGAGATCGTCCCGAACGCGAACGCGACGGACGTCCTCAAGACCGAAATCGCGGCCGGCAAGGCGCCCGATGTCATCGGCCCCGTAGGCGTCAAGGGTCGCAATGGCTTCGAAGGCCTGTTCCTCGATCTAACTGCGCAGATCGCGGCCCAAAACTTCGACCTCAGCGCCTACGATCCCGCGCTGGTCAAGTTCTTC
>JANYJG010000190.1 GCA_025358515.1 Chloroflexota bacterium
TCACGATCGACTCTGAGAACGTGATCGAGGCACTGAACCGAGAGATTGCGGCTGTTGACGGAACGTTGCCTCAGATCTCCAAGGCGCGCGGAACTGTCACGACGTTCGAGATTAAGAAGTCCTCGTACGAGCAGCTGAAGCTCCGGTTTGGGTTGTGATGCGGCATCAAAATGGCTGACCTGCTGGCAGCGACATCGCTATTGGCCACGATTATCGCCGTGCTGTATTCCGTTTGGTATCCGGAGATAGAAAGCTCCCGGGAAATCAAGCCTGAACGCAAGCGGGCAGACCGCGACCCCCAAATACGACAAGTTGAGGCGACACTGCGGACGCGTGCCATCCCCCTCATGACGGCTGGCTGCCTCCTCTGCGTCGTCCTGGCACCGGAGTTGCTTCGCGTGCTCGGAGCGACAGTGAGAGCCGTGGAGTCAGGCCTGTCTGGATCCTGGCCTCCATATGACACGTTGGCTGCGGCCTTCGTCGTGTCTTACGCGTTCCTTGTATCTCTTGCATCACTGGCGGCGGCGCAGGTGTTAGGGCTTTGGCAACAAATGAGTTCTCTCCGCAGGCGGAATCCGGACTAGCGTCGGCTGCCCCAGTCCCAATTCAGCGCCCTAGCCCTTCTCTTTGGTCTCGAAGACTTCGACCTGTCAATGGCCGTGTTGAAGTCCCCCTTTCCGCCGGGGGCGGATTCAAGGGATCCTCGCAACAGGGCGGCGAGTCAACGACGATGAGTTGACTCGAAGCGGAGGTTCCCTTGACTCGGCAGCTGACCAATCAGCAGCGGCAGCAAGCTCGCAAGATGCGGCGCGAAGGCAAGACCGTTCGTGAGACCGCAGTCGCAATCGGTTGCTCCCTTCGCACCGTCAAGCGCCTGACGCACGGACACGGAAGACGCGAGTCGGGATTCATCGTCTGGTCTCCCGGGCCGGGCTATCTCTCGCTGGCCGATCGGGAGGAGATCAGCCGCGGGCTCTCTGTCGGCGACACGCTGCGCGCAATCGCCGGTCGGCTGCGGCGGTCACCGTCCACTATCTCGCGCGAGGTGGCGGCCAACGGCGGTCGCGCCCAATACCGTGCCGTCAAGGCGCACCATGTCGCTTATGACCGATCTCGCCGACCCAAGAAGGCCAAGCTCTGCGCAGGATTGCTCCTCGACACGGTCGAGAAATGGCTCGAACAGTGGTGGTCACCCCAAGAGATCGCTCGGCGCCTGCGGCTCGAGTATCCCAAGGACTCCACCATGTGGGTGAGCCATGAGACCGTC
This sequence comes from Chloroflexota bacterium, assembly GCA_025358515.1. Taxonomy (GTDB): domain Bacteria; phylum Chloroflexota; class Limnocylindria; order Limnocylindrales; family CSP1-4; genus Fen-1039. The sequence continues at coordinate 1,268 of JANYJG010000190.1, forward strand.
TATGCGTCGCTCTTCGTCCAGGGACGCGGTGAACTGCGCCGAGAGCTCCACCGCTGCCTGCGGACCGGGCGCGCCTCTCGCCGTTCACGGACCGAGATTGAGCATCGCGGCAAGATCCCGAACATGGTGATGATCAGTGAGCGTCCCGCTGAGGTCGAGGACCGTGCCGTTCCCGGCCATTGGGAGGGTGATCTCATCATCGGCAAGGCCGGCCGCTCCGCGGTCGGGACGCTCGTCGAGCGCAGCAGCCGCTTTCTCATGCTCCTGCACCTCCCGGACGGACGCACGGCCGAGAAGGTCAACGAGGCGATGATGAAGGCGATCACCGATCTGCCGGCGGAGCTCGCCCGCTCGATCACCTGGGACCAGGGCAAAGAGCTATCTAGTCACGTCTCCTTCACCGTCGATACCGGCATTCCGGTGTACTTCTGCGACCCGCACAGCCCCTGGCAGCGAGGCTCGAACGAGAACACCAACGGGCTACTTCGCCAGTACATGCCCAAGGGGGCCGATCTTTCGGTGTTCGATGCGGAAGACCTCGCTGACATTGCGGCGAGCCTCAACGATCGCCCGCGCAAGACGCTCGGATTCATGAAACCATCAGAAAGGCTGGCCGAGCTTGTTGCGATGACCGGTTGAATCCGCCGCCGAAAATGGGGCCGGTTTAGGTGATCATGCCCAGGAAGGCATGTCGGACACTCTGACCCTGACGCGTCTGGGCATCACCGGCTCGTTACGGCGGACCCTCGAGTCGACCAACCCGATGGAGTCGATGGTCGAGATCGTCAAGG
>JANYJG010000038.1 GCA_025358515.1 Chloroflexota bacterium
GCACGAACAATCGGCGAACCCATTCCGGCCAGGCAACGGCGTCCTGCCCGCGTATCTCGCGGGGCGGGAGCGGCCTCTCGCCGAATTCGACGCGTTTGTCGCCGACCCCCATCCGCTTCACGCGAACTGGACCGTCACCGGCCTTCGGGGGACGGGGAAGACCGTCCTTGTCGCGACCGCGGCCGGGCATGCAGAGGCCGCAGGCTGGCTCACGCTTGAGCGCGAACTCGGCGAGAGACACCGCGACGACGCGCGGTTGGCTGAGGCTATCGAGGAAGACGCCGACGCATTGCTTCGACGCTGCGGCCTCGCGGCCGCGCTTGAACAATCCGTCGCGCACGGCGTCCGTCTGCTCCGGCCGACCAAGATCTCGGTCGCCGGAGTTTCAATCGAGCCTGGCCCAATCACGCCTCGCTCGCCAGCGGATCGGATGCGCGACGCCCTCGTCCGCCTGTCCGACGCTCTGGCCGACGCCGATCGACCCGGCGCGCTTCTCCTTTACGACGAGGCGCATCTGCTGGCCGACGACCGCTCACGTGAGCGCTACCCACTGTCGTCGCTGCTCGCGGCGCGCGGCGCCGTGCAGCGCACCGGCGAACCACGTGTTCGCATCGTCCTGACCGGCCTGCCGACGCTGAGCCTCAACCTCAAGCGGGCGCGGACCTATGCGGAGCGGATGTTCCGCCACGTCGTGCTCGCCAACCTCGAGCGTGGCGACGCATGGGACGCACTCACGATCCCGCTCGCCCGAACCTCGCGACGATTCGCGACGGCGGTCGTGGGCGAGATCGTCGAGGCGACGGGCGGTTATCCCTACTTCCTTCAATTCTTTGGCGCATACCTATGGCGAGCCGTGCCTGCTCCCGAGGTCTCGTTGGCAGCCTTTCGCGGTGTTGAGCCGAGCCTGCTTCACGAACTGGACACGGCGTTCTTCGACGATCGATTCCAGGTCGCGACTCCAGCCGAGCAGACCGTGCTCCTCGCGATGGACCGCGAATCAGGGGCGGTCAGCCTCGCGACCATCCGGACTCGCCTTTTCGGAACGCCCGGTGCAGCCGAACTCATCAGTAGACTGATCGATCGAGGCCTTCTCTACCGGCATGGTCGCGGCTCCTACGATTTCGCCCTGCCGCTGTTCCGGAGGTATCTCCGCCGGCAAGCAGAAATCACAGGAATAACAACACTTGTGATTCCGTCCCAGGGGGACCGCTAGGGTGGGGGAGGGCGAAGCCTTCTCGGACTCCGGAGCAACCCCCGGGAGAAAGTCGCTCAAGGCGATTCGGGCCAGCATCGCTTCCGCCGAACGATGGGCGCACGTGCTCGATCGATCCACCGCGACTGCTCCGGCCAGGAATGCGCTGCGCTGGCGCGATGAGCGCGAAGTGGATCCTCAGGGCGTCCTGCCGCCGGATGAACTTGCCAAAAGAGTGGCCCTTCTTCGCCGAGCCAGGGCGACCCGAGCGGCCTTGAAGCGCTGGTATGGCTGACCGTCCCTCCTCCCGCAGGCCGTCGGCGCTCTCCCGCTGCCTGCAGTGGCACAGCGGACCGGATACCGGTGATGAGGCGCCGGGCATATACAAGGTTCTGTGGAATACTAGCTGGTCCGAACATCCGTTCGGAATGGTAGAATTCCCCTACTCACACCTATGGGGGAATACATGTCCGTAGCCACTGCTTTCGATGAATTCCGCCAGAACCTCGAGATCGACGCCGAGACCCTAGGGTCGGCGATCGATATGCACGAGAAGGTTCGGGCCGCTCTGAAGGCGCGCCTTGAGGGGCACAAGCGAACATTCCTTTCGGGCAGCTATGCCAGGAACACGCGCCTCGACCCGCTCAACGACATCGACATCGTGGCGGTCGTCGAATCGACCGACCCTTGGGACGACGATCCAGAGGAAGCGATGCGGGCGGCGGGTGAAGCGGTCCGTCCCGACTTCCCGGGCTGCAGGATTCGGTATGGGGCTCATGCCGCCAAGATCACCCCCAGTGACCCGCCGATCGAGGGCGTCCACCTCGATGTCGTCGTCGCGATCGAGACGGAGTCCGGCACCTGTCTCAAGATCAGCGAGCGTGAGCCTGAGTCGAACTGGAAGAGGAGCGACCCCGAGGCACACGCTTGCGCCTTGTCCAAGGCGAATGGCGACTGGGCCCAGCGGCTGGTCCCCCTGATCAAGCAGATCAAGCACTGGAATCGCAACGCCAGCGGCGAATCGCTCAAGTCGTTCCACGTAGAGGCCCTGGCGCTTCGTATCTTTGCTGGATCGGGCGACCTGCCCGCCGCGGAGATGATCCAGCGCTTCTTCAACAACGCCCGCAACTCGATCCTTACCCCCACGTCCAGCCCAGCCGTGCCGGATGGCTTTGTCGACGGCGACATGACATGGGGTGAGCGCCTAGCGCACTCGTCCAGGCTCGAGAAGGCCAGCAAGACCGCCGACGACGCGATCGAGACGGTGAAGACCGACGAGGACGCCGCACAAGACATCTGGTATGGCCTCTTCGGCGATCCGTACCCGGAGCCGGACAAGGACGTTCGTAAGGCGTCTATTGCAGCCGCGATCAGATCAGGCACCGCGGGAATAGCGGGCGGAACGATCGTCAGCGGCGGCGGACGTGCTGTGGTGCCAGGGAGGGCCTTTGGTGCCGAGGAGCCCTAAGCGCCGGCGCGAGCACTGGCGCCATACGAAACCGCTGATCGAGCGAATGTGGATCCCGACCTCTACCGTCATCGCGGCCCTCGAGGGCGATACGAAGACGGCACATGATGTCGAGCTAGTCTCGCGCTCGACCGCTAATGAACAGGCGGTTTGGCGCGCCCGCGTGCGCGTACCGGTCTATGACATCGTCCATACCCTTCGCATCGAGCTAGGGCGTAACGGCCACGACGTCTATGTCGAAGACTGGACCGGGGAGAAGCTCAGGCACACCTACGGAGAGTGCCGGCTTTGCATGTGGTATCCGTCCGACCCGCCCGAGAAGCGCTGGAAGAAGTCTGACGGGCTACTCAAGTTGATCGACACCGCAGTCCTACACGTCTTCAAGGAGTACTACTTCCGAGAGAAAGGTGAATGGCTTGGCGACGAGGTCCATGAAGAGCCTCGGAAGGCCGCCGCAGCGTCCAGACCGCAAGAGGGGGATTGAATATGGCCGGCAATGCCGCATCCCTGGTGGCAGGTTTCGACTACCAGTTCCTCTATGGCTGGTGGCGCCTGCTCGGGTTACTCAGTTTAGCCGGCGAAACCGAAAGCGTGACCATCGAAGACCCCGAGGGAAAGCACTTCGACGATGTCACGATCAGGCCGCGCGCCGGCACGCAGCATCCTGCGGAGTTTCTGCAAGTGAAGTTCCACGTGATGCAGTCCAGGCTCGCGAGTGTCAAGTGGCTCGAAGAATTGGATCTCATACGGAAGGCCTGGAAGACGTGGCGAGCGTTGCGTGAAGAGCATCCGCTTATTGAGCTGACGCTGGTTACCACCTGGCCCTGGGATCCAGATGACATAGTCCGCATCTCAGATCAGCGGATCGTGTCCGAATTCATCGCAGGCACGACCACTGACGCCCACGCCCTAGAGACGCGACGGGCATGGCGGGAGCTTCTGGGCGAGCCAGATGAAGACGAGTTTCAAGTCTTCCTGCACGCCCTGCGCCTACGGACAGGCTTTGACGAGAAGACAGAACTGACTAAGCGGATCACCGAACGGATGGGCTGGCTCGGCCTGCGAACAGACAACGCCGCCTTGCTGGTGGGCATGGAGCAGGTGAGTAAGTGGGTTACACAACACCACGGACCCGTAACTCGGGATCAGCTCCTGTCGACGATCGAGACGCTCGGCCTTAGGGTGGAGCCCGAGGAGCCGTCGGTCGCTCTTCATGTCCATACCATCAGAAAGATGCCGGACGAAACCGGAGCGCCGTACGAACTGGACTGGCGGGATGCGTTCGAAGGCACGAATCGCGAACGAGGGCATCAACTCTGGGACCCAGCAGACTGGAACGCCCGTCTGCTACCAGAGCTAGAAGCGATGGCTACCAGGATCGAGCATGAGACCACTGCGCGGCTGCTGCGCGTGCGCGGCATGTCACGCTTGTCCCCTTGGTTTGCCGTCGGCTACACGTTCCGAGAGACAACCGGCTGGACGATCGAAGCACAGCAAGGCGATGCTCTGTGGCGAACAGACGAGACGCCATCTCCAACGGCCTGCGTTGTCTGCCCGGAGGATCTTTCTGGCTCTGCGGACACGGTCGCGGTGTCCATCGCTGTTACGGGCGACCCAACCGAGCACGTCCAGCATTACCTCGAACAGTGTGGCAAGCCAGCCGGAAAGCTCATCGTTGTGAGGACGCCCACGCAGGGAAAGAGCGCTATCTCAAGTGCCGGCGATCTCGTTCGCCTTGCCATCGATATCAAGGGCGAGTTGCAGAAGGCGGTCCCGCGGGCGAAACGAGTGCTGTTGTTCTACTGGGGTCCCGCGAGTGGCGCCGTCTTCATCGGCCATCACCTCAACGCGTTCGCAAGCGAGATCCAACTCCATGAGGAGCAGGGCGGCGAATACGTGCCCTCAATAAAGCTGGCCTGACGCCGCCATTGCGCCGCTGAAGCTAGTTGTCGATGAACAAGGAAGACGTCTCCGGACCAACGTATCTCACGACTGTCACCCACGTCTGAGTTGTAAGGGAAGTGAGCTACGCCGTGGCGGTAGCCATGGAGGTGATCCTCGTTGGCCGAGTCGCGCTCCATCCACGGCCTGAACCATGTCCCCGCTATTGCAGCGGACGGGATTGGCTCGAC
>JANYJG010000067.1 GCA_025358515.1 Chloroflexota bacterium
TGAACGGATGGCTCCTCTTCTTCGGGAGGTCTCTCTCAGATGCTGCAGCGGCGTCGCGGCGGCTTGGCTTGCGATTGAGTGACATCGAGGCTTCGTGGACGGAGACCGTCCACCCACGCAAGGGCTCAGGTGCCGAAAAGCTCATAGGGAGTCTCGCGGCCCATCCTGTGCTCTCGGTTAAGGTCGCTCGAGAGGCGATAGGAGGAACCTTCCAGTCGGTGAACACGGCTATCGAACGTCTCGAGTCCGCGGGCATCCTGCGATCGGTCCGCGGCGACTGGCGACGCAACCGCCTGTGGGAATCACCCGAGGTCCTGGCTTTACTCGACGAGTTCGAAGCTCAATCGGCCGTGCCCACGCGAGCGGCTGACCTGCCTCGTCCTGCACCTCGACGGGCCCCGGGCCCTTAGGCGACTCGCGCGTCTTCCCTCGGTAGCGAGCAGCAGCCGGTGCAGCGCGGAAACCTGCAAGCCGCCTGCAATCTTGCAACCGATCTGCACTTTATGCTACAGTTTCGCCATGCATGAGCCCACCGGTCTGCGCGAGCGCAAGAAGGCGGAAACGCGAAAGGCCATCGGCCAGGCTGTCCTGTACCTGGCCCTCGAACGGGGGTTGGATGCGGTCACGGCCGATGACATCGCGGCGGCCGCCAACGTCTCCGTGCGGACGTTCCACAACTACTTCGACAGCAAGCAGGAGGCGCTCATCGCCGCCTGGCGGTCGGAGGTCCAGGTTCATGTCGACGCCCTGCGGGACCGGCCTGCCGGCGAGCCGATCCTCTTGTCGCTCGAGCACGTCCTGTCGGCCATCGCCTCCAGCGTGGTGGACCGTCCCGGGAGCATTGCTGCGAGTACGGAACTGGTCTGGACGAGCCTCGCGATGGCGTCGTACCGCTCGGTGCTCCTCGACGAGGCGATAGGGATGATCACCGAGGTCGTCGCTAACCGAACGGGCACCGATGCGGCAACCGATGTGTACCCGCACCTGGTTACGGCGGCGGCCATCACGGCCATCGTCACTGCCTTCCAGTTCCCCTCGGCCGGCAGTCCTGTCCCGCCGGACCGGGAACGCCTGCTCCACGAGTGCTTCGCGCTGCTGGGCGCGGGACTCCAGCGCGCAGTGGCGGTGCGCCCCTGATTGACCGTTCCCGGAGCCCCGGAGCCCCTGGGCCCCGCCGTCCACCGACCCCCATCCCCCGCTCCCACAAGACCTTCGACTCTAGCGTCCTCAGCGTGCCCAGAGCGGCCGCGCCCACTGCCAACCGGAGATACGACATGTCCGAACTTCTCTACAGCATCGGCCGCTTCGCCAGCAGGCGAGCCCGCGCCGTTGCCATTGCATGGCTGGCGGTCCTCGCGCTCGCAGGCGTCGCGTTTGCCGTCGGGGGCGGGCACCTGGCAAGCGGGTTCTCCATCCCGGGCACCCCGACCGCCGAGGTCACCGCGCGGCTCACGGCGGAGTTCCCGGCGGTAGCCGGCGGGAGCGGTACGGTCGTCTTCCGGTCGGGGGACGGCAGAGCCTTCACCGAAGTCGAGAAGGCCGCGATCAGTGCCCGCATCGCCGGGGCCTCAGGCATCGCCGGCGTCGCGCAGATCGTGGACCCGTTCGCGACGCAGGCCTCCCGCGCCGACCAGCAGCAGCAGATCGCGGCCGGGCGGACGAAGCTCGAGCAGGGTGCCGCGCAGCTCCAGCAAGGCCAGGCCCAGCTCGACGCGGCGCGAGCCCAGGCCACCGCGGCGGGGACGCTTGCCAGGATCGAGGCCGACCTGAAAGTCCAGCAGGCCGGGATCGACCAGGGCAAGGCGCAGCTCGATGCACAAAGTCAGCAGCTCGAACTCGGGGCCGCCTTACTCCAGATGCCGTCCGGGATCCGGCTCGTGTCTGAGGACGGCAGTGCCGCCATCGCGCCAGTTATGTTTACGAACACCCAGTTCGACGTCACGCCGGCGACCAAGAGTGCCGTGCAGAGTGCGTTCGGCGGGGAGATCACGGCCGGCGTCGCGGTCTACTTCTCGTCGGGGATAGCCTCGGGCGTCCCCAACCTCTTTGGCATGGGCGAGTTGGCCGGCCTCATCATCGCGGCGATCGTCCTGGTGATCATGCTCGGCACCCTGATCGCCGCTGGGCTCCCGATCCTGAGCGCGCTCGTCGGCGTTGGCATCGGCGCCCTCGGGGCCATGTCTCTCTCGGGCGCGGTCGACATGGTCTCGGTGACCCCCGTGCTCGGCGTGATGCTCGGGCTCGCGGTCGGCATCGACTACGCGCTATTCATCGTCAACCGGCACCGACGGCAACTCAAGGAAGGCTATGAGTTGCACGAGTCCATCGGCCTCGCGAACGGCACCTCCGGGATTGCCGTCGTGTTTGCCGGCACGACCGTGTTCATCGCGCTCCTGGCCCTCAATGTGACCGGCATCCCGTTCCTGGGAGTGATGGGCAGCGTCGGGGCAGCCTGCGTGGCGATCGCCGTGCTCATCGCGGTGACCTTCACGCCGGCGCTGCTCAGCATCATCGGGAATCGCGTGCTCAGTCGGCGCGAGCGCGCCGGGCTCGCGGCCCAGACGGCCCCGCCCGTCCTGCCGCCCGTCCGCCCGATGTCGACCGGGCGGGCGATCGTCCGCGTTCTGGTAGGTGTCGCCGCGCTGGCCGTGCTGGCTCTGCCGTCGATGTCCATGCGCCTCGGCCTGCCCGACGGCTCGTCGGAGTCCGGGCAGTCGACGCAGTACCGCGCCTACACCACCGTCGCCGAGAAGTTCGGCGCGGGCCAGAACGGCCCGCTCCTCGTTATCGCCGACCTCCCGGCCGCCTCGACCCAGGACAAGCTCATGGCCGTTGAGGTTCGCATCGGCAAGCAGCTCTCCGCCTTCCATGACGTCGTTGCGGTCGCCCCCATCGGCACCACCCCCGACCGGACCGTCGTTGCCTTCCAGGTGATCCCGGCAGACGGGCCGACGAGCGTCTCCACGGAGCGCCTCGTCAGCGATCTCCGGGCGGCCTCGCCCCTCGATGGCGGCGTCCGAATCGCGGTGGCCGGCCAGGCGAGCGGGAACATCGACATCTCGCAGAAACTTGCCGATGCGCTTCCGCTCTACCTCGCCCTCGTCGTTGGCCTCTCCCTGCTCATCATGATCGTTGTCTTCCGGTCGCTCATCGTCCCGGTGATCGCGACCGGCGGGTTCATCCTGTCGCTGTTCGCCGCCTTCGGCGGGGTCGTGGCGATCTATCAGTGGGGCTGGCTCGGCGGGATCTTCGGGGTCCACGCAACGGGTCCCATCCTAAACTTCCTGCCCACCGTGCTGGTCGGCGTCCTCTTCGGCCTCGCGATGGACTACATGCTCTTCCTCACCACCGGGATGCGGGAGGCGTACGCGCACGGCGCGCTCGCCCGCACGGCCGTGGTCCTGGGCGTCCGCGCGGCGCGATCCGTCGTCACCGCGGCGGCCATCATCATGGTTTCCGTCTTCGGCGGTTTCGTGTTCTCCGAGAGCGCCATGATCCGGCCGATCGGGTTCGCGCTCGCCTTCGGCGTCCTCCTGGACGCGTTCGTGGTCCGGATGTTCATCGTCCCGGCGCTCATGCACCTCGCCGGCAACCGGGCTTGGTGGCTGCCGAGATGGCTCGACCGCCTCATTCCCAACGTCGACGTCGAGGGCGCGGCGCTGGAGCGACGGCATCCCCACGTGGCACCGGAGCACATGGCACCGCAAGACCCGAGCCGGACCGTGGGCAAGGACGGGGAGGTGGTGGCAGGAGCACCGTAACGGGCGGTCTACGGAAGCGTCATCGGACCCGTGAGCGGACAACGACGACACGATAACTGGACACGAATTCCTCGGACTTCCACGAGGCTTTGAAGCCTGGGGCTTGACTTTCTCCAAATGAAGCTATGATCTTCACATGCATGAGATGAAGTCCATAGCTTTACCGGTGGCGGCGCTCATCGGCGACGTCGTGCACTCGCGGGAGGTTCCCGACCGCCGCGCCCTCCATGACCGCCTCCTCGCCGCACTCGCCGCCGTGTCTGCCCGGACGACGCCGCTCGACCCGGTCCGTATCACCGTCGGGGATGAGTTCCAGGGCTGCTACGCTCGGCTCGGAGAGGCGATCGAGGCCGCCCTGCTCTTCCGTCTCGAGCTGCTCCCCGAGTTCGACACCCGCTACGGCATCGGCTGGGGCACGGTAACCCGGCTCGACGCTCACACTCAGGACGGCTCGGCGTGGTGGGCCGCCAGGGACGCGGTCGAGTGGGTCAGCGAGGCCGCGCGCCACCCCGAGACCCGGCACGCGCGGACGGCTTACCGCAGTGCCGAACCGGATGCGTCCGTACCGGACGCCGTCAACGCCGCCCTGCTCTGCCGGGACCATCTGGTAGGATCGTGGGACGAGCGTTCCCACCGCATCATGAGGGGTCTGATGTCCGGACGAACTCAGTCGGAGCTGGCCATCGCCGATGGGATCTCTGCCTCGGCGGTCTCCCAGCGGATCCGCACCGACGGGCTGGGGATCGTCCTCACCGCGTCGCGGTGGCTGAGGAGCCTGCCGTGAGCCTGTTCGCGGTCTTCGCCCTGACGATCGGCGCCGCCGACCTTGCCCGTGGAACGACGAGCCGCGGCGCCCGGTATGCCATGCCTCTCGCCGTCGGTATCGTCACCGCCCTCCTCGTCGCGGGTCTGGCGGCCCTCAACAGCATGGCCGACGTCGTGATCCTCCTCGTCGTCCTCGCAGCCCTGGCCGGCTGGGTCGTTGTCGCCGACCACGCGCTGCGCCAGCCCACTTCACGGGGCCGGGCCGGCGCTGCCCTCGCCGTCCTCGCCGCCGGGGCTGCGGTCGTCGTTGGCTTCTCGGGTGCGGCGAGCCCCGTCGGTGGCCCGCTGGCGGACTGGCTTCGCTGGACGGCCATCCCTCGGCTGCCCGGCTTCACACCGGACCGCGTTGTCCTCCTCGCTGGGCTCTTCATCGTCCAGTTCGCGACGGGCAACCTGCTCGTCCGGCTCACCCTATGCCTCGGCGGGGCGCCGGGCCCCGCGGGTTCGCACTCGCCGGCGAGCCGACTCAAGGGCGGTCGGCTAATCGGCCCGATGGAGCGGGTGTTCATCCTCGGGCTCGGCTTGGCCGGTCAGCTCACCGCCGCCAGCGTCGTCGTCGCCGCCAAGGGCCTCATCCGGTGGCCGGAGCTCCAGGCAGTCCGCGAGAGCGACGCCGGCACCGGCATCGACGCTGTCACCGAGTATTTTCTAGTTGGCAGCTTTGTCAGCTGGCTCGTTGCTCTCGCCTCGCTCGCCCTTGTGCGGGTGAGCTAGGCTCTCGATAAGTCTGATCCAAAAGGCAGGGCGCGACCGTACGCCCGAGACGCCTGCCCGCGAGCCCGGGTGAGGTCGCGGGCAGGCGCTGCATCGGTCAGGTGCGTGGCGTAAAGACCACCAGAGTGTCGGTCGCCGTTCGGCTCAGCATCATCCGACAGGGACCGGGCGGGTGGATGCTAATGATCACGAGGCTGGTGAACGTGAAGGCGAATCCCGGAGGACCAGGCGGAATCGAGATGGTATCGATGTTCACCGTGCCGCCTGTAGTCACAAGTGTGTTGCGGACGAAGCACGGGGGACCCGGCGGAATCGAGCCTGTGCCGTCGCTAACGTGGCACGGGGGGCCGGGCGGGATGGCAAACGGCAGTGCGGCAACGAGGGTGTGGCCGGGGTCGTTTGCCATAAAGTCGACTGTCACTACGTTCGCCGTTGAGAGCGCGACTGTGGCCGCGCCCAACGGGGTGGAGATTGATGGGTTCGGGCAGTCCTGGCAGACGATCGCCGCGGAGACTGAGCCTGCCCCGATGGTGAGCAGGCCGGCTAGCAAGCCGACCGCAGCGAGAAGCGAGAGGCCGCGCCGAAATGGCGAGATAGTAAGGCTTGCGGCCCGACCGGCGCCGAAGTGGGTGGACATCAGATTTGTCCTGCGATTCTTGTGGTCAAGTGTGGTTCGCCTTTCGTCTTGGTCTGCTCTTGCTAGGTGGATGGGGCGCGGGCGGACGTCCTATTGCATCGGAGTGGCCTCCGAATTGGCGAATGGCCGTTCCAGGTGGGCCTTCATCCGACGCAAGATGGACCCGGCCGCTGACCAAACGCTGATTGCCGCCCCGTGGCACCGGAACAGGAATACACGCCGGAATTGAGGGCCGACACCGGCCACAGGACCCGCAGCCCTCACCGGCATCCTGCGGCGTCAGGCGGTCTTCGCGGTGCCCTGCCTACCGGTCGCGACGCGCGGCCATCCCATACGCGAAGAAGTACGCATCGAGCGACTCGCCCGTCGACCGGTACTCGTTGTCACCGACCAGGAAGTCGCAGACCACCTCCCGTGCGCGACTGATTTCCCGTCGACGAGGACCTCGCCAGCGCTCGTCGGCCATCGTCAGATCGAAGAGTTCCAAGGCCCGATCAAGGGCAGCTTGCAGGCGAACGTCGTCGTGCTGCGCCCTCGCCCGGATAGCCCTGCCGACATCGCTGCCGATATTTCCCAGCTGCTCGGCGAGCGTCATGGTGTGCCAGCGTCCGGCTGCGAGATTGGTGTGGAGAGCTCGCTCGACCACGGTTAACCTCTGACCAGGCGGTCAACGACAGCGACGATCTTGTGCTGCGCGGTCGGGTCCTCAACACCGCGCGATCGATTGCCCTGCCGTGGGCGAATGTTGATCATCGCGTCGAACTCGATCCAGTCGCTTTGGCCGTATTGCGACGGATGGAGATTGATGCCCCACAAGTCGATTTGGCGCGATTCGAGTCCCAGAAGGGCGGCTTCCTCGTCGGCGTGCATTTCGCCGCCGATGGCCATGATGCCCTGCCCGAGTCGACCACGGCCTTCACGAGGTTGCCGAACCCGGACTCGGCAAGTTCGCGGAGATGATCGAGCGCCACTGACTCACGAATCACCTCGACGTCGTCTGGCTGCATCTGCCCTCCTTTACGGCCACTGTAACCCTCGATGAGGAGCGTTCCTCCGAGCGCCTGCAGGTGGTCAACCTGCTGGAGGCACCCGATTCGGGTGGTCAACGGCTACGACCACCAGACCATCGATCCCAGCGAAGTCGTCCGGATTGCAGGTATAGAGGGCCAGCCCATTCGCCAGGGCGACTGCCGCAATCATCGCGTCGTATGCCCGTGCGCTCGCCTTGCGGCCCGAGCGTCGAAGCGATGCGGCGACCTGGCCAAATGCTCGAGCTGCCTCGACGTCGAACGGAAGCGGATCGAAGTCGGCCTCTGCCTGCTGGAGATGGGCAAGGCGGGCGGCCCTCTCGGACTCGTCCGTCGCGACCAGTGGCCCGACCGAAAGCTCCGCAAGCGTGATGGTTGAGATCAATGGCTCATCGGGAAGTGCCGTGGCATCCCGGAGGAGGGGCAGCAAGATCAGTGTATTGGTGTCGAGCAGGCCCTTGCCGGCGCTCACAGGCGGGGATCGAGTGTTGCATCGAGGTCGCCGCGGAGGGCCGCACCGTCTACCGGTGGCATCCTGCGCCAGCGCGACAGGAGTATCGACGCGCTCGCACCCCTCAGCCGAACTGGCCGTAGTTCGGCCACCGGCCGGCCATCTCGGGTGACGACAAGGCGCTCACCCGCGGCAACGCGATCAACCACGTCGCCGCCGTGGTTGCGCAGCTCCCGGATCGTCACTTCAGCCATGTGTCGATAGTATCACAGGTGAGACGCCGTCTCAACCCCCGTCGTTACTGGCCGACCATGGCGCCATTGCCGGGCGCTGCGGCCTCTCGTTCGATCTGTCAGAGGTGTCGGACCTCGTCGCCCGGTATGGCCTCATTCCTCCCGGCGGTGGGCCCGGGCAAGCCCGGAGCTGGCGATCAGCGATCTCGGTAGTAGCGTCGCCAGATGATGCGGTGGACCGGGACCCAGCGCGGTATATCGCGAAGGATCGGTATGAATGGGACGAGGGCCAAGAGGGTGGTCAGCCCGATCATCAAGAGGATGACGAGGAGGTCCGTGTTGGCGGCGGTGTTAAAGGGTGGGATCTGGTACCAGAACGAGAAGAGCCAGAGCCAGGTCTGGCCGGGGTAGTTGCCGGTCTCGTTCATCATGCCCCACTGGTCGCCCGTGAGGTGCTGGTCGGCGGCGAGGCCGGATAGGTAACTGCCGTCACTCATGAACAGCAGCGGCCTGGTGAAGTCGGTCTGGTAAAGGTTGCCGCTGTTGAGAAGCAAGCCGTCGAGACCGCCCGTGCGGGCAAGGCCCAGCAGGCCGGTCATGAGATTGGGCACCGGGCCGTACTCTCCGGCCGCCACGTTGACCTGGGCACTCGCGACGGTGGCAACCCCCAGGGCGGTCGTGTAGTTCGTCAGCCACGTCTGCTGTTGGTCTGAACTGGCTGCCGCGTACGTCTGGAGTGCCTTGGTAAGGGTTGGGTTGCCGACCGCCGCAAACCCAAGGGGTTCAAGAACGAAGTCCTTGGCCGTGTCGATCGGAATGCGCACACCAGCCCACTGCTGGGGAGCGATCGGTCCAACCGCCTGGGCTGCGTCCGGCGTGTTGTTGTAGGGCGGGCCGTAGCCGGCCGTGGTGCTCGTGCCGGCAAGCTCTGACGTCGCGGTGGTGACGAAGTCGACCGGGTCCTTTGTGGCCCACGTTTGGATCGTCACGGCCGGGTCGTCGGGGGAGGAGAAGACTGCCGCCAAGCCGACAACAACGAGGGAGACCACCAAGAAGGCAAGCACAAATTCTTTGACCAGGTCGTACCGGATCATCTTGATGCCGGCGTAATAACGGTCCTGGGGATCGTCGGTGATCACGACGCACGCTCCTCGCTGGACGGCTGCTCGGTCCGCTTCTTCTCGATCGGCCGAACGACGCCATGCATGCGCACCAGCACGACGTGGATGGCGACCAGGGTCGCAACCAACATCGGCAGCAGCACGATGTGAAGGCCGTACATCTGCCCGAAGTTGAGAACGTTGAAGAACGATCCGACTCCAGAGGCGTTCGTCGCGTCCTTGGCGTTGACCGCGATCCACTGGCCGTCAAAGTTCTGCTGCGAGATGAAGCCGGTGAAAGCGGCCACGATGCTGAAGGCGAAGATCACGACCCCGATCATCCAGGTCTTTGCCCGTCCGTCGCGCCAGCTCGCCATGAAGTATTGGCCCCACAGGTGCAAAACCATCGAGACGAAGAAGACCTGGACCGACCAGAGGTGCAGGCTGTTCACGAAGCGGCCGATGCCAGACTGATGCCACCACTGCGGCCCAAAGAAGGCCAGAACGACTCCGCTGCCGACGACCCACCCGAGGCCGGCGATCGCCACGACGCCGAAGATGTAGACCCAAGAGCCCACAAAGACGGGCTGGCGATCGGGCAACAGGTGTCTTAGCGGCAGACGGCGTTGGAGAAATCGCCGAATCGAGAGCGTCCAGCTCGAGGGCTCGGCCGGGCCTGCCGGCTTGACCTCCGGAGGTGGCGTGACCTCATGCATCGGTACCGTCCTCTCGCTCGACGATTTCCGTATGTCTCGGGAACGGCGCGAAAAGGGCAATTACGAAGACGACGATCATCCCGGCGATCATCAGCAGGTTCGGGATTGAGATCAGGATGAAGTTCCAGTTGACGTACGTCGCTGGCGAATCCAACGCAAACCACCTCAGTCCATTTCCCGGTGAGCGGCCGCAGGCGCCGCTACTAATGTTCCCGATTCTCAGGTATCCGGGCCCGTTTGTGCCAGTGGCCTAAGTCACACCCGGGGATACCCGAACTGGTGGTAGCAACGCCTCTCCCTTACGGTAGGTGCGGCTATGGGATCTTTCGAGGCCTCGCCCCTTCTCAAGGACGATCTGCAGGTTCTGACAGGTGCCGGTGCTGAAGCCGGCCTGGCTGATCGCCAGGTAGTACTCCCACATGCGGACGAATCGCTCGTCGAACCCCAGCGCTCGAACGGCAGGAATCTGTTCGAGGAAGCGCAGGCGCCAGGCCCGCAGGGTACGAATATAGTCAGCCGCAATGTCGACAACGCCGGTGATCAGGAGTTGTGTGCGCCGCGTCGAGCGCTCGATGACCGCCAGCGAGGGCAGCAAACCGCCCGGAAATATGTACCTCTGAATCCAGTTGACACCCTGACGCTGGGGTTCGTAGGTGACGTCGGGGTAGGTGATCGACTGCAGGCTCATCCTGCCGCCTGCCACCAGAGACCGGTCGCAAACTTCAAAGAACGTTTCGAAATACTCCGCTCCGACAGCCTCCAGCATCTCTATCGACACGATCGCGTCGAAGGTACCGGTGATCTCCCGATAGTCGAGGAGTTGAATGTCGACGCTGTCCTGTAGCCCGGCCGACCGGACGCGGTCGCGAGCAAACTCCGCCTGGGCCTTCGAGATCGTGACCGAGGTGACGCGGCAACCGAGCTCACGGGCGGCGTACATGGCGAACCCGCCCCAGCCGGTGCCAATCTCCAGGACGTGCTGGCCCGTCCGCAGGCCCGCTCCCTCCGCCATAACTCTGTACTTGTTGCCCTGCGCGTCGGCCAGCGCTTGATCCGGCGAAACGAAGACGGCGCTGGAGTAGGTCATCGTCTCATCGAGGAAGAGGCGGTAGAAGTCGTTCCCAAGGTCGTAGTGGACCTCGATGTTCCTGCGCGCCCCGCTGTGGGTATTCCGCCTGGCGCGATGGGCCAGGGTCCGTCCGAACTGAGCCGGGACGCGCCACCAGCCGGCCGAAAGCGCCAGCGTGTTGCGGTTGAGCAGCGCTAGTTCCAGGAGCCCGACCAGGTCTGGGCTTGACCACCAGCCCTCCACGTAGGCCTCGCCGACGCCAGTCTCGCCGTTGAGGAGAATGCTCACCAGGGCCCGGTGATCGTGGATTCGTATCTCGGCGCGGCGCGGCGACTCAGGGTCGCCGAAGACACGGCGCGAGCCCTTGGGCAGGACAACGACCAGGCAGCCCACGCGGATCCGCTTGGCGGTCGCGAGCCCGATGCGCCAGGCCAACCGAGCCAGCCCACGGTCCAAGACGCTCGTCACGTCGGTCCGCCGGAAGCTTCGTGCGTGGCCTCGCCGCGGCGGTGGAATCGAGCGCCGCGCAACCAGAGCCGCAGAGCATGCCAGTGAATCATCGCGATTGTCTTGACCGTGACGAATGGGTACCTGGTCAGCATGCGGGCAACCGCCCGGTCGGTCAGGCGCCGCCGCCGCAAGACCAGACTCGTGTTGAGCAGAAGCTCGCCCTTCTCGCTCAGGTCGATCGCGACCCGAAGGGTGGTGGGATTGTCTTGGACCCGGACCGTATACCGCCCCCCCAGTTCGATGAAGGGCGACACGTAGAAGGTCTTGTCCATGGAGGCAATGTGGGCACCCCTCGTCCGCTCCGGCCGGAGGGTATACACGTGCCGCTCCCCGTGAGTGTTGTGGACCTCCAGGATGATGATCTGCAGTTTCCCTGACGCGTCTCGGCAGAGGTAGACGCTCGCCGGGTTGAAGACGTAGCCGAAGACACGCAGGTTGGTCACGAGGGTCAGGCGCCAGCCATCGGGGTCTATTTCCAGGTCGCGGAGGTGTGCCCGGACTCTCTCGGCAAGGTCAGCCGCGGGCGGATCCAGGTGATCACCGTCCCAAAGGCCAAGCACATTCGAGCGGTTGCGACTGAGGAGCCGAATCTTGCCGGCGACCTCGTCGAGCTCGTCCAGGTCGAGGGCGAAGTAGTAGACATCGTGCTCGAGCTTGTATACGAACGGGCGCGCACGGCGGTGCCGAACCTTCCCCTCGAGCAGATGGGACCTCATTCGGCGTGTTCCTGCGGCGCAGCGGTCGAGGTCCGCGCCGCGGCCGTGACCAGCTGAGCCGCCAGGAACCCCGAGCGGCAACCGTCCTCGTGGAAACCGTACCCAAGGTGTGCGCCGGCGTAGAAGGTGTTCCGCCGGCCCTGGAGAGCGCCGATCGCCTCTTGGGCGGCGAGCGTGCCGAAGGTGTAGCGCGGATGGCTCATCTCGCGCGCCACGATGACCTTCGTAGGCTCGATGCGGTCTGAGTTCAGGGAGACGCAGTACTCCTCTGGGCCGCCCAGCGACTGCAAGCGATTCATGTAGTAGGTCATGGTCAGCGCTTCGCCCGGTTGCCGGCAATTAGGTGAGTCCACATTCCACGAAGCCCAGACGCGTGGCCGCTTTGGCAGTAGCGATCGGTCCGTGTGGAGCACGACCTGGTTCCTCGAGTAGTCGATGCCGCCGAGGGCTGCTCGCTCGTCCTGATCCGCGTCGCCGAGGATGGCCAGCGCGTCATCGCAATGGGTGGCGATGACAGCCGCGTCGAACCGCTCCGTGTACCCGCTCTCGGTTTGGACCCGGACACCGTTGGCGTCCCTGATGACACTCGTAACCGGGCTCCCGGCGCACACCGCATCTGCGGGAAGGGAAGCGATTATCCGATCGACATACACCTTCGACCCGCCGCGAATAACTCGCCACCGAAGGGTCTTCCCGTAGCCGATTAGGCCATGGTTGTCCAGGAAGTGGAGCAGGTAGTCGAGCGGGTAGTCGAGGATCTTGTCCGGCCCACTGGACCAGACCGCGGCCGCCAGGGGGATGAGGAAGTGGCTGCGGAAGCCCTTCCCAAAACGGTTGGAGTTGAGGTAATCGCCCAGGGTGACGTTGGCGGGCGCATCGCCCTTATGTCCGCCGTTGGGCGCATGGTCGAGCCTGCGTCGAGCATCGCGGTAGAACCGCAGGATATCGACGAGCATCCTCCAATGGGACGGGCGGAGCAAAGTCGAGCGTTGGGCAAAGATGCCGCCTACGCCCCTAAAGCTCAACTCGAGATCGCAGGCGCGGCAGGTCGAGCTCAATGACATCTCGGACGGCTGCGTATCTACGCCGAGCTCTTTCAGCAAGCCCAAAAACACCGGATAGGTCTTCTCGTTGTAGACGATGAATCCGGTGTCGACTGGGACGGGCCCGCCCGGCGTCTCGATGGCGATTGTCTTTACGTGCCCCCCGACCGCCGAGTCGCGTTCGAAGAGCCTGACCTGATGCTGCTTATTGAGGTAATACGCCGCGGTCAGACCGCTGACTCCCGTGCCAATAACCGCGACCTTCATGGGCGGCATTGTACCGAGGCCCTTCGATCGGTTGCTACGCGCAAGTTTCTACCCCTGCGCTCGGCGGTCGAGCTCGAGCTTCATCCCTGCGGCGGCGTTGCGTGCGAGTTTCGCAAAGGCTCCGCCGAGAAAAGGCTGGATAAGCCTCATCCAGCCGCGTAGACGGATCTCGGCCGTGTAGTCGACTCGGGTGCCCGTTCCGACCGCCTCGAATCGAATGTCGTCGATCGCCGAAACCCCTGAGCCCTCGCCGGCGAGCACGACGCGATTCGGCGGCTCGAACACGGCGATTCGGTACGCCATCGGGGCGACGCGTCCACCCAGCCGGACCCCGAGCCGGTATCGGGAGCCGACACCGACAGGGCCCGGGTCTAGTCGTTCCGATGTCGCGGTGCCGGGATCCCAAATGCTCGAGTTGGCAAAGTCGGCCACGAATGCGAAGGCCGCATCTGTAGCTAACGGCGTCTCAATTTGTTCGTGCAGCCTGGTCATGTCTGGCTCCAAGATCGGTTGGCCATCATCATGGCGGGTGAACACGAAGCGGTCGTACCGGCGCGGCCGCTGTTGCAACCGGAGGAATTGCCATGGATCTCAGGGCGCTCGCTGATGACGCCATCGAAGTCTCGATCGTCGGCAGCTTCTCCCGCGTGGGAATCGAGCTTCGCCGTCGCCTGTTCGGCTGGACTTACCCGCCGTCCGATGCGCTGGCCGGCAAGACGGTCCTCGTCACGGGGCCAACATCGGGTTTGGGGAGGGCGGCGACCTCGGGGCTGGCAGCGCTCGGGGCCCGCGTGATCCTCGTCGGAAGGAGCGAGGAGAGGCTCACCGCGCTGCGCGATGAGCTCTTGGCCGCACACGGCGTAGACCGCTTCCCGATCGTGCTTGCCGACATGGGGTCCCTCACATCCGTGCGGGCGGCCGTGGCCCGGATCCTCGAAACGGAGCCGCGACTGGATGTGCTGATCGACAACGCCGGCGCCATCTCTCCGGAGCGCACGGAGGGGCCGGATGGAATCGAGGCCACTTTGGCGATCCTTGTCGTGGCGCCCTTCGTTCTGTTGTCCGGGCTGCTGCCGCTGCTGCAGAGTACGCCCGGGTCGCGGGTGATTTCAGTTACCTCCGGGGGCATGTACAGCCAGCGGCCTAACCTCGACGATCTGCAGTGGACCTCGGAGCCCTTCGACGGGATGAGGGCCTACGCCCGGGCCAAGCGGGTGCAGGTGGCGCTGGTTCGCGAGTGGGCGCGGAGGGTGCCGGGCGCGGGCCCGACCTTCAACGCCATGCACCCCGGGTGGGCCGACACTCCTGGCCTCGCGGAGTCGCTGCCAGGTTTCTACAGGCTGATGCGTCCCGTTCTGCGAACGGCTGCGGAGGGCGCCGACACCATCGTCTGGCTCGCCACCGATCCGTCCGTTGCCAAGGTGAGCGGGAAGCTCTTTCTCGATCGGCGACCGCGGCCTTTCGACCGAATCCCAGGTACTCGCCTGTCTGCCGCCGACAGATGCCGTCTCTGGGACAGCGTGGTTGCACTAGCCGGTGCGCCAGATCCAGCCCCTACTCCAACCTGATCGGGCGTCAGGCCGCTGCGCGAAGCTCGAGCGTCCCAAGCAGGTCCGACAGCGAGGCGGTAGCGAGGCCGATCACAGTATCGGCGGCCCCGTAATAGACGAGCACCCGCTCGCCGGACGAATCGAGCACCCAGCCGCTCGGAAACACGACGTTCGGCACGTCTCCGGTCCGCTCGTAGACGGTTTCCGGCCCGAGGTGCCAATCGTCTGTCCTGGCGATCACTTTGGTCGGATCGTCGAGGTCGAGCAGGGCGAGCCCGCTCCGGTAGAGCGCCCCGGACGCGGTCAGTCGAACCCCGTGGTAGAGGAGTAGCCAGCCGGCGCTGGTTTCAAGTGGCGGTGGACCGAGCCCCACTTTGCCGGCGTCCCACCAGCCGCCGGAGCGAGCCGCAATGACGAGTTCCGGCTCCGACCAGTGCAGCAAATCGGGCGAGCGGGACAGCACGATGTTTGCCTCCCCGCCGCAGTTTGGGCGATGAAGCATGAGCCAGTCGTTGCCAAACCGTCTGGGGAAGAGCGCGGCGTCTTTGTCGTCGGGCGGGCAGATAGGGCCAAGTCGTTCAAACGTGACTAGGTCGTCGGTCAGGGCCAGCGAAACGAGCGGTCCAGCTAAGGAGTAGGAGGTGAACGTGACCGCGTAGCGAGCGAGTTCGGGCAGGTAAACGACCCTCGGATCCTCGATTCCCCAGGCGTCCTCCGGATGGCGTACCACATCGCCCTCGAGCGCCGGGGTCGGATCAAAGCGCCAGCCCGTCTCGCCGTCGACGCTGCGGGCCACGGCGAAATGCGACTGGCCGCGGAAGCCCTCCACCCGAATGAGCAAGGCAATCTCATCCCCGCGACGCGTCGCCCCCGGGTTGAAGGCCGCATGGGCCCGGTAGGGGAGATCGCCGGCGGTGATGATCGGGTTGAAGGAGCTGCGTACGAAGGGGCTGTTCATGAGAGGCCGATTTGCGCTTGATAGCGCATCTTGTCACGGGCTTTCGTCGAGTCTGCGGCCGAGAAACGAAACTGTTGTCCGGTTAATCGGTAAACCCACGTCGGACAACGACCCTGCACGCACAATACAGTCCGACACAGCGCGAGCGACTCGGTGGTTACCTGCCGCAACAAGAACTCGGCGTTGCTTACCTGACGCAACAAGAACTCGGTCGGTCATCCATGACCTAGAGGAGGATCCGCCAAATGTGGACGCTTGGTACGCCTCCGCTCGAACTCGTGATTCGGGCTGCGCTCATCTACGCGGTCTTTTTCGGCGCCCTGCGCCTGTTCGGGAAACGCGAGATCGGCCAGTTCACGCTCTTTGACCTCGCCCTCGTCCTGTTGGCAGCTAATGCTCTGCAGCCGGCGATAACCGGACCCGATGCGTCGATCACCGGCGGGCTGATCGTGGTCCTCACCCTCTTCGTAATAAATCGAAGCGTGGCCTTGGTGAGAGTGCGCAGTCCGTTAGTCCGCCGGCTCCTCGAATTCGGCCCGACGGTCGTGGGGCGGGACGGTGCCTGGCTCCTATCCGAGCTGGTCCGGCAGGGCCTAGATCTCGTCGATGTTGAGGCCGCGCTGCGCGAACATGGACTGGACGCGGTCACGCAGATGAAGCTCGCGACCCTCGAAGCCGACGGCTCGATCAGCATTGTCGCGACGGACTCTGTCGAGGCCAATGGATCCATGCGCCGCCGACGCCACTATCGTCGGCCTATCTAATCATCGGGCGCGACACCAGGCCGACGTAATTGCGCCTGCCACGCTGTCAACTGGCCATATACCGCCGGCGCCCCGAGCAGCGGAGCCTGTGTCAGCTCAAGGGTGGCCGGGCAAAGGATGAATGGCTCGGTCTGCCAGCCGCCGAGGCCGCCGTGCAGGCCGACGAGTTCCTCGAAACCTGTGATTTCGCCGGATACGTTGTCCACCGCGCCCAGCAGGATCAGGTCACCGGCGTTAGCGAAACCCTCCAGGTGCAGCAAATTCTCGGCCGCCCGAGGGCCATAGTCTGAGAGGGCGTGGTCGCTGTCGGGTTGGCCCTCGGTCAGGTCGAACCGGCCGTGCGGCCCCAGTATCAGGGCGTGACCGGCAGCGGACCTGACCAGGAGCGCTCCGATCCCGGGATGGCGCGCCAATGCCTGTATAAGCCCTGGGTAGCTCGTCTCGATCGCCTCGTCGGTCATTCGATCCGGCTGGCTCGTGAAGTAGACGTGGGCCAGGTTGCCGGAAGAAGCGACCACGACGTCCGGAGGAGCCGTAGCCGGGCCGCGTGACGGCTTGCCACCGAAGCCTTTCAACGCGCTGGGCAGACGGCGTGCCAGGAGCGGTCCCAGACCGCTGCCTCGACCAAACTCGGCCGCCATGCGACGACCAATGCCCGCCGATTCGACCGAGTCGGTAGTGCCCACGACGCTCATCTCGTCCGGTAGTAGCGCGGCGATGATCGCCTCGAGCGGCCGGCCGTAACGCTGCTGGAACGTGGCCCCTAGGCACTGCCCGTGGTCGGACAGCACGACCAGGCGATACGGCCGGCAGGTATGGCGGGCGGCCTTGATTAACGACCCGATGGCCCGATCGATGCCCGCCAGCGCATCGATGGCCTCTTCACGCTCGGGGCCGCAGTGGTGGGCAATGGCGTCGTAGCCGGTGTAGTCCACGTAGATGGTCGGCGCCCCGGAGTACATCTCCTCAATGACGAAGGCGGTCGAAACGGTCCTCAGGGCGATGTTCGTAACGGCTCGTTCGATTGCGTAGTGCAGGTTCCGGTGCATGCGCGGCTCGACCGACCTGCCGCGCTGGCGCTCCGCCTGGTACAACTCCTTGGCCACCTCACCAGCCATCAGCACCAGGAGGCGGATGTAGTTGACGGAGGTGGCCAAAAAACCGCGCAGGCGGCGTGCATCGCCGGCCGGAGCGCCCTCGCCGATCGTGGCCATGGTCAGATAGCTGCGCGGAGCGTCGCCGGTCAGGAGGTTGCCGATGCTGGCGCCATCGTCGGCGAGCAGCCCTTCGCCATTGCTCATGCGGCGTTCCATCTCGGCTGCATCTTCCGGGTGGTTGGCCACCAGCAGCCTGGCAGTCGCCTTCTCGTACCAGCGAAAGCCGGCGATGCCATCGTTGCGACCGTGGAGTATCCCCGCCTGACTGGCCGGCGTTGTGGGTGGCAGCGAGGCGGTCCAGGGGTGCAGAGTCGCCCCTTCGTCCCGGACCAGCCGACCGAGCACGGGCACGCGCCCACCCCATATCGCATGCCGCAGGACGGTAAGGCCCAGTCCGTCTATCTGGACCACCAGCAGGCCCGGCTGGGCCTCCGGGGCGCGTGTGAAGTGGCGCGCGACCAATCGCCGAACGAGCACGCCGTAGTAGGAATCGTCGTCGCTCACGGCCACGAGCTCTGCGAATAGGTTGCTGAGCACGGTTAGCAGCAGGGCTCCCCAGAGGGCAGTGGCGCCGCCGTCCACCGAAACGCCCGGGACCACTCGTCCGAGGGCGATGATGGCCGCGACCTGGACTGCCAGGCCCAGGGTCTGGGCTACGAAGATCGGCATCGCCACGAGCAACCACTGCAGGACTATGGCGGCGGAGCTATCGAGGGCCAGCAGCAAGAGTCCAGCCAGCAACAATGCGCCGGGGCCGCTGATGCGCAGTCCTGGGAGAAAGGCGGCGGTGATGGCGAGGGCCGCACAGGCCCCGATGTAGGAGAGGACTGTGCGGCGAAGCATCGCCAAGCGGGTCGGTCGCCACTTCCACATCAGGCGAGCCTGCAGCCGGTACAAAGCGATCCAGCGTGTAACTGTCATGGTCGGCCACTCGCCATTAGAGGCATCGATTCGCCGGGTCGCAGGACGCGCACCTCGACTCCGGCGGAGCGTGCCGCGACGGCCTCCCGAAAGGCTTCGCCTGGTCCTTCGAACCGGCCCCTAGCCACGCGCCGCAGCCCGAACGGATACAGCGTGCCCCAATGGATCGGCGTGGCGAGGGTAGGGCTGATTCGCACTGCCGCCTCGGCTGCGCGCGACGGGTTCATGTGGCCGCGTCCCAGCCTGGGACCCCAACCGCCGACCGGCAGCAGCGCAACATCGACGCGCCCGGCCAGCTGCCTCATTTCCGGAAACAGGTCTGTGTCGCCGGCGAAGTAGATCCTTGTCGAGCCGGAGATAAGGATGCCCAAGGGCTCTTCATCGGTCGCGAATGGCACGCGCCGGCTGCGGTGTTCGGCATGGATGGCCTCGAGAGTCAGACCGCCAACCTGAAGTCGATCGCCGGCCCGAAGCTCGTGGACAACGCCGCGTGCAGCCTTGGCGGCGACGCGCTCGAGGCCGGCCGGGACGATGAACGTTGGGCGGCCCGGAAGAGTCCGTAAGGACGTGAGATCGAGGTGGTCCCAGTGACCGTGGCTGATGAACACGGCTGCGAGGCCCGTGACAGTCTCGGGCAGCACGGCGGGGACCTGCCGCCAGATGACCCCAGCCGCCATGTGGCCGAACAACGGATCCGTGAGGAGGCGCACGCCATCGAGATCGATGAGCACGGTTGAATGGCCGAGAAACGTCAGCCGATTTCCCACTTGCTTCCCCTGACACGAGGCGCTGGTGCACCCTGTCGCACACGATAGCCGCCGCCCATGAGACCCGGGTCCGAGACGCCCCGTGTCGCACCCGATGGCCGCCGCCCATGAGACCCGGGGCGCTGCCGCGCGTCCGCGCGAGCCGTCTTCTTGCCTAATGCGCGCCAGGTGAGCGCGAGGCAAACCGGCCGGGCCTTTACGGGGCCGACCATCGTCGCGGCGGCTCTCATGGGCGCTAGACAGGCCCCATCAGGCCCCAATCGAGCCCAAATCGACCAGTTTGGCTCCGACCCGGGCATTGCCAGGCTCGATTATTATGCCCGATCGCCCGAATCTCGTCCGCTTGTGCCGAGACCTTTGCCTCACGCTCACCTCATGAGCAATCG
>JANYJG010000008.1 GCA_025358515.1 Chloroflexota bacterium
GCGACGGGGCTCCGACCCGAAGGATCTTGTTCAATGCTCATGGGGTGAGCGCAAAGCAAGCTGACGAGACGTGCGGACGCGCCACGGAGATCCTTGCTCAGGGTAGAGACGCCGAACGCTCGCTGGCCCCTCGTGAGCCCGAAGTTCGGACCAGCGGGGTCGACGGATCGACGCCCGGTCAGGGCGATTCGGCCGCCTCAACTCGCTTTACGCTCAGCTGGCGCGCGTTGAGCAGGAAAGGTCGACGGCGGGGCATCCTAGGCCTAGCAGCGGGAGCGACGGCCGACCTCGGGCGCGCGCCGGCCGTCGGCGCCTATCACCGGGGCGCGCGCCGGCCGTCGGCGCGTATCACCGGGGCCGCGCGCCGGCCGTCGGCGCCTATCACCGGGGCCAATCTCGGGCGCGCGCCGCTGCCGACCTCAGGCGCGCCCCGGCGCCTACCGGCGCCTATTCCGCGACGATTCGGTATCCCACGCCGGGCTCGGCGACGATGAGTTTGGCCGCGACGCCCGTCGGGTCGGCGGCGGCGAGCTTCCGTCGCAGACGCGAGACGTAGACGTGCAGGTAATGACCCTCCTCGGAATAGGCAGTGCCCCAGACCGCGCGTAGCAACCGACCCGCGGTGACGACCCGACCTGATTGGGACAGCAGCACCTTGAGTAGTTCCCACTCCCGCGGCGTCAGCTCCACTTTTGTCTCGCCAACCCAGGTCTCGTGGCGAGGAATATCCATCGTCACCGGACCCAAGCGCAGGCATCCATCGGTGTCCGCGGCCGGTCCGGCCGCTCGCCGAAGCACGGCTCGCATGCGGGCATGCAACTCCGAAAGCCCGAAGGGCTTGGTCAGGTAGTCGTCGGCGCCCGCGTCCAGAGCCGCCACGCGATCCTCCTCGCGGCCGCGCGCCGAGACCACGATGATCGGCGTTGTCGCCTCGCGCCGAACCCGCAAGATGACGGCCTGGCCGTCCAGATCGGGCAATCCCAGGTCCAGCAGGATCAGGTCGGGGCGACGCGCGTCCCATGCCCGCAGTGCCTCGCGGACGTCGCCCGCCTCGTCCACCTCATGGCCGCGAGCCCGCAAGTTGGCCGCTATCGCGACCCGAGCCGCTGCGTCGTCCTCGACGATCAGGACGACTGTCGCATTCTCGCTCATTCGGCACCACCCTCCGGCTCGACCACCGGCTCGACCGGCGCCGACTCGGCCGGCGTCGGCTCGGCCACCGGCGCGGCCACCGGCTCGCCCGGCGTCGGCTCGACCACCGGCGCGGCCACCGGCTCGCCCGGCGTCGGCTCGACCACCGGCGCGGCGACCGGCGCGGCCACCGGCTCGCCCGGCGCGGCCACCGGCTCAACCACCGGCTCGACCGTCTCGCCTATCGAATCTTCAATCGACCCAACCGTCTCCGAATGCAGGCTAACCACCACCGCCAGACCGCCGAGTTCGCTCGAACGCGCCAGCACGGAGCCGCCCATCGCCATCGCCAGCCCCCGCACCACGGCCAACCCGATGCCGGATCCGCCATCGTCACGCGATCCGGTGCGCCTGGGCACGCGGTAGAAACGCTCGAAAAGGCGCGGCAGAGATGCCCCCGGAACGCCGGTCCCGCCATCCTCGACGACCAGCTCCACGTGCGAGCCAGCCGGCGCCGCCGAAATCCGGATCGGCCGCCCCGGTGCGTAGCGCGCCGCATTCTCCAGCAGATTCGTGAGGATGTGGTCGGCCAGGCTGGCGTCGATTCGAACCGGCGACAGGTCCTGGGGAATTTCCACTTCAACGGTCGACGGCGCCAGCTGCAACCTCAGGCGTTCGACAATCGGATCGACCAGATCGGCCAGGTCGTATAGCTCCAGCAACGGTCGCAGCGCCCCGCCTTCGATCCGGCCCAGGTCGAGGATGTTGCGGACGAGCCGGCTGAGACGCTGCGCTTCGAGATCGATCGAGTGGGCCGCGGTCCGCCCCTCCTCCCGGGACCAGGCGACGTCGGGATCCATGAGATGACCGGCCGCAGCACGAATCGCGGCCAGCGGCGTCCGGAGATCGTGCGACACGGAGTCGATGAGAGCGGACTTGAGGGCGTCACTCTGGCGCGCGACCTCCGCGGAAGTCGCCTCGGCCGCAAGTCGATCCCGCACCACAGCCTGGCCGAGCTGGTCGGCCGCCGCGGCCAGCAAGCGCGAGTGCGAGCGCCCAGGGAACGGCTCGCCGCTCTTGCGTGTCGACCACAACGAACCGATCGCCTCCCCGCCGGCCTGAATCGGGACGCGGAAGACGATCAGCGGACCGTCCGCCTCCCGCGGGTCGCTGAGTCGCGCGGCCGTCAGAAGGGCATCTCCGGGAGAACGGGCACGCGGTCGCCCGACCACGGTGTCGCGGACCTTAGTCCATTTCGGCTGCGAGTCGGCGGACCCGCTGTGGAGGAGCCATCGGGACGTGACCAGCGGCCGCGGAATGCCCGAGACGCTGTCGGCGACGATGCGCTCGTCGCTGATCGAATAGCCCAACCCGATCCACACCCGAGCCATCGCCGCTTCCCGGACCAGTCTGGCGGCGAGCAGTGGCGCGGCTTCGAGGCCGGTGGCGGCAGTGGCGATATCCCGACTCATGGAAAACATAGCCCGAGCCTCCGCGGTTCGCAGGTCGGCCTCGCGACGGCGTTGAAGCTGCAGCGCACTGAGCCGCCCGATGGCGATGGCCACGACGAGGAAGAGCAGCAGGTCCAGCCATTCCTCCGGCCTCGCGATGGCAAAGGTGTAGAGCGGCTGGACGAAAAGGAAGTCATACAACAGGAAAGAAGCGATAGCGGTGGCGATCGCCAGGCGGCTGCCGTAGACCGTGCCGACGGCCACGACGGGCAGCAAGTAGACGATCGCAGCGCTCCGAACCCCGAACTCGCGTTCCAGAAGAGCCGCCAGTAGCGTGGCCAGGAATAGCCCGAGTCCCGCAACGAGCAACCCGACCGGAGGCGGCATCGCCAGAGTTGGCCGGGCCGGCCTTGGGAGCGAGATGTCGGATAACTTGCGCATGTGCAGATGGTAGGACGCTCGCCCTAAAGGCGAACGACCGCTCAGGACGAGCGACCCTTCAGACGGGCCAACCGTGCATCGCGCAGAATGACGCCCACGGCGCGAGCCTCCTCGGGCCGCGAGCATCGTCGGGCCGCGAGCCTCCTCGGGGCCGCGATGCCGAACACCAACGGCCGACACCCCCGGGCACCGGAAGGAACCAATGACGTCGATCGCCACCAGAATTGGCGGCACCACGGCCGCGCTCAAGGCCCGCCTCCGGACCATCGTCGAACGGCCGGCCAGTCCGCATGAGACCCGCGGATCGAGCGTCGTGCGACCGGTCGTCTTCGGCGCCACGGACGGCCTGGTGTGCAACCTCTCGCTGATCATGGGCGTGGCCGGTGCGGCCGGCGAAGATCCCCACGGAATCGTCATCGCCGGCATTGCGGGCCTGCTTGCCGGTGGCTTCTCGATGGCCGTGGGCGAGTACATCTCGGTCCGGTCGCAACGCGAACTGCTCGACTACCAGATCGACCTGCAGCGCCACCAGCTCCATCACACTCCGGAAGAGGAGGGCGCCATCCTGATGCAGATTTACGAGGGAAAGGGTCTGTCCCGCCCAGAGGCGAGGATGATCGTCAAGCGGATCATGAAGGATCCGGAACGGGCGATCGACACCTTCGTGCGCGAGGAGATCGGCCTCTCTGCCGCGACCATGGGATCGCCGGTCGCTGCCGCCTTGGGCTCTCTTGCCGCCTTTTCCGTGGGCGCGCTGGTGCCGCTCGTTCCGTTCCTGGTGCTCAAGGGCGGAGCAGCATTCGCCTTCAGTATCGGCGCCTCCGGGCTGGCCCTCTTCGCCATCGGTCTCGCCGTCAGCCGGCTGACGCATCGTCATGCGATCATGACCGGCCTGCGGCAGGTGACCCTGGGGGGTCTCGCGGCGGCCGTAACCTTCGCCATCGGGTCGTTTCTCGGCACCGCCGTACGCTGATCCGGAGATCTCAGTACCAGGCGGGCCGGCCGGCGTTCGCCCGCCAGGCGAGTCCCGGCGTCGGCTACATCGGGTTGTCGAACCTCCCCGAAATCGAAAGCTCTGAGGCCTCGCCGGACCCAGGGACCAGGTCGCGCTATGCTCCGCGGCATGTCCGACCCGAACGCGCCCGCAACTCCGCCCGGCAGCGTAACTCCGCCCGGAGACACCTCTCCGCCGCTCATCTCGTCGCCGCTCATCGTTGTTACCGTTAATGACCCCGCCCTGGCCGCCGACCCAACCTTGGCCGCATACAAGAACGAGCTGTACGCAGACGGTGTCAGGCGCCACGGGGGCGAGCCCGCCCTGGTCAGCAAGGCTGCTCCCACCGTCGAGCGCGATCGGCTGTTCGCGGCAATGGACGCGCTGCTCCTCACCGGAGGCGCCGATATCGATCCGGCCCTGTACGGCGAGCCGCTCAACGGCGCAACGGATGTGGACCGAGCCCGCGACGAGCTCGAGCTGGCGGCCTGGCGGGAATCGGTGCGGCGGTCGCTGCCCGTCTTCGGCATCTGCCGGGGCCTTCAGGCTATCAACGTCTTTGCCGGCGGGAGCCTGATCCAGGACGTGCCCAGTCACGCCGGGACGCCGTACGGCAGCGGTCCGGCTCACACTCACGTTCTCGAGGTAGACCCGGCAGGGCTCATCGGCACAAGCCTCGGCGGCGGCGCCGATGTTGGCGGCGTGGGCGGCGTCGGGGCAGACCGAACCGACCGCACCACAGGCGGCATCGCCATAACCCTGACCGTGAATACATACCATCATCAGGGGATCGCGCCCGACGGACTCGCGGCCGGGCTGCGCCCGAATGCGTGGTCGGACAGCGAGGCCGGGCGTCTCGTGGAGGGTTTCGAGGCCACCGGCGACCGCTGGATTGTCGGCATTCAATGCCACCCGGAGCGGACCGAATCGACACCGGCCCGGCTCGAAGGTCTGTGGCAGGCATTCGTCGATGCGGCTCGGGCGGGGGCGGGCCGCTGAGCCGGGTGGGCACGCCCACGCCATTCCCGCTGCGCTAGCCGGTTATGGTGGTGCGGTAGCAATCGAGAACATCGCGGAGGAGGCGGCCATGCTGTTCGGTGTAGCCCCGGTGGCCTGTGAGATGAACCTGGACCCATTCGCGCAAGCGGCCTCTTGAGCGGTCCGGCCGGTGTCGGCGGCGCAAGCGAGATCGGCGGCGCAAGCGAGATCGGCAGGACGGCTTCGGTCCTTGCGCGGGCCGGCGCTTCAGTCGCACGGCACGCCGGCTCGCGGCGCACCTGGCTCGTCCTGGGGACGCTCGCGGTAATCGTTGTTGGAGCCGCCATCCTGCGCTACTGGGACCTGAGCACCAACCCCGGCGGCCTGTACGGCGATGAAGCCGCCGAGGGACTCGACGCGGCTAAGATCCTGAATCAGCCCGGCTTCCATCCCGACTGGTTCGTGTGGTTCCGGGGCGACGGTGGGCGCGAAGCCCTCTTCGCCTATGTCGTGGCCCTGGTCTTCCATTTCGTCGGTGTGTCTGTGCTGGCGTTGCGCGCCACCGCTGCCGCTTTCGGCATCGCGGGCGTTCTCGGCATCGGCATGCTGGGACGGCGCTTCGGAACACTGACGGGGCTGACAGCGGCGGCGTGGGCGGCCGGATCGTTGTGGCTGATTTGCGTGAGCCGGGACGGCATGCGCAACACGATCGTGCCGGTCTTCGGAGCCCTGGCCCTGGGCGCGCTGGTGCTGTGGTCGGATTGGCCGTCACGCCGGACCGCGGCTCTGGCCGGCGCCGCGATCGCCGTTTCGGCGCTGTACACCTATCAGCCGCTCAAGCTGTTGATCGTACTGGTGCCAATGTGGCTGCTGTGGCTGCGCCACGCCGACCGCCCCAGCTACGACCGAATGCGGGTCGGCCTGCCTGCTTTCGTTGTCGCGCTGCTTGTCGTCGGCGGGCCGATGATCGCGGTCGCCATCACGGAACCCGGCAGCTTCTTTGGGCGAGCGGCGAGCGTGTCCGCGATCGCCCCGGGGGTCCAGGGCGACAGCACCGTCCTAGTCCATGCCTTGCGCACCATCGCCATGTTCGGTTTCACGGGGGACGGCAACGTGCGCCACGATGTGGCCGGCCTGCCGCTGTTGCCGCTGCCTCTAGCGGCACTCGCCGCCTTGGGCGCATGGCGGTTGTGGCGATACCGCCGGGACCCAGCCCATTCCCTGATTCTGTTGAGCCTGCCCCTATTCATGCTCCCGCCTCTCATCGCCACGGAGGGCTGGTCGCCCCATTTCCTCCGTTCGCTGGGCCTGGCGGCTCCGCTCGCCATCGCGGTGGGACTCGGGACGGTGCAATTGTTCGAGTACGCTCGGGCGCGCTGGGGAGCCTGGGCCGGCCGGATCGCGGTTGCCGTCGTGGCCATCGCGCTTATCGCCGTGGCCGCTTGGAGCGGCGTCGCGTACCTGTCGCGCTCCGTGGCCGATCGGTACGGCCCCTTCAGCTATCCGATTGCAGCAGCCGGCGACTTCGCGGCCGCACACCCGGGCTCGGCCCTCATACTCGACGGCTTTTCAGCCATGGACGTTCGAATGGAGCACTACTACGACCAGCCGACGATTTTGAACCCAGGCGAGTCGATCGCCAATCCGCGCGCCTTCACCTACCTCGTGGGCCTGAGCAAGGCGGCGGTGACGAAAGCGTCCGGCGGTGCCGGATTGGCGCCGGCGGAACCGGTCGCCTGGGATCCGAGCGGCAAGCCTGTGGTCTGGGCCATGGCGATGCAACCACCACCGCCGGTCGGCGCCACGTCCGGGTCCCGCGCTCCGGCTCTGGCGGCGGCGCGTCCGGGTTCCGCGCGTCCCGTCCGCGCGTCCGCGCGAGCCGTTTTCTTGCTTAATGCGCGCCAGGTGAGCGCGAGGCAAACCGGCCGGGCCTTTACGGGGCCGACCATCGTCGCGGCGGCTCTCATGGGCGCTAGACAGGCCCATCAGGCCCCAATCGAGCCCAAATCGACCAGTTTGGCTCCGACCCGGGCATTGCCAGGCTCGATTATTATGCCCGATCGCCCGAATCTCGTCCGCTTGTGCCGAGACCTTTGCCTCACGCTCACCTCATGAGCAATCG
>JANYJG010000071.1 GCA_025358515.1 Chloroflexota bacterium
TGCGGCGAGTCCGCAGTGCTCGTGGAGCAGGCAACCAAGGATGTCCCGACGGCGAACTTCTTGTGGGCTCGCAGCCACCACGGCCCCGTTCACGGGCGTTGTCTCACGGGTTATACTCGCGGTATGAAGACCGCAGTCTCCGTGCCCGACGACTTGTTCGCCCAGGTTGACCGCCTCGCCCGGCGATCGCACAGATCGCGAAGCGAGCTCTACAGTGCCGCGCTGAGGGAATACGTCGCTCGGCACGCACCCGACGAGGTAACGACGGGACTCGAGCGCGTCATAGCGGAGGTCGGTCAGCCAGACGGTGAGCGGTTCGCTGCGGCGGCCGCCCGCGGCACTCTCGGCTCGACCGAGTGGTGATTGCCCAGGGCGAGGTCTGGTGGGCCGACCTCGGAGAACCAGTCGGGTCGGAGCCCGGGTTTCGCCGGCCGGTAGTCGTCGTCCAGTCTGACGCCTTCAATCGCAGCTCTCTCCGAACGGTTGTGTGCGTTAGCCTTACAAGCAACATCCACTGGGCGGATGCTCCCGGCAACGTGCTCTTGCCCGCCCGCGCAACGCGACTGCCGAGTGACTCGGTGGCCAACGTGTCGCAGATCGTGACGCTCGACCGGGACGCCCTCACCGAGCGCGTCGGCGTGCTGTCGGCGTCGAGCCTGGAGCTCGTGTTGACCGGGATCGATGTGGTACTCGGGCGTTCCTGACGGCCGCGGCGCCGGCATCCCGTCTTCCGCGCCGGGCCGTGGAAAGAACGCCCTCAAGCCGTCTTCCAGACCCGACCAACGTAGCTCGGTATGTTCGCGACCGGGATCATTAACGATGGCGACGGTGTGTCGGCCCTAACCCTCTCGCCCCGACCACTTACGGATATTCCGATCTCCTCTGGCAGCACCGCCCCAAAGCCGTGACGTGAGGCGTGCTCCGTCAGCGTGACGGTCGCCTCCGTCATCCCGAGGACATCGATCCGCTCGAACAGCGCCTGCGCCAGAAGGGCGCGGCCCTGCCCGCCTTGCGCTTCTTGCCAGGTCTTGCGTAGTTCGCGCAGGTAGCCCGACGCAACCTCGGCCGGTACCTCATCTGGTACTGCTCGTTCGCGCATGGCCTTCTCTTGGGCATCGAGCCGGTGCATCGTGGCATCGAGCGCGCCGCTATCCCGATCTTTGAGGTAGCGGGCCATCGCCCTTTGGCGTTCGACGGCTATCCGCTCGGCATCGGCGCCGTTGACGCGGACCGGCTGCACACCCACCTTTCGCACAACTGCGGTGAGCGTGCCCGCATTGGCGCTGACGCGACTGAGCAGCTCTTCGACCACGCCTTCGTATCTCTCCTGACGGTAGGCGTGGCCCCAGGAGCGGCCACGGCCCCTGTGGGCTGGGGCCGCGGCGATGAACGCTTCGCACGGCTCGCGATGGCGGTAGTAGCCGGTATCGCCGGTCAGGCGGGTTCCGCAGGCCGCGCAATGGAGCATCGGGAGGGCATACGGTCGGCGAGGATCGGCCTTGCGGCCAAGGTTCGTCGCCCGCGAGAGACGGACTGCCTGGGCCTTGTTCCAGATGTCTTCCGATACCAGGGCCGGCCAGTGAGCCGCCGACCCGTCTCGCAGTCGGCCCACGACCAAGGGCGAGGTCAGGAGCCCGCGGGCGGTGAAGAGGGGCAAGCCAACTTGGTACGCTGCTTCACGGTCGGGGTATCCTGCGGCCGATAGTTCGAACAGCCGGCGAACCGTTGGAACCTTGTCCGGGTCCGGTTCGATCAGCTTGCCCTCGTTGCGCCGGAAGCCGAAGGGTGGATGCCCGCCGGGATCGCGCTGTTTGGCGAGCTTGGAGGCATAGCCCTCGTGGATACGCCGAGCGAGCCTCCGGCTGTATCTCTCGGCGTCTTTGGCTTCGTCGACGAGCTGGTCCCAATGGCGGTCACAGGAGCTCAGGATCTCTTCGTCGGCGAACCAGACGGCCACTCCTGCCGGATGGAGGACGTCTTCGAGAAGTTCGAGCGTACGCCGCAGGTTGCGCTGCCAGCGGCTGACGTAGCCGACGATGAGAACGTCGAAGGCGCCATTGCGCGCGGCATCGAGCATGGCCGCCATCTCGGAGCTGCGGTATACCGTGCGACCTGAATGGGCCGCTGTCCAGACGAGGCCGGTATCGACCAAGTCGAGTCGGCGGATCGCTCCGTCCTGCAGTTCGATCTGCGCTTCGGGGCCGTATCGGTCGAACTGACCCGTTGTGC
>JANYJG010000120.1 GCA_025358515.1 Chloroflexota bacterium
AGACCAGCCAGAATCCCGATCCAGAAGACCCCGGCCGATGCTCGGTTGCTCGTCACCAGAGGCGGCCACACGATCGCGGCCACGCTCAACAGGAGCGGCGTGGAGGCGGCGATACCCACCAAGAGGTCGATCGGCCCGCCCGGGCGGTAACCGATCAGCACGATTCCGCCGCCCGCAGCCCAGAGGACGGTGAGGGCGACGGCTAGGAGCCTCAACTCGAACTGGCGGACACGCACGTTGGCAGTCTAGCCCTCGGCCGGGTGCGGGGCGGACCCGGCGCGGCTAGAGAACGATCGGTGACCATCCCACGGGCGGTTTTCCCAGGCGACCGAGGCTATTGGGCGGAGGGCGTCCCGAACCAAAGCTGGCTGCCGTCGCCATTTGTCACGACGACGCCCGTGGGGCCGAGAGCGACCATTCCGTATGGGCCTGGGACCGAGTCCCCGCGCGAGTACAGGAGCTCCGGCACGTCACCGCTCTGGTCCACGGAGACGGTGGCGAAGCCGTCGTTGATAGTGCGCAGCCCGAGTTTGCCCGACACGACCATAGGGTCGCCTATGTCGTTGGTGCCCCGGAGCCGGATTGATAACGAGATTGTGCTGTCCGCCCGAGATGATGTCCGGCTGGCTTATGTCCTGCGGCACTTTGACCACCGTCCAGGTCCGACCATCCTTCGAGCCCCAGGCGTGTCGCTGGGGTGGCCCGGACGAACGCTGGATGTCATTTACGACAATAAGGCTCGCGTCGCTGAGGCTGGATACCCAGGTGTCCTGGTCCTCACCGCTGGCGAGTGCGCCGGGCAGTGAGTTGTGCGTCCAGGTCGAACCGCCGGCCGACCACCAAACAGAAGCCGTCCGGAAGACCGGCGGCGGAGGCGAACCATCGTGGATCCGAGCAGCCGGCGGTCTCCGTCGCCGGACATCTGCCGCTCGACGTTCTGCCCCGCTCCATCGGAACCCAGGCTTCGTATCGCTTTCTGGTGTCGAGTGGGCTGACCGGGCCGGAGGCGCCGGGCTCATCGGCTACCTAGTCGGTCTGCCCACGGGCAGCGGACGATGGTCGCTCGATACACCGGCACGCCCTGGGGCGACGACGAGCGCCGTCCTGCACAGCCCGACCCCGGGACCGGCCACCGGCCGTAGCACCGCCGCAACCGCCGCGTTCGGAGGTCGGGCCGCGCAGCCGCTACCATCGGCATCGATGGCCGGCCCACTGATCTCGCTAACCACCGACTTCGGACTCAACGACCCCTCGGTCGCCGCCTGCAAGGGCGTGATCTGGCGGATCGCCCCCGACGCCCGCCTGCTGGACGTCAGTCACGGCGTCCCGCGCCACGAGATAGCGGCTGGTGCGGCGGTGCTGTGGGCGGTCCTCCCTAGCCTTCCGGTTGGAGTCCACATGGCGGTTGTCGACCCGGGCGTAGGAACCGCGCGACGACCGATCGTGCTGCGAACGGTCCGCGGCGATCGCCTCGTCGGTCCGGACAACGGGCTGCTGCTACCCGGCGCGGAACGGCTTGGCGGCGTCGTCGCCGCGCACGCGCTCGAGGCTCAGGCGTATCGCCTGGCGACGGTGAGCAGAACGTTCCACGGCCGCGACATCTTCGCTCCGGCCGCCGCCCACATCGCCAACGGCATCCCGGATGAGGCTTTTGGGCCGGAAATCGATCTTTCCACGCTGGTGCGACTCGACACTCCTGCCGCGAGGACCTCGGCCGGTGTCCTGGAGGCCACCGTTGGCGCAATCGATTCCTTCGGCAACGTCCAACTGCTGGCCGGGATTGCGGAATTGGAGGCGGCACTGGGGCCGATCGCCGGCGGCGACGCCCTCGTCCTGGAGCCGGTCGGGGCTGGAGGAACGGAACGAGACGGCGCGATCGGGCTGCGCTGGCGCTTGACCTACGGCGAGGCGGGCGCGGACGAGCCACTGGCCTGCCTGGATTCGTACGAGCGAATCGCGGTCGCGATCAACCGGGGCAGCGCCGCCGATCGATACGGACTTCGGCCGGGTCGGCCGATTCGGATCAGGCGCGACGCCTGAGCGGCGAGCGGCGGGCGGCGAGCGGCGGGCGGCGAGCGGCGAGCGGCGAGCGGCGGACAAATAGAAACACCCGAAGGAACCTACTCGCTGCGTGAGCCTCGAGGTCATCTCAGCCGCTAGCAGACGCTCGACCCCTTCGGATGCAATAGACACGCTAACGGGGCAGTGCCGTCCGATCAATCGGTTTGTCCACCGCGATCACTTCGTCGGACCGAGTTGTCCACCGTCTGTCCACGCTGGCCCCTCAGCCGGCGCCACCGACCCAAGGGCGATGAAGAGCTCCCAGAGCCACGCTCAGGATGAGATAGACGGCCAGGGACGCGACCAGGGACGGCAGCGTCGCGCCCAGCCAGCCGACGTAAGTAGTCTCGCCCAGATACGCGGCCACGCCGACGGCCCAAGCGACCAGAGCGACGGGGTTCACGCCCCACGGCAGGCCCGCGCGCGGCCCGGTCGGGTACAACTCCTCCTCTGTGTAGCGCCGCCGACGCAGCAGGAAGTAGTCGGCGAAGAGCACGCCGAACAGCGGCGTGAAGAGCGACCCCACCAGGTAGAGGAATCCTTGGAAGCTGGCCAGATCGACGGTCAGCGCTATCGCCAGGCAGGTCCCGCCCACCGTCGCCACCAGAGCCCGTGTCGGCAGCCCGGGAATGACATTCTTGATGGAGATGGCGCTGGAGTAGACGTCGGCGAAGGCGTTATCCGTCTCGTCGCCGAGCAGCAGCGCCAGGCCGGCTCCACCGAAGGCGACGGCCACTATCGAGCCGACTAGATCGCCCGCTGGCAGGACGAGAATCAGCAGGATACCCAGGGAGTAGCACAGGACATTGGAGACGGCGAAGCCGGCCACGGTCCCGGCGAACGACGAGCGTGAATTCTTGGCAAACCGGTTGAAGTCGGCCACCAGCGGCAGCCAGCTAATGGGCATCGCTACGACCAGATCGATCGCCTGCGCGAAGCCCAGGCTGCCTGTCCCCGGCCTGGCGGCCAGCGCCCCAAAGTCGGCGTGGCTCAGGGCGTAGACGGCCATCCACGAAACGGTCAGCAGCACCAACCAGATGCCGGCCTTCTCAAGCCACTGGCGAACGACCACCAGCGGACCACCCAGCGCAAACAGGACGACCACGATCCCCCAGGCGATCGACCAGACCGAATTAGTCGCCGGGCCGAGAATTGGGCCGGTGAGCCGGAACGTCGCTTGGGCCATGACGACGATCTCGAAGGCGCCCCAGCCAACCAGCTGGACGACGTTCATCAGGCTCGGCAGGTAGCTGCCACGCTGGCCGAAACTCGGCCTCAGACTCACCATCGAGGGGATGCCGTGGTCGCTGCCAACGACGCCGGCCAGCCCCAGCATGATGCTGCCGATCAGCGTGCCGATCAGGATCGCCGCGAATGCCTGCCACAAGCCCAGGCCCGGTACCAACGCAGTTCCGGCCAGGAGCACCAGCAGGCCCACGCCGAGATCCGCCCAGAGCACGAAATGATCGAAGAAGCCCAGCACCCGAAAGCCCGGCGGCACCCGCTCTACTCCAACGGTGGCCGCGCCGAGATCGCCCCGCGGAGCGGCTAGTGGCTGAGATACCTGGGTCATCCGTTACTCCTCGACCGCTAGAAGGCGGTGTAGCCGCCGGCCACGAGATCGATCCGCCGACCGGAACGCAGCAGCGTCACGTCGCCACCCGCGCGAGCCCCGGTCACGCGGCCAATCACGCGGCCGACCCCGGCTGGGTCCCGGGCCGGGGCGCCCATGGACCGCAGGGCAGCGGCCACTTCCGACAGCCGCGCCGCCGGCACGGCGAAGAGGAGTTGGTAGTCCTCGCCGCCGGACAGGGCGAGGTCTTGGACGCGTTCCTCTCCCAGCAACGCGACCGCTTCTGGGGCGAGCGGCAGTCGGTCCGCGTCGATCTCGATGGCCACGCCGCTGGCCCGGGCCAGGTGCCAGGCCTCGCTGACAACTCCGTCACTGACGTCGATGGCGCAACGCAGACCCATGGCGGCGAGAGCGGCGCCGGCCGCAAGCTGTGGGACCGGCCGATGATGGGCGCCCAGAAGAGCCGCGGCCTCCGGCCTGGCCAGGGCCTCGCGATCGTCGCGCATCAGCAGATCCAGACCCGCGGCCGAGGCACCGACCGGGCCCGTCAGAACGAGGACGTCGCCCGGGCAGGCTCCGTCGCGGCGCAGCAGCCGGTTCGGATCGGCCTCCCCCAGGAGCGCCACGTTGACGATCAACGGGCCGGGACTCCGGACCGTGTCACCGCCCACGATGCTGGTGCCGGTCTGGCGGGCCAGCTCGCCGATCCCCTCGTATAGCTCGGCGACCAACTCCGACTGGTCCGGCAGCAGGGCCACCGAGACTAGCCCGCGGCCGGGGCGCGCGCCCATCGCGGCAAGGTCGGATAAGCTCACCGCCAGCGCCTTCCAGCCGAGGTCGCGCGGCGATGTCCAGTCTAGGCGGAAGTGGATCCCCTCGACCAGCATGTCCGTGGTAGCTACGACCATCGCACCGGGAGTGGGCCGCCAGGCCGCGGCGTCATCGCCGATGCCCAGGCCGTCCGGCGGCGACTCCAAGCGCGCCACCAGAGCGTCGATCAACTCGAACTCCCCGAGGCCGCTCACCGGCGTGAATCCTTGGCCGCGGCGGCGCCGACGGTAGCGGCGCGAACGGCAGCCGAGAGTTCTTGGGCGGCGCGGCCCGGGTCCTCGGCTTGGGTGATGGCGCTGATCACGGCCACGCTATCTGCGCCGGCGCCGATCGCCAGGCCGGCGTTCGCGACGTCGATGCCACCGATGGCCACGATCGGAGTATCGGTTGCCGTTCGGGCCGCGGTAAGCAGAGCGGGGCCGGTTAGTGCCGCGTCGCCCTTCGAGCCCGTCGGGAACACCGCGCCGACGCCCAGGTAATCGGCCTCCGCCGCGTCGTCCTGAGCCAATTGGGCCTCGCTCGTTATCGACAGGCCGATGAGCGCATCTTCGCCCAGCAACCGCCGCGCCAGCGAGATCGGCAGGTCGTCCTGGCCGAGGTGGACGCCGTCGGCATCGCAGGCGATGGCCATGTCGATCCGGTCGTTGACGATCAGCAGGGCGCCGTACCGGCGAGTCAGCACCCGCAAGTTCAGCGCCACCTCCAGGGCACGATGGACGGAGCCATCCTTCTCGCGGACCTGGATGACGCGCACACCGGCATCGAGGGCGGCCTGGGCTATTTCCTCGGAGCGTCGGCCGGCACTCAGCGACTCCTCCGTGACGAGGTACACGGGCGATTGGCGTAGCAGTTCGCGCTGCCGTAGGCGCTCTGCGCTGGGCCCCGGAATTGGCTTCGTCATGCGGGCTGCGACTCCCTGATGATGGCGGCGCGCGCTCCGGCCAGGATGGCGGTCCGGTCCAGGTTCGCGACCGCGTCGATGAGATTGGCTCGGAACGTTCCCGGCCCTGCGCTGATCCTGGCGGCTGCTTCGCCGGCCAGGCCGAAGGCGATCATGGCCTCGACGCTGGCCAGGAACGGGTCCGGCTCCACCGCCAGGAACGCCCCGACCAGGGCCGTAGCCATGCAGCCCGAACCGGTGATGCGGCCCATCATCGGGTCGCCGTTGCGGACCTCCGCCAGACGCGGGACTCCGGCCAGGCCCGTAGCAGGACTCGGTGCGCCGGCCACGTGATCGATTGCGCCGCTCGCCACGGCCGCCCCGCCTGTCCGGCGGGCGACGACGATGGCGGCTCTGTCGGGCGCGTCGGCGGAAACTGAGTCGACGCCCCGAACCTTGGCGACCATACCGGCGATCGACGCCAACTCCCCAGCATTGCCGCGCACCGCCGCCAACTTCAGGGTGTCGAGGATCTGCTGGGTCGTGGCCGTCCGGAAAGCAGTGGCGCCGGCACCCACCGGATCGAGGACCACGGGCACGCCGCGTTCGTTGGCCTCCAAGCCGGCAATCAGCATCGACTCGACCCAATCGTCGTCGAGGGTGCCGATGTTCAGGACGAGCGCTCCGGCATACGAAACCATCTCGCGCACTTCGGAGATAGCGTGGGCCATCACCGGCGATGCGCCGATGGCGAGCAGGACGTTGGCAGTGTCGTTCATGACCACGAAGTTGGTGATGTTGTGTATTAGCGGCGTCTGCTTGCGGATGCGCTCGAGTGACGCCGCGGTGAGTTCCGCCAGATCCAGCTCAGTCATTCGAAGACCTCCAGAAATGGTTGACCGGGCCATGACCGGCGCCAAGTGGCTCGGCGTGCTCGATGGCTCCTTGCAGATAGATCCGCGCCTCCCGGGCCGCTTCGAGCGGCGCTAAACCCCTGGCCAGACAGGCGGCGATGGCGGCCGAGAAGGTGCAGCCAGTGCCGTGGGTGTGACGAGTTCCGATCCGGCGCCCGGACAGGACCTCGAAGGTGTGCCCGTCAAAGACAAGGTCATCCGACGTGGCGCCCCCCAGATGGCCGCCCTTGACGACGACCAGCCGTGGACCCAGGCCGTAAATCCGACGCGCTGCCTCGCGCGCGGTTGTCGCGTCCACAACCTCGATGCCGGACAGGACGGAGGCCTCCGGCGCATTGGGCGTGACGACCGCGGCGAGGGGCAGCAGCCGTTCTCGCAGGGCCGCAACCGCGTCCTCGCGTAGCAGGCGATCGCCGCTCTTGGCGACCATGACCGGATCGACCACGAGCTCGGTCAGGCCGTGGGCGCGCAGCCGATCGGCCACGGCCTCGATGATCTCCGCGCTTGACAGCATGCCCGTCTTGGCCGCGTCCGCGCCGATGTCGTCGAGCACGGCGTCGATCTGGGCGGCGACCACGGCGGTGGGCACGTCATGGATGGCGAACACGCCGAGGGTGTTCTGGGCGGTGATTGCGGTAATCGCGGAGGCGCCGTAGACGCCGAAGGCGGCGAACGTCTTGAGGTCGGCCTGGATGCCGGCGCCGCCACCTGAGTCGGAGCCGGCAATGGTCAGCGCCCTCGGCCGACGAGTCCGCTCGACTGGCACTCCGGAGACGCCCGGCATACCGTCCTGCATCAACTTCCGTCCGTCCCGAACATCTTCGACCTCCAACAAACCTCGCCGAACTCCTAGGGAAGCACGGCGAGAGGAGTAGTCGAGCCTGCTTCCTTCGCTGGCATTGCCCAGATCAGGTACGGCGGGTCTGCGGCAGGAGCCGCACTCTCAGCGCCCGTGGCGCTCCCCGGAGGCGTATTCGGTTGATCTCATGTTAGCACCGAGCCGACGGCTGACTGCAGGCCGAGACAGTCGATGCCAGATCGGCCGTTCGAGCCGGTCGCTGCTAGCCTGACGCCATGAGCGAAATGCCAAAGGTGGGCGAGCTCGCCCCCGATTTCGAGCTTCTCGACGACACGGGCAAGGCTCATCACCTGTCCGACCGTCGAGGCCACTTCACCGTCGTCTACTTCTACCCGGCCGATGACACGCCCGGCTGCACCAAGGAGGCCTGCTCGTTCCGGGACAACCATGCCGAATTCGGTGCGGTCGATGCTGAGGTTTGGGGCCTGAGTCCGCAGGGGCCGGCCAGCAAGGCCGCGTTCCGGGCCAAGTACGGGCTGCCGTTCACGCTCCTGGCCGATGGAGACCATGCCGTCGCCGAGTCGTACGGTGCCTGGGGCGAGAAGGTCAACTACGGCAAGACGTACTTGGGAATCCTGCGAGCCAGCTTCCTGGTTGGCCCCGACGGCCGCGTGGCAAAGGTCTGGCCTGCGGTCAAGCCGGATGGCCACGCCCAAGAGGTTCTCGAGGCGCTCCGACAGGCGCGCGCCGTTGCCTGAGCGGCGGTTCAGGGCACAGAATGAGGCTTCGCCCGTGGGGGGAGACGAGCGAAGCCTCCGCGGGATAATACCTCCGGGCCGGCAAATGCGGAAACCCCGATTCCGTGTAGTGCGCTAGGGTTACCTTCGTCGCGGTTGCGCCGGACACCAGGCCGCTATCGCCCCACTTCAAGGTCCTGCACATGAACGCCACACCTACATCTCGCCATACCTGGCGACCCAGACGATTCATGATCATCGTCGCCCACCCCGACGACGCCGACTTCGGGCCGGCCGGTGCTGCCGCCGCGTGGATAGACGCGGGCTCGGAGGGCTGGCTCGTCTGCTGCACGTCGGGTGATGCGGGCGGCGAGGACCCGACTCTGGATCCGCTCGAGCTTGCGCAAGCTCGCGAGGAGGAGCAGCGGCTGGCAGCGAGGATCGTCGGATATAGCGGCGTCACGTTCCTGCATCAGCCGGACGGAGCTCTCGCCAACGACCTACCGCTGCGCGAAATGCTGGTGCGCGAGATTCGGACCTTCCGCCCCGACGCGGTTGTGACCGGCGATCCCGAAGTGATCATCAACGGCAACGGCTCGGTCAACCACACCGACCATCGGGCGGCTGGTCTCGCGGCGGTCGATGCTGTCTTCCCCGCTGCTCGAAACCCGATGGCGTTTCCATGGCTGGCCAAGGGTGGGCTGGCCGCGCATAAGGTCAGGCGGCTGTATCTGATGTGGTCGAACCAACCCAACTCTTGGATCGACGTCTCGGCCACGGTAGACCGCAAGATCGAAGCATTGCGATGCCACGCCAGCCAGCTCCACGAGCCGGAGAAGGTCTTCGAACGAGTCCGCGGACGGCTCGCTGAGCAAGGCGCCCAAATCGGGGTCGCCGCAGCCGAGGGCTACCGGGTGGTCGTCCTGGATGAGGACGCGGACGAGAGCGCAGAGGTCGGCGCGGCCGTCACGGCGGAACAACCACAGGGCCACTGACCGCGACCGACCGGCCGGGAGGCTATCCGCCGCTCGTCGTGAAGAGCAGCGGCCGAACTCGGGGCCAGTCGTTCCATAGGTCAGTCAACATCTCGGCGCGCCGGCCGAGTATCTGCACCAGCTGGCCGAGGGTCAGCGCCGGCGCCCGATATGCGATGTAGGAATCCGACGCTACGCGGACGTTGCGGAACAGTTCAGCGGCCTCCGCGGGATGCGGCCAGAAGCGGATGCGGCCGGGGTTCATGCCGGCCTGCCCAACCGCGAGCGCCAGGTCCCTTTGGCCCGGAACTCGCCCGTCGGCGAAACCACCCATGCCGTCGTAGCGAAAGCCGAGCGCCGCCAAACCGCGGGCCACTTCCCTGGCCTGCTCGCTGTCGAAGAGGTCCCAGAAGAGGCTGCCCTCCGCGAAATCGAAGAAGCCATCGTCGATAGCGGCGGCTGCCACGGCATCCACGAAGTTGGAGAGCAAGAACTGCCAGCGGCTGCGGGCTGCCGGGTCCGACGCAAGTCGATCGACGATCATGGTCAGGGCGGCGTTGTCGCGTCGCAGCAATCTGACGATGGCTTGCGCGTGGACGGACGCCGGGTCGACAACGAGTTGATCGGGCGGGTCCTCCGCGAGATCGGGCGGGGCCTCCGCGAGATCGGGCGGAGCCTCCGCGAGATCGGGCGGGGCCTCCGCGAGATCGGGCGACGACGCGCCGACTGCAAGGGCGGCGGCCAAACTGGGCCATGCGACCGATCCCGCCACCGCCTCGGGGGCCTCTGGCGTGGCTGCGATCTCGGGCGTCGGACC
The DNA here is from genome assembly GCA_025358515.1 of Chloroflexota bacterium. GTDB lineage: Bacteria > Chloroflexota > Limnocylindria > Limnocylindrales > CSP1-4 > Fen-1039. The sequence goes on from JANYJG010000120.1 coordinate 9,587, forward strand.
GGCTTCCGAAGCGGCCAAGGCCTCCTCCGCTTCCCGACAGGCCTTCGCCGCGGAGCCTGCCATGGTTCGGCTGGCTTCGGCCGTGACCGTCAGCCGCTCAAGCTGGTCGCGCAGCAACTCGACCGCGTCTCGCTCATGTCTGATCCCTTGCTGGGCCGTTCGCATGATTCCATTGGCGCGATTGATCTCCGAGAGCCACGCCGTGGCGGCGGCCTCCACATGAGATCGTTCTCGGGCCGCGGCCACGGCCTTTCGGAAAGCCCGATGGGCTTCCTCCTTCGCCGCCTGCGATCCGCCCAGGTCGAGGACCGCCTGGGATTCGACGAGGGAGCCAAACTGAGCGTCGCAGGCACGACGTGTCTCGATGACGCGGGCTTCTGCCGCATCCGCTTCCTGACGGGCCAACTCGGCGAAGCCGCAGCGGATCTCGAGCAGCCGTCGACGACCGACGTTGGGATCGATGCCATTGACATCTGCGCCGGATGCGCCCTCGCCAGGGGCCGCGGATTCGATCGGCGAACTACGGGGCGGGGTTGCATCGGTCATTCGACTTACCAGTGCCTCGTGACGCCCGTCGGCTCGATGGCCTGCCGGGCGTCACGAGCAAGCTTCAGCCCTTTGGACCGGCACCTCCGGCGCGGCGGCCTCGATTGGTGCGCCGATCAGGTGTGAGCAAACCAACCAGGAAACCGTCGCGATGTTTTCGAACCGCGATTTCGACCTTGGCATCGGTGGCCACACGAAGAAGCCGCTGTCGAATCGTGATCGCCTTTTCCGTCGCGTCCAGGCGGACTTCAAATACCTGTTCCGGACCCGTAAGCTGGCTGATGAGCCGCTTGAATTGACGCTGCTGCTGATCGCGTTCGCGCGCGGCCGGGCTCAGCTCGCGTGCGGGCTTGGTGTTTCTGTCCATAAGCGCCGGGTCGGCTTTGCGAACCTTTACCACGTCTTCCTCTTTCCAGCACTCGATCCGTTCGGTCGTCGCCGGCAATTCCGGTGACTTGGCATTGTTTGACTGAGCATTGACTATACGCCCATGTTGCTAGTGGACCAATGGCTATTCCATTGCGCGATGAGTTTGGAGGGACCGTCGACGTATGGAACGGGCGAGTTTTGGAACCTTTTCGGGCCCTGACTGTGGAGACATCCGTAGCCGGCCGCGCATACTGCCGGCTCGTCCTGTGGTCCGCGCGCCGCCGCAGCCCCGGCGTTTGAAATTGCGACGTAATCTTTCGGCTGGGGCTAGACTTTCCAAGGCGTTCCGCCAGGGATGCTCTGCGTCTTTCTCTCGCGTCAGACGGACGCGCGATTGCCCGTCGCTGGTTCAGAGTTGCGTACAGCAGGTGGTAAGGCTATGAGAGTCGGCGTCGCCAAGGAGAGCACACCGGGCGAACGGCGCGTGTCGTTGGTCCCTGATTCCGTCGCCAAGCTCCTGGGCGCCAACGCAACAGTGCTCGTCGAGCGTGGGGCGGGCGCGGAGGCGGCCTTCCCCGACCGTGCCTATGTGGACGCGGGCGCCGAGATCGTCTCGACCGCGGCTCTATACGAAAGCTGCGACGTAATCCTCCGCATCCATCGCCCTAACAAGGTCGAGGCCGACCTGTGTCGAGCCGACCAGGTCGTGGTTGGGATGCTGGCGCCATTGCTCGACCCGCACGCGATGTCCGGCTTCGCTCGCCGACACGTAACGATGGTCAGCCTGGACGCCATCCCCCGAACCCTTTCTCGCGCCCAGACCATGGATGCCCTGTCGTCCCAGGCGAACGTCGGCGGCTACAAGGCCGTCCTGATCGCCGCGAACGCATACGGACGCTACCTCCCGCTGCTGACGACGCCGGCCGGCACCGCCAAGCCCGCCAACGTTCTCGTCCTGGGCGTGGGCGTGGCCGGACTGCAGGCTATCGCCACCGCCAGACGCCTCGGAGCGCTGGTCCGCGCCTACGACGTGCGCAGCACCACGCGCGAGCAGGTCGAGTCGCTCGGCGCCCAGTGGGTCACGCTCAAGTCCTTTGCAGACGCCAGCGGCGAAGGCGGCTACGCCCGTGCCCTGTCCAAGGAAGAGCAGGCGGCCCAGCAGGCAGAACTCAACGAAATCATCGCGGCCCAGGACATCGTCATCACAACCGCCCAAGTCCCCGGCCGCCGGCCGCCGGTGCTCGTCACCAGGGCCGCGGTGGAGGCCATGAAGGCCGGCTCGATCATCGTCGACATGGCCGCCAGCGACCTTGGCGGCAACTGCGAATTGTCAAAACCGGGCGAGGTGACGACGACTGCCAACGGCGTCGAGATCTACGCCCCCACCAACCTGCCGGCGACAATGCCAACAGGCGCCAGCATCTTCTACTCACGCAACATATCGAGCCTGCTGCTCAGTTTCGTGAAGGACGGCAAACTCGAGTTCGACTTCAGCGACGAGGTCACGGCGGCCACGGTGATCACGTTCGGGGGCAAGGTCGTCCACGCTCCAACGAACAAGCTCCTCCACCCGGAGCCCGCGGAATTGGCCGAGCCCGCGGAATTGGCCGAGACCGCGGAGTTGGCCGAAGCCACTCCCGCACCCAGGGCAAAGAGAGGCGCTCGCGAATGAACGTCGGAACCCTCATCGACTCGCTGACGGTCTTCGTCCTGGCGATCCTTCTCGGATTCGAGGTCATCAGCAAGGTCCCGGCCACGCTCCACACGCCCCTGATGTCCGGGACAAATTCGATCCACGGCATCGTCCTTGTCGGCGCCATCGCGCTGGCCGCAACAGCGGACAACCTGCTCGCGGGCGGACTGGCACTGATCGCCATGGCGTTCGCCGGCGCCAATGTCGTAGGCGGCTATTGGGTCACGGACCGAATGCTCCAGATGTTCAGGCGACGTCCCGCCGCGAAGACCGACAAACCGGCCGAGTGACGAGGAATCGACGATGAACTCAACGAATCTCGGCTACCTCGTACACCTTGCCTTCCTGGTAGGCGCAGCGCTCTTTGTGCTTGGCCTGCACCGGATGAACTCGCCCGTGACCGCCCGGAACGGCAACCGCATGTCGGCGGTCGGCATGATCATTGCCGTCTCCGCGGAGCTCTTATTCGTCAGCCAGGGCAATATGGGGCCCGGCAACTGGGCCATCATCGTCGTCGGCATCGCGGTCGGCGGCGGAGCCGGGCTGGCTATGGCACGGCGCGTGGCGATGACCTCCATGCCGCAGCTCGTCTCGCTCTTCAATGCCGTTGGCGGTGGGGCTGCCGCCTTGCTCGCCATCAGCGACTTCATCGGCCTCAATGGCCAGCGCACCCTGGCCCAGGGTGCGCCCGGCCTGGACGGCTGGCGAACCCTTTTCATCGTCGCCGACGTCCTCATCGGCTCGGTTACTTTCACGGGCTCGCTCATCGCCTCAGCCAAGTTGATGGGCAAGCTACGCGGACAGCCGATCCTCATTCCCGGCGGGCGTCTCGTGACATCGCTGGTCGTAATCGTGGGTCTGGCCGTCTCCATAGTCCTGGTCCTTGCCGGCGCCGGTGCCGTCAATTACGAGGCCTGGGAACTCGAAGTCCTGCTCGTGATCGCCCTGGTCTGCGCGCTCGCCTTCGGCGTGACGATGGTCCTGCCGATCGGTGGGGCCGACATGCCGGTCGTTATCTCACTCCTCAACGCCTTCACCGGCACCGCGGTCTCGATGGCCGGTTTCGTAATCGGCAACGTCATGCTGATCGTGGCCGGGGCACTCGTTGGCGCCTCCGGCGCAATCCTGACCAACCTCATGGCCACGGCCATGAACCGCTCTGTGGGCAACATCCTCGTCGGCGGATTCGGCGGCCAGGAAGGGACCCAGGCCGCGATGACCAGCGAGGGCGGAACAGTCCGGGAAGTCTCCGTGGACGACGCCGCCATCCAACTGGCCTACGCCAGCAAGGTCGTCATAGTTCCCGGGTACGGCCTGGCGGTGGCTCAAGCCCAGCACGGTGTGCGCGAGTTGGCTGATCTGCTCGAGGCGCGCGGCATCGAAGTCTCCTATGCCATCCATCCGGTGGCAGGTCGGATGCCCGGTCACATGAATGTGCTGCTGGCCGAGGCCAACGTGCCGTACCCTCAACTCAAGGAAATGGATGAGATCAACCCTGAGTTCCCGCGCACGGATGTGGCCCTCATCGTCGGTGCCAACGACGTCACCAACCCATCGGCCCGAACAGACAAGTCGAGCCCGATATTCGGAATGCCGATCCTGGACGTCGACCACGCCAGGTCGATCATCGTCCTGAAGCGATCGATGGGCCGCGGCTATGCCGGTATCGACAACCCGCTTTACGTGAATCCCAAGACCGGCATGTTCTTCGCCGATGCCAAGAAAGGCCTGCAGCAGCTGGTGGCCGCGGTCAAGGCGCTGTAGCACGAAATTGCGCATGGACTGGGGCGCCCTGCAGTGCCAACATGGACGGGCTCCGCGACAGGTCCCGCTACGGGATGACAGGGCGCCAGGCGATGGCTATCGCCGCACGTGGCGACGCGGTCCGCGCGAGTTAGGGGCAATATGGGAACGTCCGATGCACGCCAAGCTGCGCAAACAGATCGAGCGTCCGTCGCGGCATTCCTGACGGACGGTGATGGGCCGATCACATCCTGGGGTGCGACGGCCCGGGAGGTCACGGATTGATGGACCGCGACGCCTGGGACCGACTGCTGTTCACCGAGAGTACCAGTGGAATTGCCCTGCACGAGATCATCTGCGACGAGGCCGGGGTTCCGATCGACTATCGGTTCCTGGACGTCAATCCCGCGTTCGAGCAGATGACCGGCCTGCGGTCTGAGCGGATCGTTGGCAGGACCGCTCACGAGGTCATCCCGGATATAGAGCCATTCTGGGTGGAACGCTACGGCAGAGTCGCTCTGACTGGTGTCTCGGAACAGTTCGAGAACTACAACGCCGCCCTCCGGCGCTACTTCCTGGTCAAGGCCTACAGGCCCGCCGAGCGCCAGTTCGTCGCCGTGATCACCGACGTCACCGATTTGCGCGAGAGGACGGCCTTCGCCGAGACGATCATCGCCAGCTCCGGCGATGGGATCGCGGTCTTCGATCGAGATTTGCGCTACGTCGTGTACAACCCGGTGATCGAACATTTGACAGGCTTGAACGCAGCCGACGTCATCGGTCGCCAAACAGACGAGGCCGCTCCCTGGCTGGGAGGCCTCGGCATCCGAAATCAGCTCGAACGAGCGCTCGCCGGCGATACCGTCGAGGCACCGGAATTCGAGTTCGTGTCATCGGTTAATGGACACCGCGCCTGGGTCCTGGCCTCGTTCCAGCCCCACCTGGACGCGCACGGCCAGATTGTGGGCGTGGTCGCCTCGGTGCGAAACATCACTGCCGGCCACAAAGCGGAGGATGCGCTCCGACGGTCCGATCAGCAGTTTCGGGCCATCTTCGACAACGCCGGCGACGCCATCGCGATATACCGCCCGGACGGCGCCATTGTCGAGGCGAATCGGGTCCTGTGTGAGCGACTCGGCTACTCACGCGAGGAACTGCTGTCGATGACCGTGGCCCAAATCGATTCGGAGGAGTCGGCCGCACTGCTCACCGACCGGGTCCTCAGCGTGATGACCCAGGGGACCGCCACGTTCGAGGTCACCCACGTCCGGCGTGACGGCACGCTGATCCCAGTCGAGGTCGTCTCGCGCCGGATCGACTTCCATGGGGAGCCCGCAATTCTGACCGTGCAGCGCGACATCACGGACCGCAAACGGGCGGAGACCGAGCGAACGGGGCTGGAGGACCAGCTGCGGCAGGCCCAGAAGATGGAGGGCATCGGTCGTCTCGCCGGTGGCATAGCCCATGACTTCAACAATCTCCTGACCGCGATTCGCGGCAATGCCACGCTGGCCATCGCCTCGCTGCCGCCGGGGCACAGTTCCGTGGAGGATCTCGAGCAGATAGAGCAGGCCGCGGACCGCGCCGCCGCTCTTACCCGCCAGTTGCTCGCATCGCCCGCCGCACGGTTCTGCAGCCCGAGGTGGTGGACCTAACGGTGATCGTCAAGCGGCTCGAGCCCATGCTGGGGCGGCTTCTGGGCGAGGATGTCGCACTCGTCACCGTCACGCCACCAGAGCCGGTAAAGGTGATGGCGGACCCGAGTCAGATTGAGCAGGTCATCGTAAACCTTGCCTTGAACGCCCGAGACGCCATGCCGGACGGCGGCGTTCTGACAATTGAGACCGCTGCCCTGGATGTGGACGCCGCGGCAGCTGCAACACAACCGGATGCCCGCTCCGGCCCCACCGCCCAACTCTCGGTTTCAGACACCGGCATGGGCATGGATCCGGACACCCTGACCCACCTGTTCGAACCCTTCGTCACGACCAAGAGCCAGGGCAAAGGAACGGGTCTGGGCCTCGCCACCGTTTACGGAATCGTTCGTCAGTCCGGCGGCGTCGTTTGGCCACGCTCCCAACTCGGCGCCGGTTCCACGCTGACCGTCTGGCTGCCTCTCACCGCCGGCCGGCCGGCCGCGTTAGCGGCGCAGTCCGCGGGGCCCATTGAACCGAAAGGCAAGACGGGCGGGACCATCGTCGTGGTTGAAGACGACGCCGGCGTGAGGCGTTTCGCCACGCAAGTGCTGGAGCGAGCCGGATACACAGTGGTGGCCGCCGCAACCGGCGCCGTTGCTCTACGCACCGAGGTGAGCGATGGCATGGACCTGCTTCTGACGGACGTCGTCATGCCGACGATGAGCGGCCGCGAAGTCGCAGATCGGCTGTCGGCCGCGCACCCGGGGTTGCGCGTGCTGTTCATGTCCGGTCACGCCGATAGCACCATCGTCAAGCACGGAGTGCTCGACGGCTCGATCCGCTACCTGCCCAAGCCGTTCACGGCCGAGGTCCTGTTGGCGGCCGTGCACGACGCCCTGACCAACCCCGTGAATCCGGCCGCCTAGGCCTCTTCGGCCTGCGTCATCGTCTCGACCTGCACGCCGGGGAGCGCTTCCACCTCGGTCAAGATGGCGTGGCTGAGTCCGCCCTTGGGCAGCCGCACTTCCAGATCCATGACGTGGCCGACCTTGGACTTCTCGCTCGCAACGTTGACTATCTCCACGCGGTGGGACAGCAGGACACGCGATACGGCCGCGAAGCTCTCCAGCTTGCGCAAACTCAGATGCAACCGCAGGGTGCGGCCGCCCGACAGCTCCAGCTTCTGCACGACCATGTTGAGAGGCCACAGCGCCAGCAGCGATATCGCGGAGCCGAAAGCGGCGATGAAGTAGGACCCGGTCCCGGCCGCGACGCCGACCGACGCCACTACCCACAAACTGGCTGCCGTCGTGAGGCCGCGTACGTTGGTGCCGTACTTGACGATCGCCCCAGCACCCAGGAATCCGATGCCGGTGACTATCTGAGCCGCCACTCGGGACGGATCCCCGGCTGAAGAACCGGTGGCAGGGCCGAAGCCATAGATGGACAGCACCGTGAACAGGCCCGACCCCAGGCACACCAGCATGTGGGTTCTCATGCCCGCCTGGTGACCGTGGTATTCGCGCTCGAGGCCGATGAGGGCGCCGAAAAGAGCGGCCGCCAGCAGCCGCAGCGACATGTCGAGCTGGAACGACAGTTCGGTGGACACGCCTGGTCGCCTCTAGCTTGGTGGTGCCAGCTTCGGGCTGGCGACGGGCACGATCGCCTGCGACCGCAGTCTATCCGCGACGCCGCTCGCGACGCCAGCCCGGCACCTTCGGTATGGGTTGGCGGTCGAGTATTTGTTGCACAGAAGGAATACTGTTAGCAACGCTGCCACGCACCCTGCGTGGCCTCGACCGGGGGGTCATACGGCAAGGAGTCGTGCGATGAAGCAAACATTGCGAAGAGCGCAGTGGGCCTGTTACGCCATGACTCCGGTCATGCTGGTGCTTGTCGGCAACATATTCGGCCGGCGCTGGTTCTAGGACCGGACACGCTTCAAGAAACCCGGACCTCTCGCCCGGGTTTCTTCGTGTCTGCCCGGGTTCGCTAGCCGGGCTCGGTAAGGCCCAGTCTGATCGCCGCAGCGGCCGCCTCGACACGACCCGAGACTCCAAGCTTGTTGAGAATGTTGCTGACGTGGACGGCTACCGTCTTGCGCGTGATGTAAAGCTGGCGGCCTATCTCGGGGTTGCTGCGACCCTCGGCGATTAGAGCCAGCACTTCCACCTCTCGCTTACTCAGGCCAAAGTCAGGCCGCCGCGCCGGGGCCACCGGGGCTGCGAAATTAACCAGTACGCCTTCCGGCCGATTCTCCGTCGGAACGCCTGCCGGCAGTCTCCCTGCCGTCGACTGCCCAGGGCGTGATCGCCCGCCCGGCGCTGCCCGCTCGAACCGGCTCTCCAGCGCCGATTCAATCGGCTTGGGCAAAGGCAGCATGGCTCGTCGGGCCAGCTCGGCAATGGACCGCAGTAGCGGCCACGCCCCCAACGCAAACGCGCCCTCTGCAGCGGCGGTGATCGATTCCGTGGCGGCCGTGCGAGTCGATCGGCCGCGGGCCCGGTCCAGAATGGCTTCGGCCTGGCGCCAGTTCATTTTCGCCGATTCGTACGGGTCCCCCAGCGACGCCCAATCGACTGCCAACTCGGACCAGGTCGCCGGGTCATCCCGACCCTCGATGCGCATTCTGAACGCGCGGGCGGTCCGGATCGCCAGATCGGCCTGCCGCCGAGATCCGGTCTTGGGTGAGACTCCGCAGGCCATTACAGTTGCCTCGGCTCTCAGCATGACCGGCAAGCTGCGTTCCCTCGCTGCTGCCAGGCTGGAGAAATCGCGGCGATGGTGAGCATCCTTGGCGATTGCAGCATCGACTTCGAGGCATGTGGCGGCCATGCGAGCCATCAATTGCCAATCTTCCGTTTGGATGACGCGCTGCCAGCCCCGCTCGGCGGCCCGACGCGCGTCCACGAGATCGTCCTGCCATAGGGCGTATGCGGCGGCGGTCAATTGGGCAGGAACGGAGAACTGCGGATCCTGGACAGTCTCGATCGCCAGCAGAACCTGGCCGAGCAGCCGCCCGGCCGACTCGCCCGCGTTCATGGCCACTTCCACAGTTGCCAGGTTGTGGAGCGGCGATAGGAACCAGATGCCCAATGGGCTCCAGCTCAGCGCGTCCAGGCATAGTCGCCGGCATTCCTGCCAGCGACCCAGGAAGTAGAGCGACTCGGCGGCGTTGGCACGCAGGAAGTTGCCGTAGACGGTGGCCTGTCCGGCCCTCTCCGCCTCTGCGATGCCCTCGTAGGCAACGGCAATGGCCTCCTCGCGCCTCCCCAGGAGATCCAACACTGTCGTGAGGTTGGCATAGACCCGGAAGAGATCGTCGAGCCGTCCGAGCTCGGCGGCCTCGTCTCGCGTCTTGCGTAGCATCGACACCGCCGGTTCGGGATTCTCGCCCCATGCTTTGGCGACCGCCAGGGTGCATGTGGCGTGGAGCAGTTCCGGGCGGGCGTCGTCGCCCAGAACACGGGCCACGTCCACGGCCTCCTGGGCGTAGCGCCTGGCCTCCGAGAACACACCTTCCAGCATCCGGAATTGGGCCAGCGCACCAAGCACCCGAGCTCGGGCTACCGTCGGTTCGCGCGGAACCAGCTCGACGGCACGGCGGTACGCCGCCAGCGCTCCGTCATGGTCCCCGGAGGCTCGACGGTAGCGGCCGAGTTGCTCCATAGCCAGACCCAGGGCCAGCCGCTCGCGTGGGTCATCCAGAGCGGCCGCGGCCGCCTCCGAGTAAGCGGCCGCCCGGGCCGGTCGTCCGGCTGCAAAGGAGGCCTCCGCGGCCCGCAGGTATAGATCCGCCAGGCGATCGGTCGTCTGGTCGGGCCCGACGATCTCGTACAGCGCCAGGGCCTGTTCGTAGTGGGCGAGCGCGTCAGCGCCGGCATCGAGCGCTTCCGCTGCCGCGGCCGCGGCCAGGGCGGATCGTTCGGCCTGGGCCAGTTCGTGGGCATGGAGATGGTGAGTAAGGGCTGCGGCCGGCTCAGAGGCCGGGGCGCCGAATCTTGCGGCGGCCAGGGCCGAGTTGTATCGACGACGCGTAGCAGGCAACAGATCGTCAGCGATGGCCTCGGCGATCAGCTCGTGGCGAAAGCCCACGTAAGTCGTGCCGGAGACCGGCGGCACCCCTGCCGTCCGCGGGCCCGAGAACTGGCGGGGCGGGCGCCCACGCGGGCGGGGCCTGGCGAGCAGACCAGTCGGGGCGCCATAGCCGGCGGGGATCCCGGCTAAAGGCGGCGATTGGCAGAGCGATCCGGCAGTTTCCACCGTTTCGACCAGGAAGCCGTCGTCGATCGCCTCCGCCAAGCCGGCCGCGATGTCGGCCTCCAGCCCATCCCCAGGGTGCGAGGGTCCGGCGGAGTGCGGCGGCCGGGCGGGCGATCGTCGCTCGAACTCCTGGGCCATGGCCGTGAGCATGGACAGAGTGACCGGTGACCCGGCCATAGACAGGAGTCGCAATACCCGGCGGCACTCCGTGGAGCGGATCGCGGCGCGGGCCGTCACCAGCCTCTCGAACGAGCCCGACAGCGAAATGCCCAGCAACTCTCGGCGAGCGGCCAGCAGTTCCTCCGCCACGAGCGGGTTGCCGTGGCAGCGTTCGGCTACCAGCAGCAGCGTCGTCGATGACGCGGGAGCGCCTTCGATCGACCCGATCAGCTCCCCCAACTCCGACCGATCGAACGGCGGCACCTCCGCCGTGACGACTGACGGCGAGGCCGCCAGAGCAGAGAGCGTGGCTCGGAGGGGATCCGTCCGAAGCAGTCGATCAGGCTGGTATGTTGCGACCAGCATGACCCGCTGCCCGCGCGTGACACGAGCCAGGAACGAGACCAGGCCGCAGGTGGCAGCGTCGGCGTAGTGCAGGTCCTCGAGCATTACCGCCACCGGCTGCCTCTCCCCAAGACGTTCCAGCAGGCCCAGCACGGCCTCGAACATGCGCGCGTCGCGCCATTCGGTTGCGGCGAGGAGCGGCCGAGCCGGAAGCAACTCCAGGTGCTGGAGGCGCGAGTGAAGGCTGGGGACAAGCCGAGCGATGGCATCGCCGGTTGGGCCCATAAGCCCTACCAGCGCCTCGTCAGACAGCGGCTGGAGCAAACGTTCCAGAGCCGCGGACACCGGCGCGTACGGGACGCCGGAAGTCGCGGGCATGGCCACCCCGTGGACGGTGGCGAAGGGTTCCGCCAGGGCGCCAATGCGCCGCCGCGTCTCGCCGAGCAGCCGGGACAGACCCAACCCGGCCGTAGCCGAGAGGATCAGAGCATTGGGCTTGCCATCGGCGGCGCTCTGCAGCCCGATGGCGATCCGCTCCAGTTGGCGCTCGCGGCCGACAAAACGGTCGCTCCAGAGCCGCCGGTGCGGCAAGCGTCCGTCCAAGCCGCGTCCTCCGCCGCTTCGGTCGAGGCTGTTGGTCATGCCATGTCCCAATTGTGGCGTCGGATCGTCGACGCCGTGCCGTCACCCCCGGCACACGAAGGGTACCCTGCCGGCACGCCCGCCCGAGCGGCCTTTCCGTACTAGTCGTCTCGTGCCGATAGGGGCCGCTCCGCCGCCGACCGCCGCTCCGCCGCCGAGGGCCGCTCCGCCGCCGACCGCCGCGACCACCGCCCGCCTGCTAGTCTCGCGGGGTGAGCCCCAGACACCCGAACAACACCCTCAACGAACTCTCGGGCGAGGAGTGGCTCTACTTCACCAAGTCGGTATGGTCCACCGCGTACCCGTCTGAGCTCGGGCACGCCCTGCGCAAGCAGCACGGTGCCAACAAGCCGCCACGGCTCATGGCCCGCCTCATCGAGTTTTTCACCGTCAGCGGGGATCTGGTCCTCGATCCGTTTGCGGGCGTCGGCGGAACGCTTCTGGGGGCGGCCATCGCGCACGGACCCAGACGCGCCCTGGGAATCGAGATCGAGCCGCGCTGGATCGAGGTCTACGAGGATCTGGTCCGCAAACTGGCGGCGGAGCGCGGCGGTCTTGGGCCGTTGATCGCCGACCTGGGCCAGACGGACCCCGGCGGAGGGCGTAGCTTCGAGCCGTCCGGCCTGGAGATGCGGCGGGGCGATTCGCTGGTCCTACTGGCCGATCTCGAGCCGGACTCGGTGGATTTCATCGCTACGGATCCGCCTTACAACATCCAGCTACCGCTCACCATGGCCGGCGGAAAGCTGGCCGAGAGCCACGCCAACCGTCGGACCGACTACGCCATGGTCACCGATCATCCAGACGACCTCGCCAACAGCGCCGACTACGAGACATTCCTGGATCGAATGGAGACGGCCTTCGGTCTGCTGCTGCGCGTCCTGCGGCCCAATCGCTACGCAACCGTGATCGTTCGCGATGCGTACCAGGATGGTCGCTACATCTTCACCGGAGCCGACCTTGCCGAGCGCGCGACCCGGGCCGGTTTCACTTCGAAGGGCGACGTGATTTGGTACCAGGCCGGGACACGGCTGCGGCCTTACGGCTACCCGCGGGCTTTCGTCCCGAATATCGCTCACCAGCACATCCTGATCCTGCGCCGCGAGTTGACGCGTCGCCCGAAGACGGCTCGGCCGAAAGGCTAGCCTCGGCCGCAAGGGTCGGCTCGGCCGTCTCTGTCGGCGGCTGCGCCGATTCGTCCACTATCGCTCGAAACTGATCTCGGCGAGCCTGCATGTAGGCCTCGAGAAGGCCGACAGTCGGAGCGGGAGCCTCCAAATCGGCCACGACATCGAAGCTATCGTCGGCTTCCGGCTCCTGAACGGGCGCCTCGGGTTCGATGGGCTGAGCCGGATCGGCCAGGGTCATGCGGTGCACCCAGCCCTGGCGGCCGTCCGGGAGCATAACCAGCCAGTAGGCGCCATAACGCTCCAGCAGTTGGACTTCATCGCCCTCATCGACGATGCCGATCTCCGTCGCCCGCAGTTCATCGGGCGTGTCCAGCAAACGCACCAGGCGGTAGCGGATCAGGCGTCGTTCGTAGTCTTCCAGCGGCCGAACGCCGGCCGAGGCAAAGGAGAGGTGCGAAGCATCGGCGTTGGCGCGCAACGGATCCTGTTTTCTGACCTGCTGCAGGGACGGCCTGCGCCAGCGCGGCATCATGGACTCGTCCACAACGCGCAGCCCGGCCGCTGCATCGGTGTCGACGCCGGTGGCTGCGGCGCTGGCAAGGACGCTGTCCGAGGGGCCTGGAACGCCGTCATGCCGTCGCTTGCCGAATAGCACGAAGGCGGCCCAGGCCGTCCCGCCGGCGCCGATGGTAGCGATGGTCGGGGCGAGGGCGAGCAAGACCTGCGACAGGGTGGTGTGCCGGATGATGTACAGGTTGTCCCAGGCGTCGTGTGGGGCTCCCGCCCAACTCGCGAAACCGGCCGCCTGAACCGAGCCGGCGGTGGCAGCGATGCCACCCAATGCGTCCCCGGGATCGAGGGTCTGGCCGGGATCGAGGGTCTGGCCGGGATTGACGCTGCCGGGGCCGACGCTGCCGGGGCCGATACCCGCCGCCGGGCGCGTGGGTTCGGGTTGTCCGGCCGACGATTGACCCGATCCGGCGTTTCCGCCGCTCACAAGGACGGTCGTGGTGGGTCCGGGAGTCCAAGTCGGCTGTGGAGCCGGAGTGGCGTTGGCAATCGGCGTCCCGGTTGGCGAGGGGCTGGTCCACGGAATCGGGGTTGGGGTTGGGGTCAGGATTGGGGCCAGAGTTGGGGTTGGGGTCGCCTTCAGCGTGGGCTCCGGCCTAAGCGTGGAAGTCGCGCCTGGAGGGGTGCTTGCGCCTGCCTTGATCGTTAGATGACCGGCCTGCAACTCCTCGTGACCTCCCGGACCGTCGGCCACGAAATGAACCTCGTGGCGACCCACGGTCGGCTGTATAGAGGCCGTGTACAAGCGCCCGTTGACGATATCGCCGGCACCGGCGGTCATCTGCGTGGACACTTTGCCGAACTTGACCGAGACGGTCGTGGGTGCTTTGCCGGACGCAGCGGTGTAGGTGACGGACACGGCGACGGCCGTCTGCACGACGGCGCTACGGGGCGCGACCGTTGCTTTGGAGAGGTGCGTGTTGTGTCCGGCGGCCGATCCGGCGGCCGATCCGGCGGCCGCGGCGAAGAGAAACAACGCCAAAGGCACCGCCACCACAAATGTGGCGCGGAGCCTGCCGTTGCCTCGCATCCGCACTTCTACCTCCGCAACGCAGTTGCACCAGTCATGTGGTGGAGGATGGGACGGCAGGGGTGTCCGGGCAATGGTACGGCGGTAATGGCACCCAGGACCATGGCAGCAGAAAACCCCTCGGGCAGGTTGCGGCGGTCGGCCGTTAGGCCCGTCGCAAGGCATCAATACCGCACCGGAATGCACTTATTCGACCGGCGGGCAGACCACAGCCTCCAATAGGCCCAGGCAGAGGCAAGTCCAATCGAGTGGTGCTTCGGCCCACCAGATAACCCGGATGGTGCCGGCTGACAACCGGTCATCGGTCTTATCCGAGGGCGCCGTTCCCGTCCGCAACTCCCGGCCGGCTCGGGACTTCCGGCCCGCATCCCGCGCCCATTGGCCCTACTCGCCGGCGGGTTCATCGGAGAAGCTCCGAAGAACACCGCTGACATCCACGCGGCGCGGTTCCGGGCGGAGAGTGTCCGCCAGCTGGGCCCCGCAGGCCCTCCTAATCAGATACGAAGGCGACAGAATGAGCACGACTTTCACGCCCCGAGACACCGATGTAGTACTCCGCGATGGCTCATCGGTGCGCATCCGGGCGGCCCGCCCTGCGGACGAGGCTGCGATTCTGGCCTTCCTGGAGCGCCTGTCGGAGAACTCCAGACGGCTCCGTTTCGGCTCCGGGACGACCGATCTTCCGTCCGTCGCCCGGCTTTGGGCCGGCGCCACCGAATGTCAGGACTGCTGCGTGCTGGCGGTCCTGGGCGCCGATATCGTCGGCCAGGCCAGCTACAGCCGAAAAGCCGACGATCGAGCGGAGGTCGGATTCACGGTCACCGATTCGTTCCAGGGTCGCGGTCTCGGCACGCTCTTGCTCAAGCGGCTGGCGGAAGTCGCCGACCAGGATGGCATTGCTGTCTTCGAGGCGGACGTTCTGGCCGACAACAGCAAGATGATCGAAGTCTTCAACGAGAGCGGCTTCGGCGTCACGATGAAGAGCGAACCCGGCCAGGTCCGGATCCAGTTCCCCACGTCGCTCACGCCTGAGGCCCGGGCGCGTTTCGAGGCCCGCGAACAGGTAGCGGCCATGAACGCCGTTCGGGGCATGCTGGCGCCCCGTTCCGTGGCCGTGATCGGCGCCGGACGGAAGCGCGGCTCAATCGGCGGCGAGGTCTTCCATAACCTCATGAACGGCGGCTTCAACGGCCCCGTGTACCCCGTCAACCCCAGCGCGGAGGTCATCCAGTCGGTCCACGCCTACAAGTCCATCCTGGACATCCCCGGGTCGGTGGATCTGGCCGTGATCGTGGTGCCCGCCAAGCTCGCCATGGCCGCTGCCCGTGAATGCGCCGAGAAGGGCGTCCACGGCATGGTCGTGATTACCGCCGGTTTCGCGGAGACCGGCCCCGCCGGCCGGGAGATGCAGAGGCAACTGCTCGGCATAGCTCGCGAGAACGGCATGCGGGTCATCGGACCCAACTGCATGGGCATCATCAACACCAGCGACGACGTTCGCATGAACGCCACCTTCTCGCCCAACGCTCCGATCCAGGGCAACGTCGGCTTCTTGTCGCAGTCGGGTGCGCTAGGGCTGGCCGTGATCGAATACGCAAACAGCCTCTCGCTCGGCCTTTCGACCTTCATCTCGGTCGGTAACAAGGCGGACCTGTCGGGCAACGATTTCATCCAGTACTGGGCCGAGGATCCGGCCACGGACGTGATCGCCCTGTACCTGGAATCCATCGGTAATCCCCGCAAGTTTGCCCGCCTTACCCGCCAGGTTGGCCGCCGGAAGCCGATCCTGGTAGTCAAGAGCGGTCGCTCCTCGGCCGGCGCGCGGGCCACTTCGTCCCACACCGGCGCCCTCCTGGGAGCCTCGGACGTGACCGTCGACGCCCTGTTCAAGCAGGCCGGCGTGATCCGCACCGACACCCTGGGCGAGTTCTTCGATGTCGCCACACTGCTCGCCAACCAGCCCCGGCCAAAGGGCAATCGCGTCGCGATCCTGACCAACGGCGGCGGCCCGGGCATCCTTTGCGCCGACGCGTGCGAGGCCGACGGCCTGGTCGTGCCACAGGTCCCCGATGACATCAAGGCCAGGCTGGCCGAGTTCCTGCCGGCAGAGGCCGGCCTCAACAACCCGGTCGACATGATCGCCGCGGCCCCCGGTGATTCCTACGGCAGGGCCCTCAAGATCCTGGCCGAGTGGGACGGCATCGACGCCGTCATCATCCTTTACGTGCCCGTCCTCGTGACCAACTCCGAGGAGATCGCCGCCGGCATCCGCGAGGCCGCGCTCAGCCTGCCGCGCGATAAGCCGCTTCTGTCGGTCTTCCTTTCGAGCAAAGGCACGCCGGACACGCTCAAGACCGAAGGCCTCTCCCTGCCGTCGTACCCGTTCCCGGAGGACGCCGCCCGCGCCCTGGCCCACGCCGTTCGGTACGGCATTTGGGCCGAGACGCCGGAAGGAGTCGTGCCGGAGTTCGCCGGCATCCGCGAGTCCGAGGGCAAGGCCCTCATGGCCGACGTCCTGGCCTCGCTCCAAAAGGCGGAGGGCGACGATACCGCTTCCCGGTGGCTGCTGCCCGATGAGGTTGCCCAACTGCTCGGCTGCTACGGCGTTCCGATGGCCGACTGGCGACTTGCCCCCACGCCCGAAGCGGCAGGGGCCGCAGCCGCCGAACTCGGCGGGCCGGTGGCTCTAAAGGGTGTCGCCCCCAAGCTGATCCACAAGACCGAGGCCAAAGCGGTATTGCTCAACCTCGAGGGCGCCACCGAGGTCACCCAGGCGGCCACCGAGATGGCGGCTCGAATCTCTGCCCAAGGCACGGAGGTCGAGAAGTTCTTCGTCCAGCGGATGGTCCGCTCCGGCGGGGTGGAGATGCTTGTCGGTGTCGTCAACGACTCGCTCTTCGGCCCCGTCGTGGCCTGCGGCGCCGGCGGCACTGCCGTCGAGGTGCTCAAGGACATCAAGGTCCGAATCACGCCGCTGACCGACCGCGACGCTCACGAGATGGTGACTTCCCTCAAGACGTTCCCGCTCCTGGACGGTTTCCGTGGGGCGCCCAAGTGCGACGTGGCCGGCCTGGAGGACCTGCTCCTGCGGGTCAGCGCCATGGTCGAGCGCCATCCCGAGATCGCGGAAATGGACTGCAACCCGGTCATCGTCCTGCCGGAAGGCGCCGTCATCGTCGACGCTCGCATCCGCATCGAGGCATAGCGAGGGGCCGGCGCCCCGCCGCCGCTCGGTGGGCCGGGCGGCG
>JANYJG010000152.1 GCA_025358515.1 Chloroflexota bacterium
AAGGTCGTGACCTGGGACGAGACGTACCACGAACTCCACCGCCCCGGTTGTCCGGCCACGATGGCACCCGAAGATCGCCCCACACCCGGCGAAGTGACCCCGCCTAGCCCCGATCTAGAGACACTGGAAGCCCTAGCCGACGACCCGCTGCTCCACGAGAACAACCGGGTGGCTCACTACCTGTTCCAGACTCCGGGCCAGGTGGAGCACTGCGGTCGGTGCTGGCAACCGTGGCCATGCGAGGGTCAACGCCTACTAGCGGTCCTGCTCCAACGTGCCGACCTCCTGGCCGGCATCCGTCGCCTACGGGGTGAGAACGAGGAACAAGCACAGGAAATCAATCGCCTACGGGGGATGCTCGCCCCGACGTGCGGAGCCACCTACGCCGCTGGGCGGCAGTGGCCGTGCGATCTACCAGTAGCGCATCTCGGCTGGCACGGATCGGACACCGACAACGGACGCTCTCACTGGACCGGCGATGACCGTCGGTACTCCCGACAATCTGCCACCCCCATCGCCCCTGTTTCCCTGACCCCAAAGGAGGGGAAGAAGGCGTGAGCCTCCACCGGCTTACCTATCACTCCCTCGAAGGCCCCCTGGACCCCGAGGAGGCGGGGATCTGCATGGACAGCCTGTGTGAGCTTGTCGGGTGCGAGGAGGAGGACTGCGATGAGGACCACGAGGCCGAGCTACGAGAACGGAGCGACCCATGATCTCCATCCCCGAGCAGGTGAAGCTTGTCTGGGACCACCGCCCCCAGCGATCCCCCACGGGATTCCGGTGCGAGAAGTGCGAGACGGCATGTCCCTGCCCCGTCGCCCGTCTCTTGAACGAGGCACAGGAACATTCCTTGACTGTGTAACACCGTCCGTGTATCCTCTAGAGAAACTGTCCAGGGGGACGACCGAGAGAAGACTGCGTGCCCGTTGGCTCTGTGCAGTTGGTGAAAGGCACTCCAGCCCAGAAGCAACGCAAGAAGCGCGATGCCCAGGACCGGGTGCTCTCCCTTCTCTCCCAGGGCGTATCCGTCTCCGACGCCATGAAGCAAGTCAGCCGCACCCGCGACTGTTACTACCGCTGGCAGAAGGAGGAGGACTGGTTCCTCGACCGCTCCCGTGCCATCCGGGCCATGTCTCCCCAGCCCGACGACGAAGACTTCGTGCGGTTCCGCTACACCTACTTCGGCTTCACCACCCCGTCCCACCAGCAGCGCATCGTGGACGTGATCAAGTCTGCCGAGCCCCGGTCCATCAACATGATCCTCCTTCCCCCAGGGGGCGGGAAGACCTCCGTGCTGGAGGACTTCTATAACTACAAGCTCGCCCACGACCCCAACTGGCGATTCTGTGTGATCTCCGAGACACGCGACCTCGGCAGGAAGATCCTCCGCAACGTCAGCAACCGAATGGTGGACCAGACCCTCAACGCCGCCTACATCGAGCAGTTCGGCCCGTTCAAGGCCCCCGACCGGGAGATGAACCGCCCCTGGAACTCGGACCTCATCACCCACGTACAGGCCAACTCGGGAGAGCGGGACTACAGCCTCGAAGTGAAGGGAGCGGGGTCCTCGGTCTACGGCTCCTCCTTCGACGACATCATTCTGGACGACATCCAATCCCTGAAGACCCTCACCAAGACCAAAGCACTCCTCGACTACTTCAAGCAGACGCTGTTCTCCCGCGTCATGCGGGCCAACTCCACGGGCCGAATCTTCATCATCGGAACCCGTATCGGTCCCGGCGACTTCTACGAGGAACTCCTGCGACAGGACGTGGTGACGAACCTCGTCAAGATCCCCGCCCTCGACGAGCACGGCCACTCCTACTTTCCGAAGACGGACGTGGGGGAAGGGGTGCAGATCGGCTTCTCCGAGACAGACCTGAAGCGCGTCGAGCACGTCGTCGGCCCCGAGGCCTGGTCACGTCAGTACATGCAGGAACCTGTCTCCACGAGGGGCCAGACGTTCACGACGAAGATGGTGGATGATGCCAAGGACCACACTCGCGGCATTACGGACGGCGCTGATCCGAACGCACCTGGCATGTTCAGGATTGCATCCCTGGACCCCGCTCTGGCCGGCCACGCCGTCTTTCGCGTCGCCGGGTTCGACTACAACCGCCTCTACCTCCTCGACGGGGCCAACCGAGAGGGCCTAGCCCGTTACGAGGAGATGTGGGACGAGATCGACCGGCTGAGTGCCAAGTGGCACCCGCAGATATGGATCATCGAGGGGAACGCTGTGCAGTCGGGGATCGCAAGGTCCGACACCATCCAAGACCTCGCCCGCAAGCACGGCTTCTCCATCGTGTCTCACCAGACCGGCAGAAATAAGCAGGACGAGGTGATCGGGGTGGCGAGCATGGCGGGCTCCTTCCTCCGGGGGGAGATTTCGATCCCGTGGGGCACCGCGGAAGCAGAGCAGGAGTTCGCCCAACTGTGCTCGGAACTCCAGGCCTGGCGACCCGATGTTCCCACCAAACTCCTGCGTCAGGACGAAGTGATGGCTCTCTGGTTCCTTCACCTCCACTGGCAGAAGATGAAGTCGCAACTGGCGAACCGCATCGACAGACGAGTTGTCACCAAGGCCCTCCCCTGGACCCCCACCCGCTACCCGGCGTCACGATGATCGCCCGCTGCGATATGTGCGGGGGGTTCCGGGCGAGGACCAGAAACGGGGGGCTGTTCTGCCTCCATTGCGACACCGCCCACCCTCCCTGCCCTGACTGCAAGACCCCCCACATTCGCGCGTACACCGGGATCGGACCCACACGACCATGACCAACATCCCGAAGGCACCCGTCGTGAACCTCCGCCCGAACATCTCCATTGAGCAGAAAGCGTGCTCTACGTGTAGAGAAAAACGGCCTCTTGCCGATTTTTACGTGCGGCGGGTATCGAAGGATGGTCTTCAGGGGAAGTGCAAGTTCTGCACGCGGCGGTCTGCATATCAGTGGCGCATAGACAACCCCGAGAAGGCGAAAGCCGCTGAAATCAAGAACAACGCCAAACCAGAATCGAAAGTACGGCAACGGGAGTTCCAGTGGAGGAAGAACCTTCGCAATCTGGGGATGACGCCTGATGACTACGCCGTCATGCTTGCAGCACAGGGCGGGGGGTGCGCGCTTTGCGGCGACATCCACGCTGACAGCCTCAATCGCCGCTTGCACGTTGACCACGATCATGTGACCGGAGTGGTGCGGGGAATCCTGTGCAGTTCGTGCAACCTGGGAATCGGCAAGTTTGAGGACGATCCGCAGCGTCTTCGTGCAGCCGCCGACTATTTGGAGAAGAAGTAGTGGCCGACCTGCCCCATGCCCCAACTGTGAATCTTCGTCCCAACGTGAGTATTGAGCAAGTGATCTCGACAATGCGGCAGCGCCGGTCGCAGCAGTCGCTTCTCATCCGCCACGGGATCGAGGTCCGCGACCGCTACAACGGGGATGTTGTCCTCCCGGTCCC
>JANYJG010000030.1 GCA_025358515.1 Chloroflexota bacterium
GGAGACTGCGGTCTTCATACCGCGAGTATAACCCGTGAGACAACGCCCGTGAACGGGGCCGTGGTGGCTGCGAGCCCACAAGAAGTTCGCCGTCGGGACATCCTTGGTTGCCTGCTCCACGAGCACTGCGGACTCGCCGCACTGAGCGGGCAGCCGGGGACGAGGCCAGGGGCGCCGCAATCTTGGCACTGGAACCGACGATTAGTGAGGCGACTGCTCGTGCCAACAGTCACGATCCAGCGATCGCGCACGCCGCGCCCAGTCGGTTTCGACCGCGCGACTAACGGAGAACCGCTCGGCGACGCTGCTTCAATCCGACCTAGCACGCCTTGCGGATTCCACCAAATCGCGACGGAGTAATCGCATAACATTTGTCCGCCTGACAACTGTGGCTCTTGTCCAGAAGGGGTTCACAAGCCAGATGTGAGTCAGGTCGGCTCCGCCGTCACGGAGCTGCAGAGGAGGAATGGCGCTAACCCGCCAATACATGGCCCTATGGCCAGAGGGATACCGTGGGTGTGTTTGTCGCGCGGCGCGTCCGCTCTCGTGTGGCTCGGCGTGCTGCGAGCCTTGCTGCCTGTCTCGTCCTCGTGTCGATGTCGGTCGCTACGGCGCCGCCGGTGGCCGCGGCCAAAGAGACGCAGGCAACTGCTCCGGATGCTTCTCCCGTAGCGGCGTTGAAATCTCGCAAGCCGCCTCCCACCGAAGTCGCCTCAATGCGGACGACATACAGCAATACCGTCGACAACCACGACGGCACCTACAGCACGTCTGTCAGCCCCGCGGCCATCAACTACCAGCCCTCGCCTGGCGCCGCCTATCAGCCGATTGATCTCAACTTCACCCCAATCACTGGTGGCAAGGGCAGAGTCCGCGCCGGCCACACCACGCTGCCGGTCGAAGTTGGATCACCCGACGATGCTTCGGGCTTCATGAGCATCGACACGGGCGATGGCAAGATCAAACTCAGCCTCGCGCCGGGGGTCAAAGCTGGTAAGTCGGGCTCGATCCCCAAGGCCAACGGCCGCACCTCGGATGTCACTGGCCTCATGAACGGTATGGACTTGAGCGTTTCGGCTGGCCCGGGCGGAGTCAGGACCTTCTTCTCCCTCGCCACGGTGCCTCGAAGATCGACCTTCGCCATCGCTCTCGACACGGGCGGTCTGACGCCTGTCCTCAATGACGACGGCACGATCGATTTCAAGAACAAGGCCGGCAAGACCGTCGCGTCGATGCCGCATCCGTATGCCGTCGACTCGAGCGTCAACGATCGTCTCGGTTCGGGCCAGACGACGATGGATGTGAGCTACTCGATCGTGAAGAATGGCTCGTCCACACTTCTGGGTGTGAGCGTCGATCCGAGCTGGCTCGCGTCTGCCGTCTACCCGGTGTACGTCGACCCCACCATTATCGGCATGAACGTTACGGCGGACAACTTCGTCTCTTCCAAGTATCCGACCTACAAGTTCCCCTCATACCAGAACGCCGCTCCCAACAACTACTGGGAGATGTGGCTCGGGGCAGATCCCACCAACACTTCGTACGTCCAATACGACTACCTTCAGTTCAACCTGGCGTCGATACCGGCGGGCGCCACGATCAACTCCGCGTCACTTTCGGTATTCCCCTGGTGGCAGTACTACCACTCTAGTCCGACGACTACCTGGGTTGCAGCGGCCAATAGCGCCTGGACCACCGGGGGCCTGACCTGGAACAACAGGCCGGCGTTCACGGCGGTGACCTCGGGCAACCTCACCCAAAACCAGTGGGGCTCGTTCAACGTCACCACCGCCGTCCAGAACTGGAACTCGGGCTACTGGAACAACAACGGCTTCGTCCTCCACGAGAACGGCAACGGCGCCGGTTACTGGAAGCGGCTCATTGCGAGCGAAGACCCGTCAGGCAAAGGGCCCAAGCTCGACGTGAACTGGAGTATCCCGAGCGCCACCGCGATTTCCAGAGGTTGGACCAACAACCCCACCGTGAACTGGACATACAACCCCAACGGCGGCCCGAGCCAAGCGGCCTATCGGGTCCTTCTGTACCTGACCTCGGCCAATCCCTGGGTGAACGTCCTCGACACCGGAATGCAGCCGGGCAGCTCAACGAGCTACACGGTTCCAACCGGCTACCTGACGAACGGCAGCCCCTACTCCTGGCGTGTGATCGTCTCTGACGGCCACGCGTCCGCCTCGTCCGACTGGGCGAGCTTCCTGTGGGATGCTGCGGCACCTGTCTGGCAGGGCTTCACTGCGCCGGCGACCCAGATACCGCAGTCCACCAGTTCCTACCCCTTTTCCTGGAATGCGGCCACAGACAATTCTGGCGTCCAGTTCTACTACGTCATACCCCAATATGTGTCCGTTTCCTCCCCCGGCGTTTGCGGTGGTGGCTGGACCAACATGGCCACGTACCAGCCGACGACAGCGAGCTTCACGTTGTCCGGCATGACCACCGGCACCTGCTATCGAGTCGCGGTGAATCCCGTCGACAACGTCTGGAATCAGACAGGATGGAACTACTCCAACCCGATACTTGTGGATGCCACCGTCTCAGCTGCACCGGCAATTGCGAACAATGCCGGCACCGCAACCGGGTCGTATCAGCAGAGCCCAACGAACATCTACTTCCGTCCAAGCGCTGGCCCGGGCGCGATCAGTCTGACGTCAACCGGAACGAACTCGATCTCAGGGATTGCCTCATCAACGTTCGGGTCCCTGAGTGCCGCTGCTGGCTGGACGTACACCCCCGCGACCGTCCCGGGCAACCCCGCCGTGGTCAATCTGACCTGGTCGTCGAGTTCAGGCAGCACGACTCTGCCCGTTACGACCACGAGCAACGCCGGCATCCGTTCGACTCCGACCACGGCCTATCTGAATGCGGACTCCACCCCGCCGGTCGTGGGTTTCACCACCCTGACGCCGGGCTTGACCGCCTACCAATCGAGCCCGACTTATAGCATCGCTTGGAGCGAGTCGGACGCTGGTGCGGGCGTGGCGAGCCGATCGGTGCAGCGCCAAAAAGGCGCGGTTGCGACAACGGGCACCTGTGCGGGAGTCTCCTGGAGCACCGATGGCAGCACCTCGTCATCGGCGTCGCCTCTGAGTGTCAGCGGCCTCGTGAGCGGTTTCTGCTATCAGTGGACTGTCACGGTCACAGACAACGTTGGTAACTCCGCGAGCTACCCGTCGGGCGCGCTGATGATCGATACCACGGCGCCTGCTGTGCCATCGGTTGTGGCTGCCGGCGCAGGGACGTACCAGAACGGCGCCAATGGCCCGGTGTATGTGGACAAGACGACGCCGGGCACGCTCACGCTGACCTCCACCGCCACAGCACCCGCCAGCGTGTCGGGGGTGGGCTCCTCGACCTTCGGAGCCAACCAATATCCGACCGGTTGGACGTACACCCAGGCCAACATTGAGGGCAATCCCGCCAGCACGACTCTCGGCTGGGCAACCAATGTCGTCGTCTCGAGCCTTCCTGTGAACTCAAACACCAAAGCCGGAGTCGCCTCGCCTGTGGTGACGATCGCCCTGGTTCCTGACTCTGACCCACCGGTGGGCCACCTCGACGCCCCATCCGTGAACTCGCTGACGCGCCAGAACACGACCTCGTATCAGCTTCTCTGGACAGCATCGGATCCGCAGTCGGGCCTCAAGACAACGTCTCTCCAACGGCAGAAGAGCGCGGTTGTGGCCGCGGGTACCTGCCCAGGTGCCAACGACGCCTCTTGGGCGAACGACGAGGCCGCCACGGCCGATACAAGTGGTGTCATCGTCGCGGGCCTGCTCGACGGCTATTGCTACCGCTGGCTGTTGACTCCGATCGACAACCTCGGACACGCGGCTACCTATACCTCGGGCTCGGTCCTGGTCGACACGACCGTACCGGTTGCAACTCTAGCAATGCCGACGGTTGGGCCTGGACAATCGTTTGCGGGCACGGTCACGGTAAAGGGAACGGCCACCGATAAAGACTTCGTTTCGTACGTGCTCGAATACGGAAGTGGCACGAGCCCAAGTTCCTGGACCAACCTCACCACATCGACCGCCCAGGTCAGCAATGACGTGCTTGGAACCTGGGTCACCGGATCTACGAGCGGCGTCTCTACACTGCGCCTCACGGTCACCGATTCGGCGGGCAACCTGACGGTCTTGAGTTCAACCGTCTACATCGACAATGCCGATCGTGGCTCGGAGTCTTATTACACGTCGGTCCCGTTTGATCTCGGCGGTGGCTGGAATCTGGGTGTCAGTGCCGCGACGGGTGAGGCGACCCTTGGACGCTCGCTCTTCGCCATTCCAGGATACGGCCCTGACCAGACTCTCTCGTTGAGCTACAACTCCTCAGATGCCCACACAGGCGATCCGTTGGACCGCCCCTTTGGCGCGGGCTGGTCAAGCAATCTCACCCAGTATCTCGATCTCTCCAACCTGTCAGCCAGCTTCATCGTGT
>JANYJG010000201.1 GCA_025358515.1 Chloroflexota bacterium
CACGTCTCCAACGACTGCGATGATCGGCGGCACGTGATCCCGGGCCGGGCCTGACCCTTCGCAACGACCGGCCTCGTGCCTTCGGATTGATCTGTCGGCCCGTGCCCGGGATCGCGTACAGGCCCACCGGCCGGGCGAGCAGTGACCTAATAGGAGCCTGACCAAGAGGCCCCATCGCAGTCCTGTCCGCTCGCCCGTCCGGCGGTGGCCATCACCACCGAGTAGGACGGAGGAAGACAGCCATCATCAGCATGACCGAGCACGCCCACGACCGCCGAGTCACGATCGGGGTCGACACGCACCTGGACGTTCACGTCGCTGTCGCGCTCGATGAGCGTGGCGTGAGACTGCAGGAGATACGTGTGCCGACCACGCTGGCCGGCTATCGCCAACTCGAGCGCTGGGCCGTCGGTCTCGGCTCGGTCGAGATCTTCGGGATCGAGGGCACCGGCTCGTATGGAGCGGGGCTCGCTCGCTTCCTGCGCGATCTTGGCGAACGCGTTGTCGAGGTCAACCGGCCAGACCGGGCCACCCGGCACCGCCTTGGCAAGAGCGATCCGATCGATGCCGAGATGGCTGCCAGAGCGGTCCTATCCGGTATCGCGACGGGGACCCCCAAGGCCGGGGACGGGACCGTCGAGATGATCCGCATGCTCAAGATCGCGAGGGACTCGGCGGTGAAGACGCGCACCCAGTCGCTCAACCAGATCAGGGCCCTGCTTGTAACCTCGCCAGCGGAACTGCGCGAGGCCCTGACGGGACTAACCGTGGGACAGCTGCTCGACCGCTGTGCCGCCTTCCGGCCCGGTGCCCTCAGTTCGCCGGAGGCGGTGGCCAGGTATAGCCTGCGACTTCTCGCCAGACGAAACCTCCGACTTCGGACGGAGGCCAGGGATCTCAAGGCCGAGATCCACCGGCAGGTCGCGAGCACCGCCCCGGACCTGCTCGACGCTTTCGGTGTTGGACCCGACGGGGCCGCGACGTTCCTCCTGACCGCGGGCGACAATCCTGGGCGATTGCGCTCTGAAGCTGCCTTCGCGGCGCTCTGCGGGGCGAGCCCGATCACCGCCTCGTCTGGCAAGACGACACGCCACCGGCTCAACCGCGGCGGCGACCGCCAGGCCAACGCCGCCTTACACCGGGTCGTCGTCGTCCGTCTGAGATGGCACGCGCCAACACAGGCCTACCTGGCTCGCCGGCTCGGCGACGGGAAGTCGAAGCCCGAGATCATGCGCTGCCTCAAGCACTACGTCGCCCGCGAGATTCACGGCCTTCTATGCCCGTCCGGGTCCTCAGCGGGCGTCATCGATCGTGGCGTCCGGGCCGCTTGACGATCTATAGGAGCATCTGCGACTGGAACCCCTTTGCCGGCAACAGCTGCGAGGGTCAGGTCGTCGGGGCCGCCACCAACTTCGTCGGTGAGCATGCCGGCGCGATCGCCGTGGTCGCCACGATTGCCGTATCGGTTGCGGTCTGCAACGCCGCCTTTGAGGTCTGTGCCGCAGCCATAGCAGCCGCCTCCCAATGGGGTGCCGGAGCGCTCGCCACCGATGTCGCGGTCGCTGAGATCGCTACAGGGGCTGCCGGTGCAGGGGTCGTTGAGAAGATCCTCGACGACGCGACCGCTGGCGGCGATGCTGCGGCGGCTACTCTGCCCGCTTCTCGCAAGACCCGAGCACGTTGGGACACATCTTCCGCAATGCGCCGGGGCACTTACTTGATACTGTAGAGAACAGGGCTCTTCTGCAGGCGGCTGCAACAACCGCGGCAAAAGGAACTGACGGTTACGGCCGGACCTGGTTCACGCAGATACTTCCGGACGGCAAGCAAGTATGGGTGCAGGTATGGAATGGCATCATTCAGGAAGGCGGCGTGAACCAAATTCCGAGGGATAGTTGGGATCCGAAGAAGGGACTCCTCCCGTGACCGAAACCACGATCAATCGCACCCAGGCATATCAGGTTGCCGAGGAGTTCCTGGCCGAATTCTTAGGGCTGAAGTCGGACGCGAACCTAGGTGATGTTCTGTCGAACCTCAGCCCCTTCATCTGGGCGGAAGGTACTGGCGACCCCGCGGTCCCGTCGGACTGGTCAAAGGCGGTCGCCGCGGTCACTGCGCGTTCGGCCCCGTCACCGGGTGGGGATCGGGAGCCTTCGCTCGAGGAGCAAACCTGGCTGGCGGCGCTCTTCCCGTTCCTCGACAGCATGTGGCCGATATTGGGTAACTACCCTGTAGGCCGCCTTCTCGATCTATTGGCGCAGCCTAATCTCGCTTTGGCGGGCTCGGACAGTTCACCTTGGCAACTTTGGCTTGAGGCGACAGAAGCGGTTTTCGCGCGTGCATCGGAGCAGGAGTAGCGGTTCGACTTGGCGGACTGCGCTCCCGTCTCCAAACTCCGACGGGTATGCCCCTGCTAGATCGGCAGGTCTCGCTCCCGCCACAGCCTGGGCACGTGGATTGTCCGGCGCATCCGGCGGCGTATGTGTGGTGACTGGTAAGTGCAACGGATGAATCGGAAGTCGGTCAGTACCTAGACCTCGGTCGATGGCTTCCCCCTGTCTGTCAGGCTGACGTGAGACACGCCCTCTAGTCGATCTTCCCACCAGGGCGGGGAAGGATCTCCACGATGACCATGACATTGAAGATGGCCCGCGCCCATGATGACGCCATGAGCGATGACCAACCGGCTTCGC
>JANYJG010000205.1 GCA_025358515.1 Chloroflexota bacterium
TACGTCGACCAGAGTCGCGAGCATGAAGCCGGCACGACGTTTGTGGGGCTACTTCTCAACTGGTCGGGCAAAGGGCCGCCGACGGCGGAGGCGATCGCCGGGCGGCTACCGGTCGACATTGCCCGCACATACGTTGCCGCAATCGGCGAAGCCGGCGGAGCCGTGCTCGGTCGGAGTCCGCTCTGGGATGGGATGCGGTCTCGACCGCGAGTTCCGGACGGCTGCGATCACCGCTATCCGGCCTTCCAGGCGGAACAGCGTTTCGTGAAGGAGCTTCGGCCGCCTCGATACGAGCGCCGCCAGGTCGGTTCGCCGCTCACAGAAGAGATGCTTCTCCCCGCTCGGACCGGCCAGGGCGTGGTGGAGTTGGACGGCCCACTGCCGGACGACGACTGCCGCCGCCTTGGCGACTGGCTTCAACACTACCCCGACATGGCCCTCTCGATGGGCCGAACGTCCACCGATCTCGAGTTTCTCAGGTTCTTCCCGTCCCAACGGCGCCTGACGATCGCGAGCGCCTATGCGCTAACTTCGCTCGATGGGTTGCGTCACCTGCCCAACGATCTCGAGGCACTCCAGCTGGGCGAGTCGCGACAGAAGCTGGACCTTTCGCCGCTCGCCCGGTTTGGAAGCCTGAAGTCGCTCTGGTTGGATGGGCACTCCAAGCATGTCGAGGCTCTCGCGAGCCTCACTTCGCTCGAGGAACTCAGTCTGAGATCCATCACACTGCCCGATCTCTCACTGCTCCTCCCGATGGCCAATCTTCTCTCTCTCAAGATCAAACTCGGTGGAACGGCGGATATCCGGCTGCTGCCTCGAGTCGGCCGGATCAGATACCTGGAGCTGTGGAGGATCAGGGGGCTGTCTGACATCTCGGCGATCGGAGAGATGCCACACCTGCGCTCGCTGTTCCTGCAGACCCTGAAGCATGTCGAGACAATCCCCGACCTGAGTTCCGCCGTGGCGCTCCGGCGCGTCGGTCTCGACACGATGAAGGGCATCCGTGATCTCCGACCCCTGGCCTCGGCGCCCATGCTGGAGGAGGTTGCCCTGATCGAGATGCCACAACTCCAGCCGAACGACTTGCGACCGCTCGTAGGACTCCCTCACCTCAAAGCCGTAACGGCCGGACTATGCAGTCAGAGGAAGAACGACGCTGCCGAGGCGATGTTCGGGCTTCCCCAGGTCAGCGGCCCGTTCGACTGGAGGAAAGACTAGGCAGCTGGGCCGGCTGAGCGTTGTGGCAGCCCCACGCAGCCTCCACGCCACCCGCGCCCGAAAAGGCTGAGTGTCGTGCCAAGCACGAAATGGGAAATGGAGCGGGAGACGGGTCTCGAACCCGCGACATTCAGCTTGGAAGGCTGACGCTCTACCGACTGAGCTACTCCCGCTCGGTTGCCTTCGTTCGTTAGTCTACAGCGCCATCTAGCCCTGGCTAGCCTAACGAACCGTGGGTCGGAGTGGCTACCGAGCCCCGAGAGAACGCGAGGATGCTTAGCACCACGCTCCCAGAGCGTATAACTGTAGCCGATCCCGGGCTTCGCACGCTCAGCGTAGAGCGTGTAATTATGGGATGCCGCCCACCGGGACATTGGCGTCCTGGTACGTGACGCCGTATCGGCCGAGCTTGAGGTTGCCCTCGACGACGACATCTCTAGCCTATTCCGCGAAGGACCAGCCCCGATCTTCCAGTGTGTGCCTCTCGGAGTCGTCGATCGCGACCACGAAGGCCGTTTGGTCGAAGGCGGTGTGCATTCTAAGCCGATACGGAGAGCCGGAGATCAGTTCATTCACTTGGGCGAGCAGGCCCATGTCGATGTAGTCATCGAGGTAGCGCGGCATGAGGGTGACTGCGCGGTCGCCGAGACGGAGGTGGACGAAGACGGGCCCATCCTCGCTGAGCCACTCCTCGCGGATCTGGCTCGGGGCGAAAGCGCCGCGAGAGATGCGAGCCCAACCATCGAGAGCCGAGACGTAAGCGTCGTTGCCGGCTGCCACATCGGCCTCGGTGTCCTCCCACCAGACGCGCGCCTCGTCGAACTTGGTGAGAAGCAGCTCGACGAGCTTCTCGCCTGGCTCCGGGTCATGGCCCCACTCCGCTCGACAGTCGGAGGCGAGTTCGGCCGCGGCCGTCTCGTCGTCGGCGTATCCGGCGAAGAACCCGATCTGCCTGAGTTCGGTGATCGTCCGGACGAGCCAGGCCGGCGCGGGTCGCTCCAGCGCGGGTTCGATTGCTGGCGCGGGAGAAGGCGACTGAGACCCAGATTCCGCTGGGGCCACCGGCTCCATGACACGCGGGACATGGAGCAGGTGCTCCTCGCGGGTGGGGACGTACTGGCCAGGGGGCTGCTGCGGGTTCACGAACGTGTCTCGCCCCAGCGCCTCGTAGAAGGGCTGCTTCCAGGGGTAGTCCATGAACGAGCCCACGTCCTCGCGGTATACGAAGGGCGTATCGGTAGCCCAAATCACGATGCCGCCGTTGGACGTCCGCTCCTGGCGGACACCGAGGCGGGTGAGGCGCTCGCCCCAGCGCTTGATGAATGCCGGGCCGTAGTAGTTGAGCCAGTACACGTCGCGCAGAGCATATCGATCGGTGAAAGGCCCGGGGGTTGTGCGCGAAGGATCGCCGAGATTCCAGCCGCGCATCATCTCGGCCCGCTGTTGCCTCCACATGACCTTGTCCGTGGCGAACCCGTAGGCGCCGTCGAATGCACCGGCGAGGCGGACGAAGAGCTGTGCGAAAGCCCTGAAGTGCTCTGGATCCTGGCACCACACCTCATCTTCCTGCGAAGTGATGAGGGACAGCTCGTGCGGAGACTCGCCAAGCTCGGCGATCCGGTACGAGGGACAGGACAGGTCGCCGCCGACATGCGGGGCGCGGCGACGCTCGAAGAGGAACCAGTCCGGCGTCGCCGGCCCGCGCTCCTGTTGGGCGAAGTACTCCGCCGCGCTCGTCACCCGATTACGGATCGGATCGCGCACGTCGATCCGCTCGAGCCGAAGCGTCGGGTCGGCGTCGAACGCTCGCCCGATGCTCGCGAGCGCTCCAGGCCGGCGGAGGTCAGCAACAGAATAGAGGGTCGACTGGAGCAGGGACACGGCACGCTCCTCAGCCCGGTAGACAACCGATGATAAAGACGCCAGGGAACCTGGACACGAATCTCCGAAGCGGCCCGCTCAGACCGCTCATTGCCGTTGAGGCGCGAGTAACTATGAAGTAGTTTCCGCCACGTGCAAGAACCGCCTCTGCGGTATCTACTATCTGCCGGGTTTTCGCCAGGTACGAGGTGTTCTTCGACTCGAAGAAGTCCGTGCCCAACTGCCAGTCCGGCCGCCGGCTACCGAGGCCGACTTGCGGGACTGCGCCCGCTCCAAGTGCGCCCCCAACAGCGCGTTCACCGGCTTGCCCTAGTGCGTTCGGGCCCCCGCCAAAGCCAAGCAGAGCGCACGTGACGAGCTCCTTGCAGATCTCAATGCCGATCTGCTGAACGGTCGCCGTCGTTACGCCGTGCCCCTGTCTGTCAGGCTGACGTGAGACACGCCCTCTAGTCGATCTTCCCACCAGGGCGGGGAAGGATCTCCACGATGACCATGACATTGAAGATGGCCCGCGCCCATGATGACGCCATGAGCGATGACCAACCGGCTTCGC
>JANYJG010000252.1 GCA_025358515.1 Chloroflexota bacterium
GCCGTTCTGTCATGGGTGGAACCAGTTCCTTGTTCGCAGCTCGGAATCCGTGGGACGGTAGGTCCCGCGCCGGTGTGCGGCGTACTACACGGAGACCACCCATGCTGCGCAGTCTGCTGAACTTCCACAAGCGTCATTGCCCGATCCTCGCCGTCCTCCGCCGGGTCTGCCGGCGACGGCAAGTCCACTGAGATGGAGGACGCTCCGGCCGGCCACGTCGAGTCCTCCCGTGCGACCCGAGGGTCGCGATTTCCTTACGAGTATCGAGTGGGCATCGTCTTTCTCCTCGGGTTGTTCATGGAACTGCTCGACATGACCGTTGTGAACGTCGCGATCCCGACCCTCCAGCGCGATCTGGGGGTGGATCTCGGCGGGATCGAGTGGGTCATCACCGGCTACCTGCTCAGCCTCGCGGTGTTCATCCCGGCGGCGGCGTTTGTCGCCGACCGGTTCGGTAGCAAGCGGACATTCATGCTCGCCCTGGCGGTCTTCAGCGCCGCTTCGCTCGGGGCGGGATTTGCCTGGAACCTCGAATCTCTCGTCGCCTTCCGGCTCCTCCAAGGCGTCGGCGGTGGCATGCTCACTCCGGTCGGCACGGCGATGGTCTTCCGGGCATTTCCCCGCGACCGTCGGGCGATCGCCTCGGCGTTCGTTGCAGTGCCAGCAGCATTCGCCCCGGCCCTCGGTCCGGTCCTCGGCGCCTACCTCGTGGAATTCCAGAGTTGGCACTGGATCTTCCTGCTCAATGTGCCGGTCGGTATCGTGGGTTTGGTCCTCGGCTGGCGCTGGCTTCGAGAGGATCGCATCCAGCCCCACCTACATTTCGACCTCCCGGGTTTCCTTCTTAGCTCGGCCGGCTTCGGGTTGCTACTCCTGGGCCTGTCGCGGGCGGCCACTCACGACTGGGCGGGTCCAGACGTCGCCGGGGCGATGGCGGCTGGCCTGGCCTCACTGACCGTTCTCGCATTCGTCGAGCTGCACACCGACGAGCCGATGCTCGACCTCAGGCTATTCCGACTCCGCTCCTTCGCCAGCGCCAACACGGTGATCGCGGTCGCGATGGCGGCGATGATGGGCGGTCTCTTCCTCATCCCGCTCTTCCTCCAGGGGCCGCGCGGCGAGAGCGTCCTGGAGTCAGGCTACGTTACCTTTGCCCAAGCGATCGGGATCGTGGCCGGCATGCCGCTGGCAGCCAGTCTCCATGCCCGGATTGGGTCACGCTCGCTCGTGGTGGCTGGGATGCTCGTGGTCTTCCTGTCTTCCTGGCTGTTCACAGGTATCGGCCGCGACGTCGATCTCATGACGGTTCGCATCTGGATGGTCCTTCGGGGATTCGGTATGGCGCTGGTCTTCGTTGCCGGCCAGCTCGCCCTCTTCGGCGACGTGGCCCACGAAAAGACCGCGCGCGCCTCGTCAGTGTTCAACGTGAGCAGGCAGGTCGCGGCCTCCATCGGGGTTGCCCTTTCGGCCAGCGTCTTGTCCGGCGGGATCACGACGAACCTGGCGGCGATGGGCGGGACGGCCGCCGGCGCCGCTTCCCGGCTGAGCGCCCAGGTCGACGCCTTCCGAGCGGCATTCTGGGTCCCGGTCGTCGTGGCCGGAATCGGCCTCGTCGCGGCATTCTGGCTGCCGGCCCGACCGCCGGCCGGTAAGTCCTCCATCATCGACAGCTTGGCTGCGGCCGAGGGGGCCGAAGGATGACGAGACTCGGACGTGACACACCGTCTCATCGGGCTCAGTCCGGGTCCGGGCTTCGTCCGAGTCCTACTTCGTCGACCCATGCCCGCCTGCGGGTAGACACACGACCAACCACGGCCCATGCGAAACTAGTCATCGTTCACATCCAGAACCCGAGCGCATGGATCCGCGATGACCGCTCAGCCGGACCGCTTGCTCCCTCCACAGCCCGCGTCGTCGACCGCCAACCCGGTCGCGAAATCGGGCGAGGAGACCGGACGGACCAGACTTGCTGCCGTCCTTGAGAACATGCTCCACGAGACCAACCGCACGACCCACGCGGCCCTGGTCCGGAAAGCGCGACTCCGCGCGTTCGCCAGACACGACCTCGTGGCAGCGCAGGGCAACGCGTCACTTGTCATCGTCGTCATCGTCGGACACCTTGGGGGCTGGCGCTCAGACGCCGAGGGCCAACAACACATGGTCAAGATCGCCCTGCCGGGGACGCTGATCAACGTTGTCGCCCTCCACCGGAGCCCGTCGGTCGTCGACCTTATCGGGCTCGATGAAGGGCTCGTCGCCCTCTGGCCGGGCGATCTGGTCATGAACCTCGCTCGACGCGACCCCGGGCTCGGGATCGATCTCCTGGGCCTCGCCCTGGCTGGCGCAGAGGGCTTGCTTCAGCGGATTGACCGAATGACGTTTGACAGCGTGACCCGTCGGCTGGCAGGTATCCTGTGGGCCCATCGCGACCTGCTGTTCGATCCG
Organism: Chloroflexota bacterium; assembly: GCA_025358515.1. Taxonomy (GTDB): domain Bacteria; phylum Chloroflexota; class Limnocylindria; order Limnocylindrales; family CSP1-4; genus Fen-1039. The sequence goes on from JANYJG010000252.1 coordinate 2,446, forward strand.
CACCGGCCTCTCCTCTCGCGACCCGAGCTGGCCGACCTCGCCGGGGCCACGCGCGAGATGACCGGCCGAGTGATCCGCGACTTCGAGCACCGCGGGCTAGTCGATCGGAATGGTCGGAGCGGTCTGGTCCTCCTTGATGCGGAGGGCCTGCGGGCTGAGGCGGGCATCACGGAGGATGAGCCAACCCGCTGAACACATCTGGGGAGCCCATATCTCGGGGGGGGCGAGGCAGGGCGTTGCTTCCGTCGTGGCGAGCGGATTGCCGCGATCTTCACCCAAACGCCCGGCCGATGAGCGCCCGCTGCTGAGCTCGGTGAGCGGCAGCGTAGCCCTCGGCCGGGCTCGATCGCTCCGGGCGCGAGACGTCGGTCTTGGGGTCGAAGAGGGCCTCGGCGAGCACCCGTGGTCATTCGTCAGCTCGATGATGGCTGTCATGTGCGGGAGCCTGCGCCGCACCGCACTGTCGACCTGGGCCCCTCGGCGCCTGATCCCCGTGTGCCGGGCGCGTCTGGCTCCGCCGAAGGCCGGTCCCGCCCTGCTGTGTCAGTCCAATCCAACGTGCACCGACGCGGGGGGGCAGTTGCCCATCGTCCGCGGACGGCGCCGCCGGGAACGGCGGCGGGTAGAGCCCCCGATACCCGCCGATCCGCGGGTAGAGGTCGGTCTCGATCGCGGCCAGGAGCTGGCGGAGATGGTCGAGGTCGTGACTCACGGCTGTGCTCATCGTTCGCTCCTTGCGCTCCGTTGGCCATCGTCCATCTTGGGCGACGGCGACTAGCTGCTGTGGTCAGGGTGATCGACGGGAGCCGGGCCGCTGCTCAAATGCACCATCTCCAGTCGTAGGTCGAGCTCGTCGGCGATCACCAGGGCCTGGTTGTGCTCCGTGTCGCGCGCGCCGAAGACGAGAGTGACCGGACCCTGGCGCGCCTGCTCGACAAGGGCATCGAGCGCCTGCACACGGTCGGGATCGGCGAGCTCGCTCTGGTAGCGTGCCTGGAACTCTGCCCAACGCGCCGGATCGTGCCCAAACCACTTGCGCAGCTGCGTGCTCGGACCGAGGTCGCGCGCCCAGGCGTCGAGTCGGAGCTGCTCCTTGGTCCGTCCACGCGGCCAGACCCGATCCACGAGGACACGGTAGCCATCGTCCGGTGTCGGGTCGTCGTAGGCCCGCTGCAGTCGGACGTTGCCGGCGTTTGAGACGGTCATCGACCTGCCGCAAGCTCTTGATGGCGGTGCGAGACGTACGAGCCGACCGGTCGCCGGAAGCCGACTGCCAGACGGTTCCAGCCGTTGATGGCCACGATGGCGAGTGTCAACGCGACCTGCTCGGCCGGGTCGAACTGGCACGCCATCGCCTCATAGACATCGTCGGGTGCGCCGGTCGCGGGCAGCAGGGTGATTGCCTCAGTCCAGGCCAGGGCGGTGCGTTCTCGCGGCGTGAAGAACGGCGCCTCGCGCCACACAGCGACCAGATGGAGCCGCTGCTCATCCTCGCCGATGGCTCGGGCGTCCTTGGTATGCATGTCCAAGCAGTACGAACAGCCATTGATCTGTGAGGCGCGCTGCTTCACGAGCTCAAGAAGGAGTGGCTCCAACGTGCTCGATTCAACGACCTTCTCGAGTCCACTCATTGCCTTGACGGCATCGGGCAACTCCGCCCCGTAATCCAGCCGCGCTGTCATCGATCGACTCCCGCGACGTTCGGCTCCATGTTCACGGTGAGCAGAACCTGACTCGGAACGGTCGCGTGAAGGTCATGCGCCACACCAGGGGACAGAATGAGTAGACAGCCGGCGCCGAGCTCGTGGTCGCCCTCCGACGTCTTCACCTGGATATGACCGGCCAGGGCGTGGATCGTAACCAGCCCGTCGGCCATATGGTCCACGAGCCGTCCATCGGCCTCGAAGTCGAA
>JANYJG010000263.1 GCA_025358515.1 Chloroflexota bacterium
CGGCGATGCCGCGCGAAGTGGCTTTGGCGATTGTCCGGTACTGGCCATCGATGTAGCCGATGAGATCCTTGACGATCGCGTCCTCCCAGTTGCCCGAAACGCTGGAGTTGACGTAGAAACCGCCACCCAGGCCGTTGACGCCGTTGACGATGACCAGGATCGGATCGACCTTACCGGCGGCCGGAGCCTGGGCAGTTGCGAGCGAATAGGCCAGGCCGGTCCCTGGGTCCGTGTATCCGGCCAGGACGTAGACCACCGGGTACCGAGTGGTGGTCGTGGCATAGTCGCTTGGGGTCAGGACATAGGCCGTGAAGGCCGCCGGATCGCCCAGCAAGTTACCCGCCAGCGATGGCGAGGCGATCTCGCATGTTGCCAAGGCATAGGCGGCCCCGACATTGGTCGGGTCGCTGCAGGAGGTCGCGGCGTCGCCGGCAGTTGGCGTCGCGCCCAGGCTAGCGGCCGAGTTCGCGGCCGAGTTCGCGCCCGAGTTCGCGCCCGAGTTCGCGCCCGGTACGGACCCGGCGGCCGAAACAAACGGCGCAGCGCGAGAGGGAGTGACGGCCGCCGAACTGCAGGCCGATAGAACCACCGTGACGGTCATCAATAAACCGACCCTGGCGCGGGATGCGAACACTATCGGCCTCCTCATGGACAGCGCCGTGGTCGCATTCTTGCGTTTGGCGCTCCAGTCGACGATCCAGACGGTGCGGAGGTCCAATTTGTTCACAAGGCGGCCTGAGGCTTGCTTAGCGGCCGCGCGGTGACTGCTTCCGTCGCCTCTAGCCGGAGCGAGCCTGCACAAGCGGCGCAACGACCTTCGCGACTCGCCGCACCGCTTCCTCTAGGTTGGCCCGGGAGTTGGCGTAGCTGAAGCGCAGGTGGTTCCGCCCTACGCTCCCGAACGCGGTCCCAGCCAGCGCCGAAACCCCGCCTTCGTACAGCAGCCGGTCGGCCAGCTCAGCGCCGGTCAGGCCCGTACCGGAGATGTCGGGGAAGGCGTAGAAAGCGCCCTCCGGCCGCAGGCAGGAGATCCCGGGAACCGAGTTGAGCCCGTCGACGATCAGGTCGCGCCGGACCTTGAACTCGGCGACCATCGCATCGACCGAGTCCTGAGGACCGGTCAGCGCCTCTACCCCAGCCCACTGCGTCGCAGCGTTGGTGCAACTGGCGCTGTTGACGATGAGGCGGCTGAATGGCGTGACCAGCGGCTCGGGCACTATGGCGTAACCCAAACGCCAGCCCGTCATGGCGTACGTCTTGGAGAACCCATCGAGCACGATCGTGCGTTCGGCCATGCCGGGCAGCGACGCAATGGAGAAGAACTCGCCTTCGTACAGGATGCGGCCGTAGATCTCGTCCGCCAAAACAACCAGGTCGTGCTCGCGTGCCACGGCCGCGATCTGCGTCAGGTCCTCGCGGGTCGAGACTCCGCCGGTCGGATTCGCAGGGGAGTTGATGATGATCAGCCGTGTCCTCGGTGTAACCAGCGCGGCGAGCTCCGCCGGATCGAGCCGAAAGCCGTTCTCCTGGCGGATCGGGCATGGCACGGCGGTCCCGCCGACGTAGCTCACCATCGACTCGTATATAGGGAAGCCCGGGTCCGGGTAGATGACCTCGTCGCCCTCCTGGATCAGGGCCAGAATGGCGTAGAACATGACCGGCTTGGCGCCGGGCATCACGACGACGCTGTCCGGCGAGACGGCGAAGCCCTTGCGGGCAGTCGCGTCCGCGGCGATCGCTTGACGAAGCTGTGGGATGCCGACGGTGGGCGTGTAATGCGTTGCGCCCTCGTCCAGGGCGCGCTTGGCGGCCTCGCGAATATTCGCGGGCGTGTCGAAGTCCGGTTCCCCGATCTCCAGATGGATGACCGACCGACCGGTCGCCTCGAACGCTCGCGCTCTTGCTGCCGCTTCGAAGGCTGTCTCCGTTCCGATGCGGTCCATGCGTGCGGCGAGTCTCATGTGGGGATGCTACATCTGGCCGCCAGCAAAACCTCGTCAGGGCCGCTCCGAACCGGGCCCGACTCGGTCCCGGGCGGCGGGTCGAATCCGCGCCGGTATGTCCTTTCGGCCGTCGTTCGGTAAGATTCGGGCATGTCCGAGTACTACGACATCGACCGCGCCAATGCCAGACTGCCCGAGTTGCGCCAGGCCCTCGAGGGACTGCGCGCCATGCGCCTGGAAGTGATCGCCCTGCGCGATCGGATAATCGAGTTGAACGCGACGCAGCTGGTTCCGGGCGCCACGCCTCCTGCCGCCCCCGCGCCGGCCGCTGCGCAGGACGATCCGCCGGACGATGAGACGCAGCGGCTGCGCCTGCGCATGCAGGGCATCGTCGATCAGATGCAGGGCGCCGTCTCCCGCATCGACGGCTGGGGCATCCAGCTGCGCGACATCTCGGACGGACTCGTGGACTTTCCGGCGCTGGCTTCGGGCCGTCCGATCTGGCTGTGCTGGCGTCTCGGCGAATCCGACATCTCCTGGTGGCACGAGGTTTCCGAGGGTTTTGAAGGACGGCAGCGGTTCGAGGACATGGTCTGACGGACGAGCCGGGCACGATCCTGCAGGGCGGACGGCGCAAGGCCTATCGACCGATTCCGCCGGACCGCCGACGAGCGGCACTGGACTCGGGCATCGAGGCATACGCACGGGGCGATTTCTTCGAGGCCCACGAGCTTCTCGAGCCGGCCTGGATGGGCACGTCGGACCTGGCCGAACGGGCCCTGTATCAGGGCTTGATCAAGCTGGCCGCCGCATATGTCCACGTCGTGCGGGGCAATCCGATCGGCCTGATGCGCAACCTGAGCGGAGCGCGGGCGTACCTCGAGACGTCCGAGCGAGAGGGCCCGGGCTTCGCCATCGCAGCCGGGATAGATCTGCCGGCGCTGCTCCTTGCCGTCGATGAGCGCCTTGCCTCGGCTCCGACGATAGCGGAAGCATTGGCGCGCGCGCCTATGGTGCTACTAGATCTGGTTCCGCCTGCCCCGCCCATCCGTTAGCCGCGCGTCGTAGACTCACCGCCGTGTCAGTGACCGCAACCGCCCCAGCGCCGATTCCGCCGCGTCGCCACCATGCCCTGGCCCGGCGCATCGGCATGACGCCCGAACAGTTCGTCATAGCCGTCGGCGTCATGGCCGCCCTGGCTGTCGCGGCGCTGGATTCGACCGTCGTCTCGACCGCCATGCCCACGATCATCGGCAACCTGGGCGGTATCTCGGAGTACGGCTGGGTCTTCTCGGCGTACTTGCTGGCCTCGACCGTCACCGTCCCGCTCTACTCTCGACTAGCCGACATGTACGGCCGAAAGCCGATCTTCCTGACCGGCCTGGCTCTCTTCGTGGGCGGTTCGATGCTGTGCGGCTTCGCCGGCTCGATGACGGAGTTGATCCTGTTCAGGACCGTTCAGGGCCTGGGCGCCGGCGCAGTTCAGCCGATCGCCTTCACTATCGCGGGTGACGTCTTCGAGAGCGAGCAGCGGGCCAAGGTCCAGGGCCTCTTCTCCGGGGTGTGGGGTTTCTCCGCAGTCGTTGGACCAGTGCTGGGAAGCGTCATCACCACCACGATCGGCTGGCAGTGGGTCTTCTTCGTCAACGCGCCGGTGGGCTTGGCTGCGGCGTTCCTGATCGGGCGCTTTCTACACGAGCACGTGGAACGGCGCCGCCACCGGCTCGATCTGGCGGGCGCTGGAATCCTGACGCTGGGGCTTGTTTCGTTGCTCTTCGCCGCCACAGAGGGCGGCCAGCTGTGGGGCTGGACCTCGCCGATAACTCTCGGCCTGGTGGCTGCGGCGGTGGCTCTGCTGGTCGCTTTTGGCCTGTGGGAGCAGCGCGTCGCCGAACCGCTGATTGACCTGGACCTGCTGAACGTGCCGATCATCGGTGCCGGGCTCGCCATCGGCGGGCTTTCCGGCGTGGTCATGTTCAGCCTATCGACGTACGTCCCGCCGCTCGTCCAAGGAGTCATGGGCGGGAATGCACTGCAGGCGGGTGTGGCCGTGGCGGCGATGTCGATCGGTTGGCCGATCGGGTCGATAGTCGGCGGGCGAGCGTTGCTGCGCTTTGGGGCCCGGCCGACCGTTCTGTTTGGGACGGCGATGCTGGTGCTGGGCACGCTCGTCGTCACCCAGGCGACGCGGCCGGGGTCGCTCTACGGCGGGCTCGCCGTGGCGGCCTTAGGCGAGGCGACAACCGGTCTGGGCATGGGCCTCTCCGCCACGACGATCCTGGTCATGGTTCAGGGCGCCGTGCCGTGGCAGCGTCGGGCCGTGGCCACGGGCCTGGTCCAGTTCAGCCGTACGATCGGTGGCGCAGTCGGCGTGGGCCTGCTGGGCGGGATCGTGACCGCGTCCGTTGGTAGCGGCTCCGCGATCATCCTGGACCCGATCGGACGCAATCTGATTCCTGCCGCTCAACTGGCGTCTATGCGCTCCGCTCTCTCGGTCGGCTTGGAGTGGGTCTTCATTATCCTGGCGATCGACGCCCTGGTCGTTGCGGCGGTAGCTTGGCGCTTCATGCCGGCGCTGCACATCGAGCGGCAGGAGCCGGCTGCGGCCGCCGCAGGCGGGGCGAGCTGACAGCTACTCCCTCACAACCGCCACGCCGGCCACTCCTCCAAGCCGCCGTGCCATGACGGCTACCGCCTCCGGGTTCGAGTCCACCAGCAGGAACCGACGGCCCAACTCCAGCGCCGCCGCCCCCGCGGTGCCGGAACCCGCGAAGAAATCCGCCACCACTCCTCCAACGGGACAGGATGAGGAAACCACGCGCCGCAGCACCGCCACCGGCTTCTGCGTGGGATAGCCCGTCCGCTCGGAGCCGCCGGGCGGGACGATCGTCTGCCACCACGTGTCGGTCGGGAGCTTGCCGCGGGCCGCCTTCTCCGGACCGACGAGGCCCGGCGCCATGTACGGAATTCGCTCCACCGCCTCCGCGTCGAACCAATACCGCTCGGAATCTTTCACGTAGACGAGGATGTTGTCGTGCTTGGCCGGCCAGCGGCGCTTGGTCCTGGCTCCGTAGTCGTACGCCCAAATTACCTCGTTGAGGAAGCATTCCCGCCCGAAGATCGCGTCGCAAAGCACCTTGGCGTAGTGGACCTCGCGGTAGTCGAGGTGGAGGTAGAGGGTGCCGGTGGGCGCGAGCACGCGGCGGATCTCGACCAGCCGTGGCTCGAGGAAGTCCAGGTAGTCGTCGTGGACGTCAAGGTAGCTGCTCGTCCCGAGCTGGATCGTTCGGTACCGCCGCCCCCCAAACCCGGTTCGGTCGCCCGACTCCTCGTCCGCAATGGTCCGGATCTGCCGCAGGGTTTGCCGCTTGCCGGTGTTGAACGGCGGGTCGATATATACAAGGTCGATCGAATCGTCCGGCAGCGACCCCAGCACCGCCAGATTGTCGGCCAGCACGATCCGCCCGACCGCACCATCAAGGACATCGATATCGCCCATGGCGGCAGGTTAACAGCGGTTGGGCGCGAGGACTGGGCGGAAGGGCGTTACTCCGAGGACCTACTTCGGGAAGCTGCCGGTCAGCTTCTTGAAGATGCGGTGCGGGGCGTGGAAGGCGGGCGTGCCGGGCAGGAACATATACGGGCACAGCCCCTGGATCGAGTCGATCCCCTTCTCCTCGCAGAATTCGGTTGCGGACTTAGTGGCCGCGCCGGGAGCCACGCCGCCGTACATCCAGATGTGCTTGATGCCGGCCTCGGCGCAGTCGCGCACGACCTGGTCGGTGGCCTTCTTCGAGGTCATGATCAGCGCACCCTCGACCGGCGGCTGGATGTCCTTGACGCTGGCGTAGCAGCGCTGGCCGTCGATCTCGGTGACGTTTGGGTTGACGGGAATGGCCTCGTAGCGGCGCTGCCGGAACTCCTCCCACATGGTCCGGGTGAAGTCCTTGGGATTGCGCGAGACGCCCACGATGGCAACTCGCTTGAGGGCCAGAAAATCTTCAACTTGCTGCAGTGTGGTCATGGGATCCTCTCTTGCTCGACTCGTCGGCCGGAGTCTGCCACCCGATCGGCCGCCGGCGAAGGGCTGGATGGACTGCCCTGGCAGTCGAATTCGCCCCCGATGACCAACGGCCCTGTTTCGCCGGGCGATCCTGAGACAGCCTGACTCGCAGTCTTGCAAAGCAGAGGAGTGGTCGTGACCAGGGCCCTTGTCGTGTACCGCAGTCATTCCGGCGTCACCCGCCGATACGGGGAGGAAATCGCCGAATTCCTCAGGAGGCGTCACATCGCGGCCCAGGTCGCCTCCGTGGGGGAGTGCGACATGGCGACCCTTTCCGGCGTGGACTACCTGCTGCTCGGCTGCTGGACCAGCGGTCTGTTCGTTGTCCGCCAGCACCCTGACCTGCCGTGGATGTCGTTCGTTCGCGAGATGCCCGCAGTCCCGACACCGGCGCCGGCAGCGCCTAAGGTGGGCCTCTTCACGACCTACAAGGTCGCTACCGGCAGCCAGTTCTACAACATGCGGGCCGCGCTCGAAGGCAAGACGGCGCCCCCAACGCTCGAACTCAAGTCGCGCACCGGTCACCTTTCGCCGGCAGACGAGAAGGCCCTGGAGCGGTTCCTGGCGGGAGTCTAGCGGGGGGAATCTAACGGGCGGGAATCGCCATGCCGCCGCCCGGTCACGATGACTAGGGCGGCGGCATGGAGGGGAGCTGGCCGGGTGCCTGAAGAACCAGGGTGGCGGGCGGGGGTAGCCACCCGCGCTCCGTTCGCCCTCAGGCCTCGACGGGGACGTTCTTGGTTTCGGCCCTGCCTAGACGGTCGGGGCCGGAGTTGGGGTCACGGTCGGCGTGGGCGTCGGCGTGGGCGTCGGCTTGGCCTCGGGCTGGAGTTCCTTGAGCTCGTGCTTGAGGTCGCGAGCGTCATGACGGGCACGGGCGAGGTCCCACGAGGCCAGGAAGGCTGTGACTCGGATCTGGTGCAGAGACGTGGCCGCTGCTCCAGAGGCGACATTGCTCGGATTGAGTGCCAGAAGCTGCGCGTGCAGCGGGGCGACGAGGCCCTGGGCCGCAGTCGAGTTGGTCTTGAGGTCGGCCAGCAAGGCCTGCACTTCAGCGGTGTCGGTGCCCACCGGCAGCGCCGCGATCTGGGCAGCGAATTGAATCGCCTGCAGATCCAGAGCCTTGCCGTCGGCGGTCATCTCGTCTACGCCTAGGATGAGCTTGATCCAGGATGAGACGTTCCTATCGGCCTTGAACGCGGCCGTCAGGTTGACGTAGTCGGCCTGGACAGCGGTCAGGGTGGTCTCGGCGTCGATCTTGGTCTTGAGAGACTGGAGAGTGGCAACCAGCTTTCCGATCTCACCGGTCAGAACCGCCTTCTCGGAGACGGAGAGCGAGGCGTCCTTGCCGATGGCGCCGCTCAGGGCCTGGAGGCGCGCGATCTCGCGGGTGATCTGGTTGTCCGCGGCAGGCTTGAGGGTCGCCGGCGAGCAGTAGACCTTCGCCCACTCTCCCTTGAACATCGCCGGCCAGCGCCCGATTTCCTTGGCGAAGTCGCCCTTGAATCCGGGGATGCGGGCGTTGTCCAGCTTGTCCAGCTTGTCCAGCTTGGCCTTCTTATCGGCGGCGGTCGTAGTGGTCGGCGCCGGAGTCGGCTTCACCGGGCAATCGAGCCGCTTGAACCAATCCTTGGAAAGCTCGGCCGTCTTGGGATCCTTGGTCGCTTTGGCCGGTTCTGGCGCGTCCTTAGTCTCGTGGCTCGGGTCGACCGACTGATGCGCCTTTACCGTCTCATGGGCTTTGGGCTGGTGACCTGGGTCGCCCCCCGGCCCGTGTGCGCTGGCGGTGCTGATGCTTCCCAAGACCAACAGGCTTGCGGCCAGCAAGGCCGCGAAGGTCTTTCGTGTTTGGCTCTGCATTTGAACTCCTCCCGCTCTCATAGGAGCGACTATGGGTGGCTTGCGCTGCGAGTGATTGGTGAGGTGAGGTAGCTACTCCGTGGCGTTGAACGGCGTAGCCGCCGGATGTCTCATACGGAACCTCATTTCAAGGAAGCCAGACCTGTCAGCGCTGAACCGTTCGGGGCCGTTCCCTGTATGGCCGCGACCCGTCCCGTGGGAGACAGGAGCAAGCCATCGATCCGGTTCACGCCAGGCAGGAGGATGGAATGGAGCGCACCATCTGCGGCAAGCAGCTGTGGGGCGCTGTTGAAGGAGAAGAATTCGACCACCTCGCCATGTTTGGACGTCGCGATGGAGCCACCGGCAGCGAAGCGGGGATCGGGCGTGGAGTGCATCCCCTGCCAGCGCAGAACGACGCCGCCGGCCGACGTGAGGAGAGTGCCGTCCGGTAGCCAGCCGCCATCGCCGACACGCGCGGTTGATCCACGGGTCACGTCCACAAGGATCCCTGACGCCAGGAGGTAAGCGCCGTTCGGGCTGAACGAGGCATCGGGGCCAAATCCCTGGCCACCCCGTTGGAAGTCGACGCGCAGATTTACGTGGGGCAGCGAAACGATGGTATGGAGCGAAGAAGTCGCCACGATCTCGAGACTTCCTGCGGTGCCGCCTGGGCCGCCGCCGGGGCCGCCGCCGGGACCGCCACCGGGATGTAGGACCGCGATCTTGTTGCCGTCGGCGGAGAATGCCAGCGGCAGGCCCGTCTTGGGAGCGCTGATGGACGCGCCGTTCCAGACCACGAATGACCACCCATTCCGGCCCGATTCATCGGCTATTGCCAACTGGCCCTTGCCGCTACCGACGAGGCGTCCCCCCGTTGCGCCGGCCTTTCCGTCATGAACCGCGTGCTGCCCTGGAAGGGTGCCCTTCAGACGACCCGCGACATCGACGATGGAGACCGACGAGTCGCGATACTGACCGCGACCAGTGCCCTTTGAGGGGGCGAGGATGGCAATGCTGCGCGAGTCGACCCAGACAGCGGACTCGGCGCTGACAGTTCCGGTGAGACGCCCTGCGGAGTCTCGAATCTGGATCTGACGGCTGGTGTTGCCGCCTGACGAGCGAGCAACCAGAAGATGAGCTCCGTCCGGCGACCAGGCAATCGGCCAGCCCGGGAGGCCCGCCAGCGTTCCGGGCTGAATCGGGACCGGCGTTCCGGCTCCGTTTGGCTGCTGCGTTGACCCCGGCCCAGACGTGGACGGGGTGCCCGACACGGTCGGCTGCAGGGCCGGCGAGGTGCCGGGCGGTCCGGGGGCGACGGCGGTACGGCTGGGCCCGGAGGGCGACGGGGCGGCATGGGAACGAATGGCGATCGGAGTATGCGAATTGGCGGCCGGCGGCTGCGCCAGCATCTGCGGCAGGAGGAAACCGGCTCCAACGAGAGCTACCAGGCCGATGGCCAGCCCTGCCGGAGCCAGGGCCCGGAAGTTCGCGCCGTCGCCCAGGCTATCGAGTAGCCCGAACAGGCCGCGTCGCGGAGCATTCGCGGCAACCACAGACGGCGGCAGGCTCGTCTGGCGCCACTTGGCGTCTAGCAGCCTATCGGTCATTCGGTAGCCGGCGAAGAGCTGCTGGCATTTCAAGCAACCCTCGGCATGAAGGCGCTCGGCGACGCGCAGGGAGTCGAGGTTGCCGCGCTGGGCGGCATCACCGAGACGATCGGACGGGACGTGGCCGACGATGGCGGGGCTCATTGCGCCTGACCGTCGCCGGCGTAGACGGCAAGCCTTTCGGCTAGATGGCGACGCGCCCGGTGCAGCAGAGTGGCGACGGTGCCCCGCGTGACGTCCATCACCTGGGCTGCATCTTCCTGCTCATAACCGAGGCCGTAGACGAGGACGACAGCCACGCGTTCGCGCGCAGGAAGGCCGGTGATCGCCGCCGAAACGTCGATGGAAAGTGAAGGGTCCACGGGTACGAAGGCGACCACCGGTTCCTCACTGGCTTGCCGCTTTTGGCGGCGCAGGAATTCGAATGTCCGCCGAGCTGCGATGCGGCGTAGCCAGGCGTCGAGTTTTGTGTCATCGCGAAGTTGGCTCTCGCGTGCGCGGGCGTGAAGGAGCGCGTCCTGGGCAATGTCCTCAGCAGCGGAACCCGCGCCGAGAGCACGGCACAGAGCCGTGAGATCCGCGAAATGTTTGGCGTAATTTGCATCGAGTCGATCTCGTACCCCCACGAGTACGTTGGCTCCCTTCACATATCTAAGAGGGGCGAAGCCCGCCCTTATGTTGACAAGGCTCGAAAACTCGTCGCTCAGCCGGGTTCAGCGGCGGCGATCCACCGTCGCCGGGCGGCCGATATCGAGACGGCGTGCGTCCAGGACCACGATCTCGTCACGCGACGTTTCGATGAGCCCCTCGCGGCGCATCTCCTGGAGGGTACGGCTGACGACCGTCCGGACCGACGCGACCGCGTCGGCCAGCTCCTGCTGGCTGATGTGAGCGACGAGCCGGTGGCCCGCCTGACGCTCGGTGGCGAGATCCAGCAGGTGTCGTGCGATGCGCTGGCGGACGCTGAGGAAGGCGTTGCCGGCGACCTCGTCGAGGGCTTCGTACAGTTGGTTCGTCAGTTCGCCCGCGACCGCACTCGCCACCTCGACGTTGTCTCGCAGCAATTGGCGGATCGTGTCGAGGTGGAGGGCTGCGACCGTGGCATCGGTGACCGCCTGCATGCTCAGCGGAGCCGGGCCGCCGATCGTGAGAGCCAGGCCGCAGATGTCACCGGGCCGGGCATAGCGGACGGTTACTTGTCGACCATCGGGCGCCCGCATGAACACGCGCAGCAGACCGCCGACCACAACGATGGAGCGCGGGTCTTCCTCGTCGCGGTAGATCACCGAACCGGCAGGAATGTCCAGCCGCACCGCCTCGTCGAGCAGGCGGGCCGCCGCCTCGACCGGCAGAGTGCCCAGAAAGCCGGCGTCGATTGCATCCTTGGCCGCCTCGTCATAACCCTTCAACATGGCAGCCGCGGAGCCTCCGACATCTGGCGCTAGGGCATTGCGTGTCGATGAGTGCCCCACCTGGAGTCAAGTGTAGGGGTGGCTCGCAAGGCCGCGCGACCGATGTCACCGATGGTGTCTACAAAGCGGTCGATTGCGACGGCATACGGGGCGGGCGTGTCGAAGCGTGTCAGAAAGCCGCCCGACAGCACCCGAATTCGCGGCGGGCCGCCGTGTTCGGCATCCGGCGCGGATATCGTCACGATCTGGCTGCCGACATATGGGCTAACCACGAGCGTCGGAACCGCAGCATTCTTTAGCGCCGCCAGGCCGTCGAAGCCGAGGGCGAGGGCGGCTCGATCCTGGAACACGGTCGGGGGGCAACCGGCTTCGATGGCTCGACGGGCGTGCGTGGCGGACTCGGTGCTGTCCATTCGCCGGCTAAGCAGCCGCAGCGAATCCTGGAGCGCGGAGCGATAGCTTGCCGCGTCACCTTCGGACGCCGCCTTCGCGACCGGCTCTACCCAGCGGGCAACGTCCGCGGGCAGGAAGGCCCCCGACAGGACGAGGCCGGCGAGCCGGGCCGGTTGCCGCGCGGCCAGTGTCAGCGCGACCAGCGCCCCGAACGAGTCGCCGACCAGGGCGTAGCGTGGCAGTCCGGTGGTCCAAGAGGCCACGAAAGAGGCGTAGTCGTCGATCGTCGCGAGATCCGGGAGCTTGCCGGTAACGACGATGCGGTGATGCCAGGCCTCAAACCAGGACGTGTCCCAGGCCAGGCCGGCGAAACCCGGCACCAGCACCAGGGCCACACTGCTTGAACGCTTCTCTCCCACTTCAGCGCCCTTTTCCGTTGTCGTTGGCAGAGATGGCAGGCACGAGGACAAGTCGGGGCCCTTCGCGCTTGATTGGATCGACTCGAAGGCGGTTTTCGACGCTCCAAACGCCCGGCGCCGCCCACGCCACCAGTTCGGCCTCCCGCGCCTCCGCGACAGCGGCGACCGTGCCCGTTAGCGTGACGTGGCCACTCTGAACGGCCACCGTGATGCGGCTTGCGCCGAGCAGCGCGTCTCGCCGTAGCGCCTGCGCCAGGCGATCGCGCAATATGCCGGCCCCGGCCGTGCGGCGAACTCTCCGGGGCTGAATCGTGATCGCGTTGGTGACCCCGCGCAGGCCTGGCACCGACCGAACGGCATCCGCGACGGCCCGACGCTGGAAGTCCCAGTCGACCTGGCCTTCGAGCGCGAGCCAGCCCTGGTGTGCGACCGCGGTGATGCGGCCAATCGGAAGCTGTGGACTTGCGGCCAGACATGCCGAAGCTGCGGCCGTAAGTTGAGCGTCCGGCGGAACCAACCTGGGCACGACCTGGATCTCGTTGGCGATCGCCCGGACCCCCCGGACCCGCTCTACGGAACGCTCCGCTTGCCACTTGGCGAGATAGCTGTGCACCCGGCCCGTCAACTCGACGGTACCGTCGTTCACATTCACCCGAATCGATCTCGTCGCAATGCGGGCGTCCCATGCCAGTTCGGCCTTCGCCTGTTCGCGGAGACCGAGGTCGCCCTCGCGACCCATGCCGCTGGTCGTCTCGACAGCCATGACCGACTCCTCATCCTTCTCGGCGCTCGACATCGTGAGTCACCGAGTCCCATGGTCAACGCTGTGGACGCCGGCTTCTATCACCGGCGCCTCAAAGCTGCGTGACATATGCGACAGACCCGGCCGGCGGAGCGGCGGGCCGAGGCCATGCGCCGGCTAATCGGCCGGGTCGTCAGGCTCCTGAGGGTGGACGGGCGATCGGAGCGTCTCATCGCTGCCAAGCCACGACATCGATGGCGTCGCCCAATAAGTTGCCATCGCCTCCAATCGAGCCGCATAAGTCGACCGCGAAAGCTCGAACGCCGGCCAGGCTAGATCGACTGGTACGAGGTCGTATCCGGCCTCCGCCAGCCGGATGCAGGCCGCATTGAAGGCGGCTCGATCGAGACCGGCACGGGCGCTGGCTCGGCCCTTGTCGTCGGCCGAATCGGACCAGTAACCGAGGTTGGAGATGTCCTCCGCCAGATGAGAGCCAACGCGCCTGAACAATTCCGCTTCGCCGCAGGGCAGACCGTCGATCGTGGTCAAGATCAGGCTCGAGGCGTCCAGAACCGTTCCAAGGGTGCTGATCCAGGACAGGTTGTCGTGGCTGGACCTAAAGAAACCAAGCAGCGGATACGCAACGTGGGTGTCCAATACCTCGGCCGCCCAGCGCTCCCATTCGACGAAAAGGCCCGGCAGGCGACCCACCAAGCCGAGCTGGGCATATGTCTCGAGCAGCGCCACGGCTGAGGGCGGCGCGCCGGCCGCCGCCTGGAGCGTCACGACCAGGACCTCGCGGCGCTGATACGAGCCGTAGAGCGAGAACAGGAACGTCAGCACCAGCGCTACGACGCCCAAGCCGCTGGCGGCGGCAAGCACCACCACAACTCGCGCAGCCGGACCGGTAGCGACGACATCGCCGCCCAGAGTCAGTACGGAGGTCGCCGCCAGGTATAGCGCGGTCCCCAGATCCTGCGGCTGCGGGCTCAGCTGGTCGCGCAGGCCAAACAGGATCAAACCGTAGCCGGCGATCAGGGCGATGAGCCAGACCAGCAGCAACACCAGGGTCACCGCCGGTGCGAACAGGCCGAGTAGCGTGTCTCCTCTGCGTCCGTCGAGGCCCTGACCGATCGCTCGAATCGCCCGCCACGAGACCCTGATGACGTAGCGCCCGATCCGGAACCGGCCCGGCGTCGGACGCGGCACGACGATCGACTCGAACAGGTCCCACAGGACCAGGATGAGCAGCATGCTGCCGGCGGCCAGATAGAGTGCTTCCATGCCGCGATCATCCACTCTTCGCGGCGCGGCGTTGGCACAAGGTGCCAGGCTGGGCACGAGGCGCGACGGCCACCATGGACGGGTCGCTCGCTAACTGGGGGTAGAACGCTAGCGCCGGCAAGCGGCAAGTCTCATCAGCTCGGCGACCTTGAGGTGCTCGATCATCAGATCGAGGTGTTTGTAGACCGCAGTGACTGTGTGCCGACCGACCGATCCTGTGCCGACGTCGTAGGGCGCCAATGGCGGATCACACGCGAGGGTCGGCCGCCCAGTTGTTTCGCCAATGCTCGCTTCGAAATGCGCGTCCGTCAGATGTTTGGGCGCTCGTCTGTCGAACCACTCCGACTTCGGAGTTCTTCGATCTCCGACGCGATCCAGGATCGGTGGCCCTCGACTTCGCGGTCCCGGTTGGCATCTGTGTAGTACTCGACCGGCGACAGCGTATTCCCTCTGCCTTGGACCGTATGCGGCATGTCCGGCGGGAAGCCCATGGCCGCCCAGAACTCGGTCAGGGCAAGCAGTGCGTACAAGGGATCAGCTGGGAGCGAGTCGACGAGGTCGCACACGGCGAGAAGACGCCATTTGCGTTGTTCCACCGCAGACGCCGTCGTTACGCCAGCAGCAAGCCGACGAAGTGCCGCCCCGATCAGCTCCGTATCCATTGACGAGGCGCCCGCGACGGCCAGCATCTCATCGGACGGCTCGACTCCCGCAGCCATCTGGTCAATCGCGAAATTAATGACATCTTCTGACGTCAGCGGCATCCCCGGTTCAGGCGGCACGGCAAAGCCCACAAGTACGGTCATCCAGTTTACCGGGATAGAAATTTCACGAAGTCGGCCGACAGGGCTGCTACGGGGTGATGGGTACGCCATTGACCACTCCTCCGGGAACGAAGAAACGGTGAGTCACCTCCCCATTGTCAACGATCCACTCAAACCTCCCTGATGCGCCATTCAGGAATCCTTCGATCTGGTAGAGCGTGACTCCGGGACGCAGCGTGAATTTGGATGCGTACTTCGCATAGTTGTCTACTATGTCGCTGAAGGCGTGATTGGCGTCATGTTTGAGAGCCGAGCCAACACGCGGCGCTCCGGGAATATCGCAGTTGTGCGCCAGCACCCGGCCTGGGCCGACGAAGAAGTCGTGGACATCGGCGACCGTGAGGTCGTACATGGTCGTCGGCGTGAAGGTTACTGTGAAGCCTTCGACCGCCGCTGTCGAGCCCGATTGGCGCAGGATGTG
>JANYJG010000043.1 GCA_025358515.1 Chloroflexota bacterium
CGCCCGTCAACGGGGTCATCGGCTCGAGTCTGGCCGAGGCCGGTGAGGCCGTAGAGTACGGACAGGAGCTGGTCCGCATCGAGCTGCCGGAGCAAGTTCCTCCGGAGCAGGCTCCTGCGGGCGGGGCTCCTGCGGGCGGGGCTCCTGCGGGCGGGGCTCCTGCGGGCGGGGCTCCTGCGGGCGGGGCTCCTGCGGGCGGGGCTCCTGCGGGCGGGGCTCCTGCGGACGTGAGTGCCGCAGGGCCCGCGGCCGCCGCCGTGGCGGGGAAGGCCTGATGTTCAGCAAAGTCCTGATTGCCAATCGCGGCGAGATCGCTGTCCGGATCCTGCGCGCCTGCCGGACCCTCGGCATCGGTGCCGTCGTCGCCTACAGTGAGGCCGATCGAGAAAGTCTGGCCGCCCAACTGGCCGATGAAGCGATCTGCATCGGGCCGGCCGACTCCAAACACAGCTACCTCTCTGCCCCGGCCATCATCTCGGCCGCGGTCGTCACCGGCTGCGATGCCATTCACCCGGGCTACGGCTTCCTCTCGGAGGACGAGAGCTTTGCCGAGGTCGTCCGCGCGCACGGTCTGACCTTCATCGGTCCCTCGGCCGAAGTGCTCGAGCGCTTCGCCTCCAAGGAGGCCACCCGCCGTATCCTCGCCGCGCAGGGCCTGTTGACGATCCCAGGCTCGGGCATGCTGCGGGACGAGGCTCATGCTCTGGAAGAGGCCGAGCGGGTCGGCTATCCAGTTCTGATCAAGCCTTCGGCGGGCGGCGGCGGCAAGGGCATGCGCCTCGTCCGCACTCCTCGCGAGCTGGAGACGACGTTCAAGGTCAGCCGCTCCGAGGCCAAGGCCGGCTTCGGTGACGACTCCCTGTACCTCGAGAAGTATCTCGAGGACAACCGCCACGTCGAGATCCAGGTGGCGGTCGATCGTTTCGGCAATGCCATCCACATGGGCGACCGTGACTGCTCGGTTCAGCGTCGTCACCAGAAGCTGATCGAGGAGACGCCCAGCCCGGCTCTATCCGCCGCCGCCCGCAACGCCCTGGCGGAAAAGGCGCTCAGGGCCGTGAGCGCGGCCGGCTACGAGAACCTGGGCACGCTCGAGTTCCTGGTCGACTCCAAAGGCGAGGCCTACTTCATCGAGATCAACTGTCGGGTCCAGGTCGAGCATCCGATTACGGAGCTCTGCACCGGCATCGACATGGTCGCCCTTCAGATCAGGATCGCGGCCGGCGAGCGCCTCGGACTGACCCAGGCCGACATCGTCCCGCGTGGTCACGCCATAGAGTTCCGCATCCTGGCCGAGGATCCGGCCCAGGACTTCCGGCCCCAGGCCGGCCAGGTCGGGGCGTATCTCGCCCCCGGCGGGCCCGGTGTCAGGGTCGACTCGCACCTCTACCCGGGCTACGAAGTCCCGCCCTACTACGACTCGCTGTTGTGCAAGCTTTCGGTGTGGGCCCCCGACCGGCCCCAGGCGATTGCCCGGGCCGATACCGCCTTGCGCGAGCTGCTGGTCGATGGCGTGGTTACGAACATTGAGCTGCATCGAGCCATTCTCGCCAACCAGGTCTTCATCGATGGCAAGGTGACCACGAACCTGCTCGACCGAGTCGGCAGCGCCCCGTTCGTCGCCGCGGGCAACCGCTAAGCCCTCGCCACCCGCCCCAGGAGCCGCCCAATGACCGATACCGCCGCGACCAACACGACCGCCGCGACCAACACGACCAACACGACCGCCGCGACAATCCTCACCACGAGCCAGATCCAGAAGCTGATCCCGCATCGCTGGCCGTTCTTGCTCGTCGATCGGATCGTCGAGTACGACCAGGAGGCCAAGCGCATTGTCGGCCTCAAGTCGGTCACGGCAACGGAGTGGTTCTTCCAGGGGCACTTTCCGGGCCAGCCGATCATGCCAGGCGTCCTTCAGATCGAGGCTCTGGCCCAGACGATGGGCGTCTTTGTCGCCCAGCAGCCCGGCTTCGGCGATCGGCTGGGCCTGTTCGCGGCCGTCGATGAGTGTCGTTTCAAGCGCATCGTCACCCCCGGCGACCAGCTCCGCCTGGAAGTCACGATGGAGCGCCTCGGCAGCAAGTTCGGCCGCGGCCACGCCGTGGCGACGGTCGACGGCGATGTTGCCTGCGACGCCAAGCTCAGCTTCATCATCGCCCCAGAGAGCGCCCTCCGCTGATGGTGCGGATCGCGGCTCTGTCCGACATTCACGGCAACCTGCCGGCCCTGCAGGCCGTGCACAAGGCAATCGACGCCGCTCGCCCGGACTTCGTGGCCATCTGCGGCGATCTCGTCTTCAACGGCCCGGATCCCGCGGGCAGCCTCGCCCTCGTGCGGGAGCTCGAGCGGGCAGGAGCGTTCGTCACCCTCGGCAACACGGACCTGGCCGTCGCCGACGGCGACTACACGGCCGCTTTCCCGTGGTTTACGGACGGCATCCCGGACTCGTACGAGGCTGCCATCGAGTGGGCCCGAGACCAGATCGGCGACGACGGCATCGACTACCTGCGGCGGCTCCCATCCGAGCGCCGTCTGCGCATCGGTGACGACGGGTCGCCGCACGGCGACCTTGTCCTGTTTTGCCACGCCTCGCCCGGCTCGCTCACGGACGGCCTGGCGGCGGACCTCGATGCGGTCGTGACGATGGATCGGGTTGGCGGAACCGACGCCAGGGTGATCGTTTGCGGCCACACTCATCTGCCCGAGGTCCGCGAAGTCGGCTGGCGGACGATCGTCAACGACGGCAGTGCCGGCAACGTTTTCGATGGCGATCCGACGGCCAGCTGGGCCTTGATCGAGATCGACGGGGACGTAGTCAAGGCCGAGATCCAGCGCACCAGCTACGACGTCATGGCAGTCTCGAACGCCGTCGCGGCGCGGGGCCTACCCGGCGACGTTTATCGCGCCGCCACCATCAGGACAGGGAAGTTGGTTCGATGAGCTTGTCTAGCGGCCAGCCCAGAGTGGTGGTCACCGGCATGGGAGCCCTCACCTCACTCGGCCTCAACGTCCAGTCCACCTGGGAGGGCCTGATCGCCGGTAGGTCCGGTGTCGGCCCCATAACCCAGTTCGATCCATCGCGCCTGACGACCCGGATCGCGGCTGAGGTCAAGGACTTCGACCCGTCGTCCGTTCTCGATCGCAAGGATCAGCGGCGCAACGACCGCTACGTTCAGCTCGCTCTCGTGGCTGCCCACGAGGCAATGAATCAGGCCGGCCTGCCCCGGCACCTGGAAGGGGAGCTGGCCGAACGGACCGGCGTCATCGTCGGGACGGGCATTGGCGGGATCCGGACACTGGCCGAGCAGGTGTTGCTCATGGGCGAGAAGGGCCCGGGCCGCATGTCGCCCTTCCTGATCCCCATGGCGATCAGCAACCTGGCGGCCGGCGTGATCGCCATCGTCTTTGGCCCGCAGGGCCCGAACTTCAGCGTCGTCTCTGCCTGCGCCACCGGTGGCCACTCCATCGGCGAGGCCTGGGAGACGATCCGGCGCGGCGATGCGGACGTGATGCTCGCGGGCGGGACCGAGGCTACCGGCCACGAGGCGCTGGTAGCCGGCTTCGCCGCCATGCGCGCCCTGTCCACCCGCAACGACGATCCGGAGGGCGCCTCGCGGCCGTTCGACAAAGGGCGCGATGGCTTCGTCATCGGCGAGGGCGCGGGCGTGATCGTTCTGGAGTCGCTCGAGCACGCTCGAGCCCGCGGCGCGGAGCCACTCGGCGAGATCGTTGGCTACGGAGCCACGGCCGACGCCTCGCACATCACTCTCCCGGCGGCTGGCGGGGCGGGAGCGGTCAGGGCCATTCGCCGCGCTCTGGAGAAGGCGGGCCTCAGCGTCGACGACGTGGAGATGGTCAACGCCCACGCCACGTCCACGCCGGAGGGCGATCCGCGCGAACTCGAGGCGATCAAGACACTCTTTGGCGAGCGGGCCGGCCAGGTCAGCGTGACCGCCAACAAGAGCATGCTGGGCCACACTCTCGGTGCCGCCGGTGCGGTCGAGGCCATAGCCACGCTCATGAGCCTCCGGACCGGACTGATTCCTCCAACCATCAATCTCGAGAATCCCGACGAAGCCGCGGCTGGTCTGGACCTGACTCCCAACAAGGTCCGTCAGCGGGAGATCCACATTGCGGTCTCGAACTCCTTTGGCTTCGGCGGCCAGAACAGCGCCCTGGTCCTGCGGCGCTGGGCCGAGTGAGGGCGAACATGAGCGAGCATCAGCCAGAGCCAGTCAGCAAGCCCGCCGATCCGGCGTCGATGTCCGAAGAGACGGCGTCTCTTCTGGGGCTCATCGACCGCCTGGGCTCACTCCTCGAGCGAAGCGACCTGATCGAGCTCGAGGTCGAGTCCGGCGAGACCGGCATCAGCCTGCGTAAGCCCGCGGCGCTCCTGCCGCTCGCCCAAGTCGGGGCCGCCGGCCCCGTGCCCGGCAGTACCGATTCGGCCCCGAACGCGCCCGCCGCCGCTGCCACCACCGAGTTCGTCAAGGCCCCCCTCACGGGTATCTACTACGGGTCATCGTCGCCAGGATCGCCGCCCTTCGTGACGGTGGGGCAGCAGGTGGCCTTAGGTCAGGTAATCGGCCTCATCGAGGCCATGAAACTCTTCAACGAGATAAAGTCGGACCAGGCCGGGCGTGTGGTCCGCCTCGTGGCCGAGTCCGGGAAGCTTGTAAAGGCCAAGTCGCCGCTAATCGAGGTGGAGCCGTAATGGCGCGTCCCCTGTCCGGTGTCCATGTCACAGGTTGGGGTGCCTACGCGCCCAGCCT
>JANYJG010000079.1 GCA_025358515.1 Chloroflexota bacterium
GCCGCCGGTTGCTCCCGAGATGCCCGAGTAGACGCAGTACGCGTCCGCGGTGCCGTCGCTGTTTTTGGTTGGAGTGCGGGCGCCACTCACGCCGACGGCGGCAAAGTCGCCCGGCCCGAGCAACCCGCAGAAGTTGCCGCCCTTAGCGACCGGGCCGCCTAGCGCTCCCGTGGCCGCAACGCCGGTCGTGGCGTTGGGTGTGGCGCTGGGTGTGGCACTGAGTGTGGCGGTCGCGGCACTGGGCGTGCCGCCTGCCGCGCTGGCCGTTGCGACGGGAGGCGTCGATGGGGAGGCCGTGGCGCCGGCCGACGTGCAGCCGACGACCGCGCTGATGAGGACAAGTGCGGCTACGAGATGCAGCGGGGTTCGGAACATGTGGTCCCTCCAGCCTGACCGGGTCGCGACGGTGCCGAGTGCGTCGATGGGTGGGCGCGCCGGGGTCCGTCGTCCGGCTGGGCGAAACCTACTCTAGCGACTTCTCACTTGGGCTGACGTTCACAGCTGGCCCGGCTGACGGGACCCAGAAGGCCAGTCTGGCGGTCCGCGCTCTATCTCGCGGGGCAATCATCGTCAGCGTATCATTCACCTGCCTCCGCAGCGCCAAAGCGCGCAGAGGATCCGTCCCTTTTCGGCATCCCAGCCGCTCATCCGGCCAGGCTCCGGTCACCGCAGGCCGGAACCCAAGTACCCGGTCGCCATCGGGTGTGACGGCGCCATCAACCCAGGAAGGACCTCGACCATGAAACGCAGTGCGTTCGCGATGGGCGCCGCCATGTTGCTGCTGGGCCTGATGCCGGGGTCAACTCTGGCTGCTGGACCCAGCAATCTCGATCAGTCGACTGCCGTGGTGACTGGCTCCAGCCTGCGCCTCTCGGTCGAAGTGGCTCAGACCTTCACGGCCGGCAAGACCGGCATGCTGAGTGCAGTTGACATGTGGATGACTGGCAGCGGGAGCATCGCCGTCTCTATCAAGGACACGGCGTCCGCCCTGCCCACCGGCCCGGACCTGGCGACTGCGTCGTCGATTGCCGCGCTCACAGGTCGCTGGATGCACTTCCGGTTCCCGAATCCTCCTGTGGTCGTATCCGGCACGCAATACGCGATCGTCTTCAACACCGGTACCCTGGTAGCCGCCTCCTGGTCGCCCGACAACTACCCCGGCGGCCAGGCATTGATGAACGGCTCATCCGGGTGGGTGCCGATCGACATTTTGACCCCGGACTGGGCTTTCCAGACGTATGTCGACACAGTTACGCCCCAGTTCGTATGGGACAAGGCGAGCATCACGGCCGGCGCCACGACGCCGCTTACTCTCACGGCCACGATGACGTACTCCCACAGCACTGAGGCGGCAGGGTACATGGCCGTCTTGAAGGCCCTGCCGAGCTGGTTTACCGTCACCGGCATGACCTGCCCAACCCCCTATCCGTTTGGCTGCACGGTGGCCGACTTCCGGGCGGAGTCTGGCTTCGGGACCTCGGGCTCCGGCGACATCCTCTCATTCATTCTCGTCGGAACCGCAAATCCTGCGCTATCGGATGTGGGGGTCAGCGGAGTGGCAGATGGTAAGGCCTGCATCTACTACCAGGCCTGGAACCCCTTCAGCTGCGTCGACGGCAGTGGCAGCGTGGCGGTCGTAGCCCCGGCTGAGGCCACACCAGCCCCAACGGCTTCGGCCATGCCGACGCCGACCCCCGACGCGACGCCCACGCCAACCCCGACGCCTTCTCAGTCACTCCAGGGCGCCACCCTCCCGCCAACGACCGCCGGTGCCGGCCCTGCTTCTGACGGAACCGACGGAGCGATCTGGCTCCTGCCGGTCGGTCTGTTCGCGTTCTTCGGCGGCGCGTTCGCCCTCTTCATCCGACGTCGGCGCCTCGCGTAACGCCCGACACCTGAACAAAGACGGGGCTGCGGGAACTTCTCGCGGCCCCGTTTCGATTCCGGCCGCGGTCCTGCCTCAGCCGGCGTCCACCGTCGGCGACTCGGATTCGACGAGGCGGAGCATGTCGATCGTGTCCGACAGGCTGCCGTTGAAGATGCGGCGGGCGCCGTCGAGCAGGTCGAAGAGTTGGGTGTCGCGGACTCGGTAGATTACGGTCGTGCCGCGTCGTTCGGTGACGACCATGCCGCGGCTGCGCAGGACGGCCAGCTGCTGCGAGATCGACGACTCCGGCGCGCCGATGGTGTCCGCGAGCTTGCCCACGCTGCACGGCCCAGCCCGAAGAATCTCCAGAATCAGGATGCGC
>JANYJG010000109.1 GCA_025358515.1 Chloroflexota bacterium
TCCGCCGGGGCCGCCTTCGGTGTCCTGGTGCTGCTCTTCCAGGAGGGCTGGTTCAAGGACATCACCGGCATCCGGCCCAACGTCATCGAGGCTTGGGCCCCGGCCATGATCTTCACGATCTTGTTTGGGCTCTCGATGGACTACCACGTCTTCATCCTGACTCGGGTCAAGGAAGCTCGAGACCGCGGCCTCGCGTCCACCGACGCGGTGGTCAAGGGGATCACCATCACGGCCGGTACCGTAACCAGTGCGGCCGCGATCATGGTCTGCGTCTTCGGGGCATTCTTCACGATCCAGCTCGCGATCATGCAGGAGCTGGGCATCGGTCTGGCGGTCGCCATCCTGGTGGACGCGACGCTGACCAGAAGCATGCTTCTGCCATCCCTGATGAAGCTCTTGGGCGAGTGGAACTGGTGGATGCCCAGCTTCCTGCGCTGGATCCCCCGCATCACCATCGAAGGCGAACCGGAGGAACTGTTGGGAGGCGGCGCCGGCCAGATCGAGGTCGCCTGACCTCCCGGCGCGGCGGTGCCGGACCGCCAACGCCACCGGAATCCCCAATTTGGCCGGTGCGCTGGAGTATTACGCGGCGTAAACTTTTGCGGGCAATCGAGAGATCGGCTTAACGCGAATTCTTCGCGGCCCCGCGGCCCCCTCCCGCGGGGCCGCTTCATTCACCCACAACCCCGGTGGCCGATGGAGACAAGCGTGACCCTTCCCGCAGCCTCGAACATCTGGCTGAACGGCCGGCTCGTCCCGGCCGACGGGCCCCACCTCTCCGCCTACGATCGCGGGTTCCAGCTCGGCGATGGCGTCTTCGAGGCCCTCCGGGCCAAGCGCGGCGTGGCCATCGAACTCGGCGGCCATCTGACGAGGCTCCATGTCAGCCTGGCCGCCATGTCCTTTGAGCTGCCGTTCTCCGACGACACGATTGCCGCTGCGATCGGCGAATTGCTGGCTGCCGAAGGCTGGGACGGAATCGACCCGCCCGGCGACGCGGCCATACGGATCACGATCAGCCGCGGCTATAGCCCCTCGCGTGGCGTGGCTCCCGAGACGGACCTGACCGCCAGCGTTGCCATCCAGGCCTGGCCGTTCATCGTTCCGTCCGGCCGCGTTCTGGAGGAGGGGGAGCGGTTCATCACCAGCGCCATCCGGCGCGACGCCGACTCGCCCATAGCCGGTGTCAAGAGCATCTCCCGCGCCGAGTTGGTCTACGCTCGCATCGAGGCCGAACGGGCCGGCGCGGATGACGCCCTGTTTCTTACCACGGACGGCCGCGTCACGGAAGCCACCACGGCCAACTTGCTGGTAATCACCGGCACCCGTTGCTCCACCCCGCGCCTGGGTACGGGTCTGCTGGCCGGCACCACGCGAGCCTGGCTCGTCGACCATGGCGAGGCCGTGGGGTTGGAGATGATCCAGCAGGACCTGCTCCTCGAGGACGTCTACGCCGCCGACGAACTGGCGGTCTGCTCGAGCATCGGCGGGGTCATTCCGGTCACCTCCCTAAACGGCCGAGCGATAGGCGGCGGCAGGCCCGGACCGCGGACGATCGCCATGCGAGCCGCCCGCGAGGACTGGATCGATCGCGTGTCAATGGAAGGTTCGCGAGGCCTCGAGAAGCCTCTACGTCTTCGTCTACTTTGAGGGCGAGCGACTGTTGCGGCGCCGGGTCGCGGTCCAGGCTAGACTCACGACTGTGACCGAACCGCGCGACGCCGCCAGCGCCAAGAAGCCCGCCCGGACCGTGCCCGCATCGCCGAAGGTCCGGCCGCCGGCCCGCGCCGCTGCGCCGCCGGTCCGCGCCGCCGCGCCGCCGGTCCGCGCCGCCGCGCCGCAACCCGCCCACCGCCACCCCAACCTGGGCCTTGCCCCGGCCAACATGACCGCCGCGTTTCCGCAGGTCGCCCAGGCGCTCCGGACCCAGAAGCTCAACGTCGCCGCGCACGCCCTCGAGGCCGCCATCGCCGCCGACCCAACGATTCAGGCCCGCCACGGCGAAGTGGCGCTGCGGCAGCTGCTCCGCGACGCCGAGACGCTGATCGAGCGGCTTGCGATGGACATGGGCAGCGGCGATCCCCGCTGGCTGGCCGAGTATGCCGAGTGGGTCGGACCGATCTACCGGCGGCGTGGAATTCCGCAGGCGGACGTCGCGACCCTATGCGAGGGTTTGCGCTCAGTTGCCCGTCTGTCGCTGGAGCCCGATGCCTCGGCCCAGATGGATCGCTGCCTGGACGCGGCCATCGCCGTATTCAAGAAGAATGGCCGTTTGGCCGGCGATCAGCACAAGCGAAACTCCCTGCTGCGCTGGCTATACCGCGGCGTTTGAGGATCGGAGGCTGACGTGACCATCAAGTGGGTAGCGGTCGATCCGCTCGTCATGCGCGGCGAGCCGTTCTGTTATGGCAGCCGATTGACCGTTCGGCAGCTGCTCCAGCTTCGGACCGAGGGCTACGACGTGCCGCGCCTCATGAGCGAGCATCCGGAACTCCGAACTGTCGGCATTGCCCACGCCTATCGCTACGCCGGCGAGAACCGCGACCGCTATCGACAGTTCTTCGAGCGTGATGGATCGCTCAGCGGCCCGGGTTTCACCGCCGCCGAGGCCGCCGCCTTGCCCGAAGACCTGCGTCTGCCGGGCTTGGTAGGCCCGAAGTCCGCGAAGCCCCGAGCCGCCCGAGCCACGCGAGCCGCCGGAGCCGCCGATCCGCCTGCCTGACGCGAGATCAGGTGCGACCGACCCGCGCCGGGACGGACCCGCGCAGCCAGGCGCCGCGACCCGCGCAGCCGCGACCCGCGGATTCGACTATTCCGACAAGAATGGTAGGATATCTGGGCTATGACTGACCAGAACCTGGCCGCTACGGCCACCGAACCAACCTCGCCCGTCGCCTTCGATCCAGCCCGCCGAGCAACCGAGCTGGCAATTCTGGATGCCCTCCGGTCCGTTGTAGACCCCGAGCTGGGCATGGACGTGGTCGAGCTGGCCTTGATCCGGCAGATCATCATCGGCAGCGAGTCGTCCGAGGTGAAGATGATTCTGACGACCCCGTTTTGCCCGTACGCCGGCTCGATGGTCCAGCAAGTCAAGGACCAGGCAGAGTCGGTTCTCGAGCATCCCGTCAAGGTCACCCTCCTGGCCGAGCGCTGGGATCCTAAGGACGCCGGCCTGACTTGGTGACGCGCTAGATCGATCGAGGGGAGCCATGGGCGATAACCCAGATCAAAAGTCGGCGGTGGCCACCGGCCGCGGCGATGACGGAACCACCGGCCTGCTGTTCGGCGGCGAACGCATCTACAAAGACGACCCGCGAACGGAGGCCTACGGGGCGATAGACGAGGCCATTGCCGCGCTCGGTCTGGCCCGCGCCGAGCTGGCGCTCAAGTCCCAGTACGGCACCCTGCCCCGAACGCTATCCCTCCTGCCCGAGCTAATCCTGCGATTCCAACGCGAACTGTTCGTGGTCGCGGCGGAGTTAGCCACCGCACCCGGAGCCGCCGACCGCCAGAAGTCGGGCGAGACTCGTGTCAGTGCGGAAATGGTGGCCGGCCTAGACGCATTGCTCGCAGAAACCGAGGCCGCGATCGAGCTGCCCCGTGAGTTCGTCGTGCCGGGCGAGACCCGACTGTCGGCCGCGCTGGAGCTGGCTCGGACGATTGTCCGCCGGGCTGAACGGCGGGCCGTGACGGTTCGCCGAGCCGAGCCGCTCCCCGGCGACCAACTCCTGCCGTACCTGAACCGCCTCGCGGACTTGTTGTGGATCGTCGCACGGGCCGCCGAACAGGGCGAGGCTCGCACCGCCACACCCTCGCGGACGAGGCCGCGCGTGCGGCGCCGCAAAGAGGACCCGGGAACCTAGACGCCCTTTCGCGACAGGCGCAGGCGCAGGCACGAACGACTGTCGGCTGGTGGTGCATCATTCGTCGGTGACGCCATCTCGCCATCACCGCCGCCCCGCCACCGCAGGCGCGCTCGCTGCCGTCCTTGCCGCGACCCTCGTGCTGAGTTTGGCGGCCTGCGGCAATACGCCACCAACGGCCCCGCCAGCCACGCAAACGCCGGCGCCAACGGCCCCGCCAACGGCCTCGCCAACCCCATCTGCCACGGCATCGCCCCTGGTTTCGATTGTCCCGGTCCCAACCTCTATCGCGGCGACGCCTGAGCCGACGTCCTCGGCGCACCTGGACCCCGCCACCGCGGCCAAACTCCAGCAGGTCCTCGACGGCCTGACCGCTGCCTCAAAGACGCCCGGTTCTGTGGCGGCGGTAGTCTTCCCGGACGGCTCCATCTGGACCGGCCAGTCGGGCTCGGCCATCCTCTCGAGCCGTACGGCCACCACCGCGGACACGCTCTTCGCGGTGGGGAGCATCAGCAAGACTTTCGTGGCGGCTCTGGCCGGAAGGCTCGCCCAGCGCGGCACGATCGGCCTGGATGACAAGCTCTCCCGTTACGTCCCAGCCTTCCCCAACGCCGCGAATATCAGCCTTCGCCAGCTCCTGAACCACACCAGTGGCATCCAGGATCTATTCGTCGCCAAAGGCATGGCCGCCGCGATCCTTTCGAACCCGAGTCGAATCTGGACCGCCGACGAAGTGCTGGCCCGAATCGGCAAGCCCAGCTTCCTCCCCGGCCAAAATTACGGGTATTCGAACACCGACTACGTCCTACTCGGCCTGGCGCTTGAGCGAGCCACCGGCGAAACCTTGGCCTCCCAAATCCGCTCGGAATTTCTCGGTCCGCTCGGCCTCGATCACACCTTCCTGCAGACCCAGGAGCACGCCGCCGGCCCGTTTGCGCACGGCTACATGGATGTCAAGGGCAACACGGCGACGCCGCGCGATGTCTCGGCCGGCCAGTCGATGCTGCCATTCAACTCCGAGGCGAGCGTCGCCGGACCGGCCGGCGCGTACGTTTCCACGGCGTCGGACCTGGCACGCTGGGCCAGCGCCCTGTACGGCGGCGGAGTTCTGGACGACGCCACGCTGGCCTCGATGGTCGATACGTCGCCGACGCTTGCGTACAAAGTCAAACCCAAATACCCATACGGGCTCGGGTTCGAGAAGACGCTGGTGGCCGGCCGAACGGCCTGGGGGCACCGCGGCCATCTCGACGGCTTCTGGTCGGCGATGGAGTACCTGCCCGATGCCCACGTGACGGTGGTGGTCCTGGCGAACGCGCAATGGGCCAACGATCCGCTCGCATGGAGTGGGCAGTTGGTGTCGGTGCTGCTCGGCCCGACGCTGCTCGGCCCGACGCTGCCCGGCCCGTCGCTGCCCGGCCCGTCGCCGACCCACTAAACCGGGCCGCCGCAGGGTGGGCCACGCCGGCCGCGCCCGGGTGACCCGGATCAGACCAGGCCCGTCTCGTAGGCAAGGATGACCGCCTGGACCCGGTCGCGGATTTCCAGTTTCGACAGCACGCGGGAGACGTGCGTCTTGACCGTTGTCTCGGACACCACCAGCTTCTCGGCGATCTCCGCGTTCGAGAGTCCGCGGGCCATTAGTTTGAGTACCTCGAGCTCGCGTTCGGTAAGTTGGCTCAGGGCCGGGATCGTCGTCTCTTTGGCCGACGGCAAGTGGCTGGCGATCCTGTCGAGCAGGCGGCGCGTCACCGATGGCGCCAACAGAGCATCGCCTGCGGCCACGATCCGGATGGCCTCAACCAGATCCTCCGGCGGCGCGTCCTTGAGCAGGAAGCCGCTCGCCCCGGCCCGCAGCGACTCGACCACGTACTCGTCCAGCCCGAACGTGGTCAGGATGAGGACCTTGATCGGGTTTTCCACGCCCGGGCCGGCCAGGGCGCGCGTGGCGGCGATGCCGTCCATGCCGGGCATTCGAATGTCCATCAGAACGACGTCCGGATTGAGCCGGCGCGCTTGCTCGATGGCACTCGCACCTTCGGTAGCCTCGCCCACGACTGTGATGTCCGACTCCGCGGACAGAATCATACGAAACCCGGTCCGGAGGAGCGGCTGGTCGTCGACCAACAGGACGCGGATCGGCGGTGTCGTCACTGCTCACCCTTTCCGGTTCTGGATCCGCTATCCCTTTCTGGTGAAGCGGCGCGGTGGGGCTGGACCACGCGACGAGGCGTCGGGCGCGGCCGCGGGTTGCGTTCGGCCCTTGAGCGGGCAGTCGCAGCCGCCACTTCGGCCAGCCCCGACTCTTCATCGCAGCATGTCGCGAAGCTGCCGGGTGGCCCGGGTTCAAGCGGGAAGGTGGCCCACACGCGGTAGCCGCCGCCGAAGACCGGTCCGGTCTGGAGTTCGCCGCCATACAGCCCCACCCGTTCGTTCATGCCGATCAGCCCGTGGCCGCCGCCGCCCCCTTCCAGGAGGGGAGCCGCCGCACCTCGGC
The DNA here is from genome assembly GCA_025358515.1 of Chloroflexota bacterium. GTDB lineage: Bacteria > Chloroflexota > Limnocylindria > Limnocylindrales > CSP1-4 > Fen-1039. The sequence goes on from JANYJG010000109.1 coordinate 6,361, forward strand.
CATCGTCCCGCACTTCAATATCCAGTGATTCCGGTGAGAATTTCACGGACACGACCGCAGTCGCCTTGCCGGCGTGCTTGACTGCGTTGGTCAGAGCTTCCTGAACGATGCGGTACGCGGCCAGGTCCATACCCCCCGGCAGTTCTCGTTGGGCGCCCTCGATCCTCAGGTCCACCGGCAAACCGGCTTCGCGAACCTCCCCGATCAACCGATCCAGGTCGCCCAGGCTGGGCTGAGGACCCACGCCCGAGTCGTCGGTACGCAGAACCTCGAGCATTCGGCGCATCTCCGTCAGCGCCGTCCGGCCGGCGATCTCTACTGCCTCCATGGCCTGGCGAGCCAGGGCTGGGTCCTTGTCGAGGACGCGCCTCGCCCCGGCCGACTGCACGACCATGACGCTGACATGGTGGGCCACGACGTCATGCAACTCGCGAGCGATGCGGGCCCGTTCTTCGCTGACCGCCAGCGCCGCCTTCTCCTCCCGTTCGTGCACAAGCTCGATCGCCCGACCTTCGAGTTGTTGGGTGTAGGCCCGCCGGACGCGCAGGTTGTCGCCGATAAGCCAGGCCAGGGCATACGACAAATAGGTGCCGGTCAGGTTTGTCGTCCAGCCGTGAGTCGGATCCGCGACGGCATAGCTGGCATAGCTGACCAGAATCCCCACGGCCGTAATGGCAGCAGCGACCATGGCTCTGCGGCGGGCCTCATGCGCGGCAACCGTATAGAAGGCAACGAAAGTGCCCAGGTACCCGTTGGAATCGGCATAACCGAGCAGGCTGTACAGGGTGATCGATGCACCCGCCAACAACAGAATGCGCATCGGATTGCGTCGCCGGACGGCGATTGGCAGCGTTTGCCCCAGGAGCAACGCTACGCCGACAGCGTCCAGGTGGATGTGGTTTAGGAATGCAGTGGCAAGGGCCAGGGCGGCGAGGGCCAAGGCCATGGCCACGTCCGCATAGTCCTGATTCCACCTGATCCGGTGGAATTGACGCTGGGGGATGTCTAGCGCGCGCTGCATAGTCGCACGGTACGCCGTAGCCACTCGCATTGCATCCGCCTGGGGTACGACGCGCGGCCGGCCCGATCTTGCTCAATGGTCGTGAGGTGAGCGGTAAGCGAAGGAAATCGGCCAGATTGCCGGGAGTTCCCCTGGGTCTTATCCGGGACCGTCTAATCGAGACCTAATTGACCCAGATTCGCCCAACTTGGCCTATTTCGGCCTAGATTGAGGGACCTCTGGCCGCCAAGCCGCCTGGTCGTAGCGGCACCGTTGTATTGCGCTCACCTCACGAGCAATGAGCAACTTCCTGGCGCGGCGACCTGGCGGCGATCCGGCGCGCCCGACCTGGCGGCGGCCTGGCGGCGACCGCGCGCCGTCGCGACGCGACCCGCCGTCTCGCGACCTGCATCTCCAGGCTCGGCCGCGGCGCCGATTCGGTTGCGCTGGTAGCGTCGAATGATGGAGATCGTCCCGGGCATCCGGCGGCTGGGCACAGGATTGATCAACGTCTACCTCGTTGAGGAGGCGGGCAGCGTGACCATCGTGGACGCTGGAGCAGCCGGGTACTACTCGCGCGATCTACCGGCCGAATTGGCGGCGATGGGTCGGACGTTCGCCGATGTTCGAGCCGTCGTCCTGACCCACGCCCACTCCGATCACATCGGCTTTGCCGAGCGGATCCGGCGCGAGAGGCAGGTGCCCATCCGGGTTCACGAGGCGAACGCGAGTCTGGCTCGCGGCGAGGTCAAGCCACAGCGCGATCCCGCCGGTGCGGGCCTGCGCGCCATCCGCCCGCTACCGCTGCTGAGATTCATCATCTATGCAATGCGCGTCGGCGCCCTCAAGACGACACCGATCCTGGAAGTCGGAACGTTCGGCGATGGAGCGACGCTGGACGTGCCCGGGTCACCGCGCGTGTTGCTGGTGCCGGGGCACTCGGCCGGCAACTCGGTCCTGCTGGTGAGCTCGCGCGACGCCATCTTCATCGGCGATGCCCTATCTACGCGTAACGTCCTGAACGGATCGACGGGCCCTCAACTCGCGCCATTCGGGGCCGATCTGGCGCAAGCCTTCGACTCACTTGAACGACTGAACGCAATTGAGGCGCGATACGTTCTTCCGGGTCACGGCGAGCCCTGGACCGAAGGACTGCCTGCGGCTCTAGCCCGCGTGCGAGAGCGCGGTCGGCCCGGAACTCGCTGAGCGACTCGAGTTAGAGCAGCTCGCCGTGGGCCCAGCCGGTGGGCTCGCCCTCCGCGGGACGGGGTTCTTCGCCGGCGGCGTACTCGAATTTCGGTTCGGGGCCGGAACCCGGTTCGCCGGAACCCAGTTCGGGGCCGGAACCCAGTTCGGGGCTGGAGCCAAGTTCTGGCCTGGCGTCCCCAACAACCCCTTCGATCGGTCCCACGCCGTACGGCACCCACTTGCTCGGATCCTGGAGCCGATGCGCGGATTCGTTGCCGCGTCGGTGAGTCTGCTCGAAGCCCGCCGGCTCGATCCACAGCCGATCGCCCTGCAGCAGCCCCGCGACTCCGCCCTGGCCGGGTTCCGGGCGCTGATGCCGGCAGTACTCGCAGTTCGCCTGATCGTGCGGCGTGTACTGTGTCGGCTCCTCGTAGGTGGTGATGTAACCCTCGTAGTTGCGCAGGATCACCTTGTGGTCCGAGTAGCTGATCAGGTAGTTGGGCATGACCGGGATTTTGCCGCCGCCGCCGGGCGCGTCCACCACGTACGTCGGCACGGCATAGCCGGAGGTGTGGCCGCGCAGACCCTCCATGATCTCCAAGCCTTTGCCGACCGGCGTCCGGAAATGCCCGGAACCCTCGACTAGATCGCACTGGTAGATGTAGTACGGCCGAACGCGGTTCTCGACCAGCTTGTGCACCAGCGACCGCATGATGTGGACGCAATCGTTTATGCCGGCCAGCAGGACCGATTGGTTGCCGAGCGGAATGCCGGCTCGGGCCAGCCTGTCGCAGGCGCGCGAGACTTCGGGCGTGATCTCGTTGGGGTGGTTGAAGTGAAGATTCATCCACAGCGGGTGGTACTTCGCCAGCATGTCGCACAGCTCGTCGTCGATGCGCTGCGGCAGGAACGCCGGGAGGCGCGAGCCGATGCGGATGATCTCCACATGCGGAATCTCGCGAATGCCGCGGATGATCGATTCGAGCAGCTTGGGGTTGAGCGTGAGCGCGTCGCCGCCCGATAGAAGCACGTCGCGAATCTGTGGCGTCCGGCGGATGTAGTCGAGCTGTGCTTCGAAATCGCGGCGGTTGAAGTTCTGGTGGGGGTCGCCCACGATCCGCGACCGCGTGCAGTAGCGGCAGTAGCTCGCGCACTGTGTCGTGACCAGCATCAGGACGCGGTCCGGATAGCGGTGGACCAGACCCGGAACGGGGGAGTGGCGGTCCTCCGCCAGGGAGTCAGCCATCATCGCCGTGAAGGCTTCGTGCTCGCAGGCCGTGGGGATTACCTGGCGGCGGATCGGGTCATTTGGATCGTCCGGGTCCATCAGGCTGATGAAGTACGGCGTGATATCGACCCGGAACTTGTCCGGCGCGGAAAGCCCTTCGCGCTCGTCCGGCGTCAAATTCAGGATGCGGCCGACCTCCTCGAGGGTGTTGACGCGGTTGGACATCTGCCAGCGCCAATCGTTCCAGCGCTCGTCGGGCACGTCTTCCCAGAGAGGGGCGCGGCGGCTGACCGCGGGCTTGCCGTCCGGGCCCAGGGCGCGGGACGGATCGCGCAGGTTAACGAAGGGCGTTTCGGCCAGAGTGGCGGCCGGGCGTGCATGCGAGAGCGAAGGTGCCACGATGCCGTGATCACCGACCCTGGGCTCGACCATGGCTCGCCTCCGGACTTGCGGCTGAACGCATAAACCCTATGCACACTGGATGCTAGCGGATCATACATCGGCCCTCGCTTTCGAGCCCGTCGGAATCGAGCCCGTTGGCCCGAGGGTCGCCTCCGATGACCAGCCCTCTCCAACTCACCTGACCGAGACGGGCGCGCCGTGCGCCGGCGAGCCGATCAGCAGGTCACGCTCGATCTGGAGACGCATGCGGTACAGCACCTCCCACTCGGCGTAGTCGACGTCGAGCGTCGCGAGGGTGCTGTCGATCGCGCGCACTTCTTCGATGCGCCGGCCCGAGCCTTCCGGCTTACGGACAATTGCTTCCAGCCTGTCCTCGACCGCCTGAGCTTCTTTGGATGTCGTCAGGTATGCCGACGTAGAGGTCAGCCGACTCGCGATCGCGGCACGCGCGCGAGCCACGGCCGACTTCTGGCCTGAGATCGCGATGTCTGACGGGTACAGCTCAACCTCCAGTACGGGCGAGTAGAGCATCGTCAACTCGTCCGGAACGAGGGCCCGAACGCCACCGCCCGCGACTCGTCCGACCAGCCGCGCGGGCACGGCAAGAATCGCCGTCGCCGGCCGGCGATCAACCGTTAAGCCTGACTCGCGGAGGGCCTTCTCCAGGTCGTCGACCATGGTCGCGTAGCCGCCTTTGTGCACCACGATCGGGATGTGTGCGTCCGTCCAGTGGCGGCGCAAGGTCCGGCCCTTACGCACCACCCCCACGATCGCAAGGAATATGAGCGTGAACGCGAGCAGGAACGCGATCGGGTAGCCCCTCAGCACTTGCTTTGCCGCCTCGCGGCCGGAGGGCCGGCTCCCGGCGTCCAGCATGTACAGCCCGCCGAAACCGATGAACAGAGGCATGACGAGGGCCGAGATCAACATTGCGAGGCGCACCCAGTTCTGTTGGATAAAGCCCGGCAGCGGCAGCGCCGTCAGCAGGAACGTTCCGACTGTCGGCAGGATGATACCGAGCAGCATCACGGCCCACGCCAGCGAGCCCAGCGTGATCAGTGAAAGGAGGAGTTGCTTCTGTCGGGGGACGCGGCCAAAGAGCAGGGTGCTGGCCCAGCCGAGTGCCGTGGTCAGGACACGGCCGGCCTGCTTACCGATAGCCCCGAACAGCATCGCAAAGATGGCCAAGTTTTCAGCTCCTGTCGCCTAAAGCCAGCGGCGGACGCGAAGGAACACCAGGGTCGCGAGGGCGAGGCCTAAGACAAATAGCAATACCAGCCAGAACGTCAGCGGATCGTCGATTGAATATGGCGCTTTGAGATTCATGCCCATGAAAGATGCGATGACGCCGGCCGGCAGCAGCACGATCGAGAAAACGGTCAGGGTCTTGACGATCTCGTTGGTGCGCTGCGCGGTCCGTGTCATATACACGTCGAAGGAGCCGAGTAACAGTTCGCGGCCGCTCTTCACCGCCTCGACCGCCCGCTCGTAGCGCTCCGCCACGGTGCGATACGGCTCGGCTACGTCGCCTTCTGCGATCGCGGCGAAGTCCGGCCGACCTAGCGCGGCGAACAACTCGCGGTGAGCCGACACGATCCGGCGAAGCCGGGCGATCCTTTGACGCAGGGCGATGAGCTCGAGCAGTAGATCGTCCCGGACATCCCGTCGCAGCGACTTCGAGTCCAAACTATCGATTGCATCCTCGATAGCGTCTACGGCGCCGAAATAGCTGGTGACCACCTCATCGAGGAGTGCGGCCACGAACGATCCGGAGTCAATGAGACCGACCAGGGTGTCCGACTCGATCTGGTCGTCCATCTTATCGAGGAATTCGATGGGCTCGGCGTGGACCGTCACGACTGTATTCCGGCCGGCGATGATCGTTAGCCAACGGGCCTCCTCGCGGTCCTGCCGGCTTGTGATCGTCGCCACAGAGAGCGTGAAGTACGACCCGTGAAGGCCGATAGTCGAGACCTCCACGCATTCCGCGAGAGATTCTCGAGTCACGGGCTTTAGGTCGAGTCGCTTGGCGAGAGCCTCCGCCTCGTCTGGATCCATCGGCGCCGGGACGTCGATCCAGAGGAGTTGGCGCTCGGTCAGTTTGTGCGCGAGCGCGGCATCGAAGCTCAATTCATGGTCGGTCCGGTCGGCGTCGAACAGCCTGATCCGGCAATTGCCAGCTTTGGCGCCTGAACTTTTGGTGCCTGAACTTTTGGCGCCTGGACGCCGAGCGGCCTTCGGCGGAGCGGCCTTCGAGACGCTCACCTGGAAGCGACGACGCGACCACCGCCCGCGCGGATCGGTATCGGCATGTACATAGCAGCGGCTCCACCTACTGGGGAGTCAATTCTCAGACTGGACGCCCACAGCTGCGATAACACAATTGAGGAACAACGTTGCATCCGTCATGCAACGGCCGCGGGTCGGGTTGGGCAGGCACCAACCGATACCCATAGCACGGCCGAACTCGTACACTTTGTCGAGTCTGCCAGTCCCGCAGCCAAGGGGGACGCGAAATTAGGAGCCCACGCGAGGGCCGGCGCATTATTCGCCCGGTTCTCCTCATGCTCGTCCTGGCGGCCTTCCTCGTCATTGTCGGTGTGACCGCCAGCGGTCAGGCCGCGCTCGTGACCGCCGATTCGTCGACCACCATCCTCAACGCCACGGTCAGCGCCGATGCGGCCGCAGTGCGCAGCTTCGTCGGTCTTAACCTGACCCAGAGGGACCTTGAGCCGAATGGTCTGAGCGCCGAACGGCGGGCCGTACTCCAGCAGGGCCTGTTTCTCCTGACGGATCGCGGCGGCATCCTCCACGCCGCGTTGTTATCGCCCACGGGGGCTGTGCTGGCGAGCGACGATGGCGCGAGCGTCGGCCGTACGGCCCCTATCACTCCGGGCCTCACGAGCGCGGTCCAGGGTTTGCACGCGGATGCGGCGATCGTGCGGCCCGAGGCTGCGGGTGCCATCGCCGCGCTTACGACCGATTCGGTGCTGCGTGAGTACTTGCCCATCATCGAGTCAGGCAAGGTATATGCCGTTGTCGCGGTCTGGCGAGATGCCGCGCCGATCCTCGCGCAGCTCGACGAGGGCCGCATCCGGGTCGTCGTAATCACCCTCACGGCGGCGCTCGTGAGCGCGTTGCTGCTCTTCTTTGTCTTCCGCTCGGCCCAGCAACGGCTCACGAGCCAGACGCTCCAACTGCTCGAGGCGGCGCGCCACGATCCGCTGACTGCCGCCCTGAACCACGGCTCGCTTGTGGAGGCGCTGGCGGCGCAGGTCGAGGCGGCGCAAGCAGATAGCAAGGGCATCGGTGTGGCCCTGCTGGACCTCGACAACTTTGGTTTGCTCGACAACACGTACGGTCATACAGCCGGGGATCACGTCCTTATCGAGGTCGTCCGGCTGCTCGCCGCATGGGTGCCACCCGGCGCGACTTTCGGGCGCTACGGGCCGGACGAGTTCCTGGTCATCACGGCAACGGGAGACGAGGCGGCGCTCGAGCCGGCCGTCAAGCGGTTGCGGACCACCCTGGCTGAGGAGACGCTCCAATTCGATGACTCGGAGCGACTCCCGGTCACCTTCAGCGCCGGTCTGTGCTTCTACCCGACCAACGGGGAGTCCGTCACCTCTCTCCTGTCGATTACGGCGATGACGCTCCACGAGGCAAAGGCAAGCGGCGGCGATGCGATCCGCGTGGCCGAGGCTCGGCCCGCCGAGCTGTGGTACGTCAAGACGTTCAACATCCTCGAGGGCCTCGTGATCGCCGTCGACACCAAGGACCGTTACACGCGACGCCACTCCGAGGACGTGGCCCGCTACGCCGACTTCCTGGCCCGGCGGCTCGATCTCGACGCGGATACTCGACGAGCCATCCGGAACGCCGGCCTGCTCCATGACATCGGCAAAATCGGGATCCCCGATGCGATCCTCCGCAAGCCGGGTAGCCTCACGGCAGCCGAATACGCGATCGTCAAGCAGCACGTCGCCCTCGGATATGCGATCGTGCGGGACCTGCCGGACCTGGACCTGGTCCGAGCGGGTATTCGCCACCACCATGAGCGCTGGGACGGGAAAGGCTACCTCGACGAACTCGCTGCCGAGGAGATCCCCCTCGTGGCCCGCATCCTCGCAGTCGGGGACGCCTTTTCCGCAATGACCACCACGCGCCCGTACCGCAAGAGCATCAAAGTGGATGAGGCGCTCAAGCGCCTTGAGGATGCCGCGGGCAGCCAGCTCGACGCCAGGTTAGTTGAGGTCTTCGTGCAAGGCATCCGAACCACAGCCGAAGCCCCGCTTCCGACCGACCCTTCGGGGCATGGTTCCGGCCAGCCGCTCACGCTGCCCGGTCGACAGGTCGCCTGATGGTCACGCGACGGACGGCTATCGCTGTGGCGCTGGCGCTGGCCCTGATCGGGTTGGCTGCGGCTGCCGTACCGGGGAGTCCTGCTGCGGTGAGCGCGGCGACCCCCTGGTCGATCCGTTTTTCCCCTGCGGTCCTGACCAGGGGCGTGGCCACGGATGTGACGGTCACCTTGACCCCGGGCAACAACCACATAGGCCTCCTCCAGCTCGACGTGCCGGCGGGATTCACCGTTGTGAGCACGAGGGTCTCGAGTGCACTGGCCGGGTCTGGCTGGACCTCAGCCCAGGTGGGTTCTGGACCGACTCAGATTACGTTCAGCACAACGACAGATCCCTGGCGGCTTGACCAAGGGGTCGACGGCGTTTTTGTCGTCCGCGTCGTGGCAACCGCCAGTCCGCTCGCTGCATGGAAGGCCGTCGCCTACGAGAAATTCACCACCACATCGAAGCTCGCCAACGGGCCGCTCCTGCCGCCAGCGGCCTTCGTCAGCGGGCCGCCACTCACCCTGACCCCGACCCCGACCCCGAGGCCGACTCAGCTGCCCACGGTGGGCCCGCCCGGAACCAGCCCGGCGCCCACGCCGTCCGACTCGACCATCCCATCCGAAACTCCGTCCACTTTCGCCTCAGCCGGTCCCATAGCCGGCGGCGCCGCTGGGGGTAGCTCGGGTGTGTCCGGTGGCGTGGCACCCAAGGGCGTGGAAGGGCCACCCTTGGACGTCGGGGCGCTGGGGGCCGGCGGCACAGTGCAGGTCGACGTCCAGGCGGTCGGCGCGATAGGTATGTTCGCCTGGCTCGTGCCGGGCCTATTCCTGAGCCTGCCGGGCCTCCTCCTCTTGCTCATCGTGCTGGTCCAGGCCAGCTTCGCCACCGCCTTCGTCCCGGTTGTCCGGCGGGTGATTGGCTTGAATCGGAAGCGGCGAACCCGCGACCCTCGGACGTCGCCGGGCTGAAGTCGTCCGGACGCAGGTCTGCAGTCGCGCGGCCGGTTGTCTAAGGCGCCGCGCGCTCCAGGGCCAGCACCTGCAGCGCCAGGATCGACATCGCATCGGTGATCTCGCCGCCGCGGATCATTGCCATGGCCTCGTCGAACGCGACCCACCGAGTCTGCAGCTGCTCGGTCCCTTCAGGGTGCGCCTCACCTGCGACCAGACCCGTGGCCACGAAGAGAATCGCCAGCTCGTCCGCGACCGAGTTGGACAGGTCCGCTCGGCACAGCTCGCGCCACGCTTCCGCGGCGTAACCGGTTTCCTCCGCCAGTTCGCGCTGTGCAGCCAGTACCGGCTCCTCGCCGAAGTCGCCGCCGCCCTCGGGGATCTCCCAGGAATAGCGTTCCAGGGCGTAGCGGTACTGGCCGACGAGCAGGACGCGATCGCCGGCCTCATCCAATGGGACAACGCCGATGGCGATGTGGCGGAAATGGACGACGCCATAAATGCCCGCCGAGCCATCGGGCCGAATGACGTCGTCGTGGAGGACCTGGATCCACGGGTTTTCGTAAGCGACGCGCCGCGAGACACGCCGCCACGGGTTGCGTTCGGCGGGGTCGCGCTGGTCGGTTGGGTCGCTGCGGCTCACGGGGCCATCGTAGCGGTCGCCAACCGCCGGCACAGGGCGTGGAACCGGCGGGTGCCCGGCGGCGTCTGTGAGTTGTTCGGTACAGGAAGTGCCGAGTGGGGACTCGGGAACCCACCGCCCAATCAGGAGAACGCGATGAACGACAACGCGATGAACGAGAACGACAAGACCAAGGCCGAGCAGCCGCACCAAGAGGGGCGCCTGCCATATCGTCGAATCGTGGCCCTGACCGCCGCGGCGAGCCTCCTGATCGGCATCATCGCCGGCCCGATCATCGCCAATCACTCCGCCTCGGCCGCGGATCCGGTCACCACCGGGACGCCGGAGCACACCATCACCGTATCCGGCAGCGGCCTCGTGAGCGTCGCGCCCGATGTCGCGGACGTCATGATCGGCGTCAGTGTCACCAAGCCCAGCGCCAAGGATGCTCGCGCTGCCGCAGCAACCCAGATGGCCGCCGTTATCGCCGCCGTCAAGAAGCTCGGCATCGCCGACAAGGACATCACAACTACCAACGTCAGCCTGAACCCCGTCTACGACTACAGCTCCAGCGGGTCCGCGAGGCTGACGGGTTACCAGTTCGGCAACAGCGTCAAGGTCACCGTCAGGGACCTGGCCAAGGTCGCCGGCGTTCTCGATGACTCCGTTACCGCCGGCGCCACCCTGATCCAGGGTGTGTCGTTCCGGCTGGATAACTCCACGACCGTCGAGGCGCAGGCTCGAAACCTCGCCATGACCGCAGCCCGCGCCAAGGCCGACGCTTTGGCCAAGGCCGCCGGCGTTCAGATCAAGGGTGTGGCCACGATCAGCGAGGTCGCCACGACGCCTATCAACTACTACCCCGGAGTGGCGATGGGCGCTGCCAAGGATTCGGCCTCCACGGCGATCCAGACGGGCTCGACGGACGTCTCGATCCAGGTCACGGTCAGCTACCTGATCGGCTAACACGAGCGTTCGGCTCGGGACATGGAGCGGTCGTGAGAGCGGCCGCTCCTTTCGTTTCGGCGGAAACCTACTTGAACGTCACGGCCGTCCCAATCGGCACGCTCTGGATGAAGATCTCGCCCCGCACGAGTGAGATCTCGCTGCTCGTCGAGTCGTAGAAGCGGGTCAGGTCGGTGTCCGACGTCTTCTTCCAGGTGCCGGTAATGGCCTTGCCTTCCTTGAAGACGATCGCTTTGCCTGAGCCGACGTTGCCTATGGCGATTCTCTGGATGCCGGAGCTGTCCAGATAGTCGTTTGAAATCGCCTGAAACATGACCACGATGTTGCGCGCGATTACCTGCTGATTGTTGGCCGGATCGATCTGCTTCTTCCCATCGAGCAGGCGAATGTACGCGTCCGTGGCCGGGTCGAACTGATAGCCCACGTCGACGGTGCGATAGGGAACCGTGACGGATTGCGATGCGGGTCGATCGGCGGCCGGGCTATCGTCGACAAACGGTCGGACGGACGGGCCCTGATACGTCGTCGGGTAGCCCTTCTTGGAGGCGCATCGGATGAGGGCCGCTGAGTTCGTGTAGGCGTTGTGGGGCGCGGACCGGGTGTTGATGCGGTGGTAGGGGCAGGATCCGCCACTCAGGTCGTCCATGTTGTAAAGGCTTCCGGACAGGGCCGGGATCGTCTCGTTGAGAACCTTGCGGTCGCCGCCGAAATGGCCGTATAGCGCCCCGTACTCCGCGACCCAGCGGGTGTGATAGGGTCGCGCGCTGCGAACACCGCCGATGTCGGTCGCCGTTCCCTCCTGGAAGATCATCAGGTAGCGGTCCTGGCCGTATTCTTCGTACGACTGATAGACGATCGATGCCGAGGAGAAGCCGGACTGCGGCCGAGCGATCGCGTTGTCCCCGACGCTGATCGCCATCGGCAGGCGGTGGGCCAGGTTGCTCGGAGCCAGGACGCCGTCGAGATCCGAGTAGACCAATGGCCCGGGTGTTTCCGTAGGCCCTGGTGTTTCGGACGCCGAGGCGTCAGGCGTCTGCAAGCCGGACGAGGAAGCCGAGGCGCCGGCTGGAGCTGTGGCGGCGAGCGTTGCCGTGGCCTGAGGGTTGCCGCCGGGCTTGACCACGAGCAGCACGCCCGCGGCAACGATTGCCACGATGGCGATTGCGCCGACGGCGAGCACTACGAACCGATGGCCGGTCCAGATGCGTTGGATCATGGTTCCAGGTCCCCCGTGCGTGATCTACGATGCGTGAACCGGGTTACAGCATAAGCGACGTTGGGCGGCCGAGGCTTGCCGGAGTCGTGTCAGACTGCCACCGCGACGGGCACCCCCGGGCGGAATCCTCTAACCGCGGCCCCGTCATGCCCGTACGCTTTCGCTCATGCCTTCAGGCGGTAGCCAATTGGTCGGATGCAATGGCCTCCCGCCCCGACCAGCTCCCGCGTCTGGTTGCCGCACTCGAGGCCGCCGACATCGGCCTGGGCAGCCGCATCCAGCCGGACGGGTCGGATATGCGGGCCACCGAGCCTCGCTTTCGGCAACTCGTCGGCAAGATGCTTCGCTTCGCCGCCCAGTTGTGGGTCACCGGTCCGGTCAAGGACCCGAAGTGCGGCTTCACGGGCTTTCGGCGCTCGGCCGCGCGCGACCTCTTCGACCACCTGTTGGCGATGATCGACGGCAGCCGCGAAGGATTGACGGCCTGGACTGCCGCTGGCCCGGACGCTAGCGGGCCGAGCGAAGCGCCGACGGCGTTGCGGCGTCAAGCGCGGCAGCTACTGCTTCGGCCGTGGCACGCCGGGTGAGTCCTCGAAGTACATCGGCGCTCGCAATGCGCTCGGTGCCCGACTGCCATTCGTCGAACAACTGACTGAGCGCCCCGACAATCGCCTCGACGTCATCCGGCTCGACGGCGAGCCCGCAACCGGACTGGGCGATCAGCTGGCTGGCCGGGCCAGCGGGGGCGAGCATGAGGATCGGTCGCTGCAGCCCCAGATACTCGAAAAGCTTACTCGTCAGGCCGGCTCCTCCCGCCTCCATCCTGGTCGTGATGCCGAGCAGGAGCGCGGCCCGCGATGCCCTGGCAAGAGCTTCGCGATGCGAAAGCAAGCCATCGAAGACCACCCTGTCTTCGCCGATAGCGGCGCGGGCGGCGTCCAGGGCCCAATCGACAACCCATCCCATCAGGTGGAGCCGAAGGGTCGCGCCCGCTTCCGGCCGCAGATCCGCGAATCTCGCGAGGGCTGCAAAGAACGGCCGGGGATCGCGTCGCGCCTCCAGCGACCCCGCGTAGGCAATCTCGAATTCTGTGGCCCGCGGGGCTGGCGGGGGCAAGTCGTCTGGGTCGTATCCATTACGGGCAATGTGCAACTTGCCCTCGACCACTGGAAAAGCGGAAAAGAGCTCTCGAGCAGCAGCGTCGCTTACGACCACGACAGCCGAGGCGGCGGTGAGGAACCGCCGCTCGAGGCGACGGTTGAACCACTGACCTGGTGCGGACCGGCTATACAGCTTGTTTGGGGTCCAGTTGTCGCGGTACTCGGCGACCCACGGCAGACCACGGCGTCGGGCGAGGGCATCGCCAACGAGGTGAGTTGAGAACGGCGGCGCGGTTGTCAGGACGGCGTCGAAGCCGTCCGCCAGTCGTAAGGCTGCTCGGGTTGCCGGTATTGCCCACAGAACAGCAGGATCGGGCAGCAGAAGGGCTTTCGCCAGACGCGACCTAGTCCGGCTTCGCATCGGCGTCGGGGCCCGGTCGGCGCTTGAGACCTGGGGCTTCGCTGCGGCCACGGGCGGCATCGCACGAGCAAGAAGTCGCGGCACGCGGATGACTGAGATGCCGGCCATCTCAGCCGCCAACTCGTCGTCTCTGAGCGAAACATGGTCGGTGGGAACAGACAGAACCGTTGCGTCCCATCCGAACTCCGGGAGGTACTTTGCGAGCTTCGCCACGCGGATCGGGTGAGGGCCTATAGCCGGCGGGACTTCTCGCGAGACGATAAGTACCCGTCGTCGTTCGGGATCACTCAAAGACACAGAGCCCATCCGTAATCTGAAAGACAACGCCAAACCGCGCGACAACGCACGCCAACCACTATCGGGCGGCCGAAACCGTCCGGCGCCCATAAGCAATTGACTGAAGCGCCGTCATGTTAGTCGATCGAGTCGGTCGCTGTACGACCCCGCTTCCTCGTCGCCATGCCTCGGAAGAGCGTCTCGTACGCGTCGGTGACGGCTTCCCAGGAGTAGACCGCGAGCGCTCTCCGCCGGGCGGCGGCGGCCATCA
>JANYJG010000052.1 GCA_025358515.1 Chloroflexota bacterium
CTGGAAGTCAAAAAGCAGCGCGGCGAGCCGATCAAGCTCTTCGTGGACTTCCTGCGCCTCTGGTGTACGCGCGAGGACCTGGAGCGGCGCCTGTCACTCCTGCCGCCTGATGCGATGCTGACGCAGTGGCACTTGAAAGAGGCCCTACGCTTGTCCGAGTGCGAGGAAGACCCACGGGTTGCCGCGTGTCTCAGAGATCATCAAACTTCTTCCAACCGAGGTGACTCTGAGGGAGCGCTCAGAATTGTCGAGGAGATGATCGCCATCCGGGGGGGGGCAGCGGACTGGGCCATGAAGGGATGGCACTTGGCTGAACTAAGTCGGTGTGAAGAGTCGCTGATTGCCATTGAACAGGCGCTGACATTGGACCCGAAGTTCGCCGCTGGCTGGAGCGTCAAAGGCCTTGCCATGAGCAGTTTGAGCCGCCATCTGGAGGCGCTGACTGCCTTTGAACAAGCGGTGATGCTCGCCCCGGATGATGCAAACATGTGGTTCAGCAAAGGTTTTTCGCTGTCGGTTTTGGGGCGAAGCGAGCAAGCTTTGGGCGCTTTCGAGCAGGCGCTGAGGTTAGACCAAGAGCAGGCCCTTGTTTGGGGTATCCAAGGGGCAACACTAGGCAGCATGGGCCGTTACGAGGAAGCGCTTGAAAGTTTTGAGCATGCCCTCCGAATAGACAAAGGTCCAATTATCTTCCGCTTTATACGCCTCGAGATGCTTTTATCTCTGGACAGGTGGCCGGAAGCACTGGGAGGGCTAAAAGACCTGTTGCCACATTCCGAACACAAGTCTGAAGACACTGTGAGGTTTACCACGCAGGCCACACGCTTCCTGCTGGCGGGCAATCAGGTACATTGGGGAGCGCGGGCGGAAACCTTGGCCACCCTCTACCACAGACACGGCATCAGTCAGGTTCTGGGTCAGGCACTCACGGGAGCGATACCCGACTTGATTTCGCCCCTCCTCAGCCCCGCCGCCCGCCGGCTCTGGCAGGAGACGTGGCAGACAGCCGCCGGGGGGAGTGCCGAGTTGCGCCTGCCCCTGCGGCTGATGGACGTCGCCATTCGCTACCATGACTCGGGCGAGCCGCCGGACTCGCGCATCCTGCTGGAACTGCCGGTGGAGGAGCGGGGCATCCTGGAAGCGCTGCTCGGCGTCAACCAGAAGTAGGAGAGCTTCAGACAGGGGGAGAGACGGCGGGCCTGCCGAACTCGGCCTTTCCGGCGTCCTCCCACTGGAAGGGGCCGCGCACGGTCCCGTCGGGGTCCAGGACGCAGTAGGCGCAGTGGTCGGTGTAGCGGACCAATCGCCGGAGTTGATGTACGTCAGGCCGCCGGGGAGGACGTAGCGGTCCGGGTGATGCGTGTGGCCCATCAACAGGGTGCGGACAGTGGGCGCGTCTGGGGGAGCCGAGGGGCGGGGGCGGAACTCGCGGCCCAAGCGACGGGCGGCCTGGCGGTAGCGCAGGCGCACTGAAGTAGACAGCAGGCCGAGCAGACGCGACTCGCGGGCGTTGGGACGGCCATCTGCGAGGCCCCAGGTGTCTAGGTGCAGGTCGGAAACGAGTACGCCCTGAGGCCCGTCGGGTGGGCAGGTGAGGGCGGGCGCAGGCTGGGGCGGGTCGAAGAAGCGCTCCAAGATCAGCTCCTGGACAGGACCGGCGACGAACACCCAGAGCGTCCCGACCGCGACGGCCAGGGCGCAGGCGGCGTGGAAGAGGAAAGGGGCCAGGCGGCGAGCGGTCATACTCGCTCCTGGTTCATGCTAGCTCCCGGTGATGCCGGTCTTGGCCTGGGCGAGCAGGCCGACGAGGGCGTTCAACAGCGACCCGCCGAGCACGACGCCCAGGCCGAGGCCGAAGCCCCAGGCGGCGCCCTGCTGGAAACCGTGCGCGAAGGAGACGGAGGCGAGCGCGAGCGCGGTCGTCGCCAGCAGGGCGCAGGCGGCAAGGCCGGCCAGGAAGGCGCGCAGGGCGGGGTCACGGGGAACGTCTGGGTCCATGGGCGGAAAATTATGGCACCCCGCCCGCGCCCTGTCAAGGCCCTCGTTTCCCTAAAGCCGCGCCACGCCCAGGACGCGCCCGCGCACCCGGAAGCGCTCGGGGTCGGCGACGCGGATGGGGGCGAAGAGGGGGTTCGAGGACAGCAGGGAGAGGCCGCCCGCCCCGTCCCGCGCGACGCGCTTGATGGTGACCGA
>JANYJG010000129.1 GCA_025358515.1 Chloroflexota bacterium
TGGACAGCCCTCCCGCAACCTCAGCGGTTACGTCGGAGAGAGCGCACCCGCAACACAACATCAGCGTCCCCTGCCCGGCTTCACCATCCCCGAGCGGGTCGATTCTTCACAAGTGCGTTGCATTCAGGCCAGGATTCTCACCAGGCCCAGGCTGGCTCACTTGGCCTATTCTGCGCTGCGGTTAATGTGCCCCAGTCCATCGACGAGTCCAGCGATCACAAGCACGCAACCCCCGAAAGCGAACAGATAGAGAATTGGTGAACCGTCTCCTGTTCGCTCCACAAGATACGCATATGAGATGCGGATGAACCCCAGACCCACGAAGATTTTGCCCCGCCATGCCGTCGCAGGCGTCCATCTGTCGCCTTCGCGAAACGCTTGACCAAGGTCGTGGGGACCGCGCAGATACGTCACCAGTGTCCATACGAACGCTGCGATCAAGAGAGCGGAGAGCGACGTCCCAACCTGCCCCACAAGGGCAGCCGAAGCGATTGGATTGTCTAGCACGGCTTATCTTCCTTGCTCTGCCAGATAATCGACGTCCACGTTCCACCCGCCCCGAACTTGCCGCCAATGCCGGCAGCAGGACCCACCTGCACGTTGGTGATGGTCTTGCCGCACATGTCTGTCCCGGCGGACACTTCAAGGTCCCCACCACCCCACGGGGTCTTGACGTTCCCACCAACCATGTTGAAACCATCCTTCTGGCTGCCAAGCTTACCGCTGCTGTTCGTGACAAACAGACCCGCCGTTGGCCCGCCGCCAGCCGCGATCTGACCTGAACCACCTCCCACGTTGGTAATGCCGACCTGACCATCTGTGGAGGCCACGATGCACAACTGGTCACCGAATTCCAAATGGCCAGTGGCTGAGAATGATCCACCGGCGCAGGCTCCAATCGTCAGGTCGAAGCGCACTCCCGCGGAATCGTGCAAGAAGTCGGCCGGGTGGTTGACGATCCCGCCGGCGGTGTCACTGTACGCATTCCCGAGCCCTCCTCCGAGGTCTCGTCCCAGGTCTCCTGAGGTGCCAAGCGCGTTGTTGGCGGCGCAGAACGGGTTCCAGCCACAGTCGGGACGGCCTTGAGGCTGGCTCACGGCCTTATCGACAACCTTCGGCGGCGCCGGCGGACCTTGAACGGCGCCCTGGCCCGAGCTGGAGGTGCCGCACCACATCGCCTCATCGCGATTGCTCGGGGCGATGGCACAGTGGCCACTCGGATCGACTGCGTTGACCGGGTTGTTGGCGGTATAGGCGTAGGCATCGATCGACTGGCTACCGGTCGGGCTGATGCCCCAGCTGTCACGCTGGAGGAAGGTGCCCGTGGAAGGATCGTAGGTGCGGGCCCGGAGGAACTCCAGACCCGACTCGGTATCGGTCCGCTCGCCGCTGAAGCGGACCTCGTTGGCGAGAGTACCGCTGGACTTGCGAGTGGAGCCGAAGGCGGCATAGGCGTAGGTGGCAGGGCTCGCTCCGGTTGAGTCGGTCACCAGACGGACCGAGCCGAGAGTGTCGGAGAGATACCAGTACGTCGTGCCCGATTTATCCAGTTCGAGTGGTCCCCCGCCATAGGCGTAGGTCGTGACCGAGGAGCCGGCGGTCTCGGTGAGGACTTGCGGCAGGCTCGAGGCTAGATCGAGGGTGTAGGCGGTCGTGACCCCGGCCGCGGTCTTGGCATAGCGGTTGCCGACACCGTCGTAGGCGTAGGAGCCGATGACCGTTGAGTCGCTCTGGAGCTGCGTCAGGCGGTTCTCGGCGTCGTAGGAGTAGGTACTGGTGATGGCTCCGGAGCCCGCGGCACCACTCCAGGTGGCGCTGCGCGAGCTCTCGTTGCCGGCGGCATCGAGGGCGCTGACTGTGTAGGTGTGGTTGGCACCCGGCGTGAGGCCGGTGTCGCTGTAGGAGATCGAGCCGACAGGAGCGGTGTTGATCTTGACCCCATCGCGATA
The DNA here is from genome assembly GCA_025358515.1 of Chloroflexota bacterium. GTDB lineage: Bacteria > Chloroflexota > Limnocylindria > Limnocylindrales > CSP1-4 > Fen-1039. Next base: position 1,950 of record JANYJG010000129.1, read on the forward strand.
GACGTTGTAGCCGGCCACCCCGACGTTGTCGGTCGCGGCGGTCCAGGCTAGATCGATCCTCCCTGCGGCCACGGGGGTGCCGGAGAGGCCGGCCGGAGTCGAGGGGGCCGTTGTGTCGGGCGGGGTGGTGCCCGATGGCGTGGTGACGTTCGCGGCACTCGATTGAGCTGAGGCATTGCCTGCGGCATCGAGGGCGGCGATCGTGTAGGAATAGGCGGTAGATGGCGCCGTGGTCCGGTCTATGAAGCTTGTGACCGTACCCGACACGAGACCGACGAGCGTCCCGCCGCTATAGATGCGATAGCCCGTCACGCCCCGGTCGTCGCTCGAAGCCGTCCAGGAGACGGTGGTCAAGTCCCAGGACGTGTGTAACAGCGAATCCTCGCGTCTGATCGTCTAGCTCGCCATCAACAACCCAGGCTCGGCCTCCTTGTGCTCGACGACGGCATCGATCAGGACCATCGACTCGGGCCTGAAGTAGCGCCGGCCGTCCTGCCACTCGTCGTCCTGCTCGGCGAGGATCATCCCGACCAGGCGGATGACGGCCGCCCGTTTGGGAAAGATGCCAACGACCGCGGTCCGGCGCTTGATCTCCTTGTTGAGCCGCTCAAGTGGGTTGGTGCTCCGGATCTGGCTCCTGTGCGTCTCGGGGAACGTGAAGTGGGCAAGCAGATCGGTCTCGGCCTCGAGCAGCAGCCTCGCCACGGTCGGAAAGCGCGGTTCGAGTGAGTCGATGACAGAGC
>JANYJG010000147.1 GCA_025358515.1 Chloroflexota bacterium
GGCAAGGCGCCCGATGTCATCGGCCCCGTAGGCGTCAAGGGTCGCAATGGCTTCGAAGGCCTGTTCCTCGATCTAACTGCGCAGATCGCGGCCCAAAACTTCGACCTCAGCGCCTACGATCCCGCGCTGGTCAAGTTCTTCAAGGAAGGCGCTGACGGCCAGATTGGCCTGCCTTACGTCATCTACCCCGGCTACATCTGGTACAACAAGGACGCCTTCAGCCGGGCCGGGCTTGCACCGCTCCCGACTAAGGTCGGCGACCAGTACAACGGCGCCACCTGGGATTGGGACAACCTTGCGACGACAGCTGCCAAGCTGACTCTTGACAAGTCCGGCAAGAACCCCACCCAGGCCGGCTTCGATGCCAAGAGCATCGTTAAGTACGGCATGGACTTCCAGTGGACCGGCGACCTCCGCCGCTTCGCATCCACCTTCGGCCCCGGCAACTTCGTGGCCGCTGACAACAAAACCGCTGTGATTCCGCCTGTTTGGGGCGAGGCTCTCAACTGGTATAACAAGGCCGTTTGGACATCCCACATCATCCCGAGCGGCGCAGTCGAAGCCAGCGCGCTTCTCGCCGCCGGCAACTCGCAGTCTTCCGGCAACATCGCGATGAACGCAGCCTGGGGCTGGAGCATTAGCTCAATCGCGGCCGATGCGAAGACGTCCAAGGTCAAGCTTTGGGACATGGGCGTGATGCCGTCGTACAAGGGCACCACGACTTCCCCGATGGACGCTGACACCTTCACCATCACCAAGGCCAGCAAGGTTCCGGCCGCCGCCTTCAAGGCGATGGTCGCGATCGAAGCCGACCCGGGCCTCAAGGGCGTCTACGGCGGCTCGCCGGCGAAGACCGCCGATCAGGCAGCCTACTTTGCCGCCCAGGATGCGAAGCTTGGGACCATCTTCCCCAACATCAAGGTCAGCTGGGGCGTCCTGGCTGAAATGGCCAAGTATCCTGCAAACCCGAGTCACGAAGCCAACATGCCGGCGGTGGTCAAGGCCAATGCCGACGCCAACGCTCTCTGGAGCAAGATTCAGTCCGGAGCCGGCGTGAACGTGGACACTGAGCTCGCAAAGCTCCAGACCACGCTGCAAGCGGACTTCGACAGCTCAATTCCGGTCGTCACCCAGTAATAGCTAGAAGCTTAGGAGTCGTCTCCTAAAACCAGAAATGCTCGCGGTGGACGTCGCAAGACGACCCCCGCGAGCGATCTGGTTGTCTGGGGAGCAAAACGATGGCGATCGTCCAAGACACCGACGAATTGACAACTACCGCTGCCCCCAAGCGTCGGATGAGCATGGCTCAGAGAGACGCTGCTTGGGGCCTGGCGTTCCTTTCCCCCTGGCTCATCGGCCTCGGCCTGTTCACCGCTGTTCCGATGATCTTCTCGTTGGTGCTGTCCTTCACCAACTTCGACATCGTCAATCCGGCGAATACGCATTTCGTCTTTCTCGACAACTATAAGTGGATGTTCACGGATCACGACACACAGACTTCATTTATCGTCACGATGAAGTTTGCTGTTCTCGCGATTCCGATCACGCTGTTCACGTCACTCGGCGTTGCGATCCTTGTAAACAACAAGCTCCTGGCCGGGAAGCGCGTCTTCCGAACGCTGTTTTTCATGCCGGTGCAGATTCCACTCGTCGCAAGCACGATAGTCTGGCTCGACTTCCTCAACGGCAACACCGGTTGGTTGAAGTACATCCTCGAAGGGATCGCCCACGCGCTCAGCAATATCCCGTTCCTGAACTTCATGGGGGATTACACGTCCCCAAACTGGTTCAACGACACGACATGGGCGGTCCCAGGCCTGATCATCGTGGGCCTCTGGGGAATTGGCAACGCGATGCTCATCTTCCTGGCCGGACTTCAATCGGTTCCGACGGAACTCTACGAGGCCGCCAGAGTTGACGGAGCAGGGGCTTGGCGTCAGTTCCTGGCCGTAACCCTGCCGATGATTTCGCCCGTCTTCTTTTACAACCTATTGCTCAACATAATCGGCACGGCCCAATACTTCACACAGGTCTATGTTTTGGCCGGCCCGTTGGGCAACCCTGACCATGCCACCTACGTTTACAACCTGAATCTGTACAACGTGGCGTGGCGGGACAATCAGATGGGACGGGGCTGCGCGCTGGCGTGGTTCATGTTCGTGATCGTGCTCGGCGCCTCTGTGGTGTTGTTCAGGACCTCGGCACGCTGGGTCTTCTACGCCGGAGCCGACAAGTGACCTCGATAGCTATTCCGTCGCGGCCCAAACCGCGGTCTGCAGCACGAAGGCGACTTCGTACATGGAGATCCAAGGCAGGCTTCACCCTGTTCGCCGCAGGTTTGTGCGGGATCTTCATACTACCTCTGATCTACATGTTTACGGCCGCCTTCAATGACTCGAACACTCTATCCACTGCGGGAGCGCCCCTCTTTCCGGCCGTCGGCAGGAATTACGACTGCACGGACGTTAAGATTTGTCAGTTCAAGTCCGGCTACTGGGCCGACGCAGCGAAAACCAAGTGGGTCGAGAGTACCGATTTTGTATCGGCCGTGGGACCGCTTCCTCTCTACATCTTGAATGGCCGAACCCTTGCCCTGCTGCAGGACATGGATTTCAGTCAGACAAATAGGCCCAGCCTATTCCTAGATCCTCAGACGAACGAAACGATTACCACACAAATCCCCGTCCCCCAGATTCCGAGAGTTTGGGATTTCCACATTACGACCGGCAACTTTTTCCAGGCCGGTGACTGGGCTCAGACGATCGCCGATGGCGGGTTCTTGACCTTCTTTCGCAACACGGTGATCATCGCCGGGCTGGGGACCATCGGGGCCACTCTTTCTGCGATCATCGTGGCCTTCGGGTTTGCGCGATTCAAAATCCCCGGTAGGGATGCATTGTTTCTTGTGCTGATCGGCACCATCCTTCTCCCGTTCCAGGTCATCTTGATCCCTCAGTACATCCTGTTCCAGGCGATCGGCTGGACTGGATCCTGGTTACCACTGATCGTCCCGCATTACTTCTCAAACGCGTATAACGTCTTCTTACTGCGGCAGTACTTTATGACGTTGCCACGCGAGTTGGACGAGGCGGCGATGATGGACGGGGCAAGTCCGTTCAGGATTTTGATTTCGGTGATCATTCCTCAATCGTGGCCGGCGATCATTTCTGTAGTGTTGTTCCACTTCTTCTTTGCATGGAACGACTTCCTGGCGCCGTTGGTTTACCTGAGCGGCTCGCCAGATCTCTACCCGATCGCCATCGGTCTCAACTACCTCAACACGACATTCCGTACTGCCAATGCGCCGGCTGCTATCCAGGCGGCCGCGCTGATGTCACTTATTCTTCCGGTGATCATCTTCTTCATCGCACAGAAGGTATTCATGCGAGGCATCGTGATATCAGGTGTCGAGAAGTAACCCTTCCTCCGATTGCGAATAGTGCGAGGCCCGGGAGTTTCCCGGGCCTCGCTTCTTTGTCCGGGCAGCCGGTACGCGGACGGTTTGGGCGAATCTCACAGCCCCTTTGCCTCGGTTCGCGGCCCGATCGCACGCCTTGGCGGCGCGGCGTCTAGGATTGGGTAATGCCCGAGATCGAGTACGCCTTCCTGGCCGACGCAGCCGAGGTTCAGCCCGGCCAGAAGTTCCACGTCCTGGGTGGGGGAATCACTCGCCTGAGCGGCCCGACCCTGCCTTTCCAGCACCCTCACCTGTCACTGCTGGTGGGGCTCCGATTGACCACCCCAGAACGAAATCGCGAGCACGAATTGGTTTTTTCGGTCACTGCGCCGGATGGGACCCAAATTGCCGGCAGTACTGGCCGGGTGATTGCGCACGGACCTCCCGACCCTGGCGATGTGGTCCTGACCATCTCGGTCGATTTGTGGAGCCTGACTTTCAACGTAGCGGGCTTGTATGCGGTCCGGATCATGGTCGACGGTTCGGAGCGCAAGCGACTCCCCCTGGTCGTTGCGCAGAGTCACGAGAACGTGCCCGAACAGCGCTACCTAGCCTGAGCATGCGCTTGGATCCACCACCGGCACGTCACGAGCGGCCGGCGATCGACGAAGCCGCGCTGACGGCTGCCCGACTGGCCGATCTGATGCTGGCGGGAACCCGGGCACGAGGTTCCGACCGCTGGGCGCTATTCCTGGAGCCGGTTCCAGAGTTGCTGCGCGACGCGACTATTCTTGAATTGCGGGTCGTGGCTCGACGGGCGAGAGCAGCATACGGATTCAGGGATTCGATTCGCGAGGCGTTGCCGGCAGAGTTGACCGAGCCCTTTCTCGATGCCCTGGACCGTCTGCTCAAGGCGCTGGCGAAGGATGCGCTCTCAGGGTAAGTGCTAGATGGCCGCTCGGTGCTGCCATGGGGCTGGTGTCGGGCCGGTTCGGTGCGTGTCGGGTGCGCTCTTCGGCCGAGTGCGGAGCCGTGGGCGTATCCTCTGCAGGCAACGACGGGTGCACGCGTCGCCGGGCGAAATGCGTCGCCGTGTGATCGCTTCGAGCGCGAAAGCCCAATGACACGCTCAATGGAGGTCGAATAGTGGCCGGATGGGTTGTCGAACAACGAGAGGCAACGGTGGTCCTGCCGCCCCATCTCAAGATTGCGGGCTTGGGCTATCGGCTGGGCGCATGGTTGATCGACGGCATTCTTTCCGGGCTGCTGGCTCTCGTCGCCCTGGTCGTTGCGATAGCCTCGGGTGGCCTAGGGCTCAACCAGGACGCGATGAACCAACTGCGTTTGTACCCGCAAGTTCGACCCGACGTACCCCTGCTGACCGTCCACGATGGACTCCTGATTGCCTCCGCGGTCTTGTTCGTGGTTCTGAATGTTGCGTACTACGCAGGGTGCTGGACAATGTTCCGTGCCACTCCCGCGCAGCGGCTGCTCTCGCTTCAAGTCGCCGACGCCCGGACTGGTCGCACCATCCCGTTCTGGAGGGCGGTGGTTCGGTGGCTCGCCTTGTTTGGGCTATCGAGCGGAGTGATGGCTGGATTCATGGTCGTCATCGCGCAGACGTTGGCCACCGTATCAATCTCCGATATGTCCTCGCCTTACTACAGCTACAGCGTCAGCAACGGCCGCGGCGATTGGGAGGGCATGGCCAACCTGTTGACCTGGGTGAGCATCATCTGGTCCGTGGTGCTCCTGGTCTCGGTCGCCGTGAGCTCTTCCAAGACGGGCCTGCATGACCGACTGGCCGGCACGATCGTGGTCGGCAAGGCTCCGGTCGTTCGGGCCTGGGGACCGCCCCAATCCTGGGCGCAGGGCTACGGCCAGCCGCCGCAGGGCTACGGCCAGCCGCCGCACCCGCCTGCTGACTCACCCGCGCCTCCTACGACGGAAGGCTCAGGGTCGCAGAACACGCCGCCGGCAGTTTCCGAATGAGCGGACCAAACCCGGTCGGACATGGTCCCGGTCCGCAACTGCCTCCCGGCCTGAGGGTGGCCGGCACGCGCGTTCGGGTCGGCGCGTGGCTCCTGGACTCGTTGGGCATGGGCGCGATCGGAGGCGTACTGGGGGCGCTGCTCGTTTCGACTGGGAGCTTCCGCGAGAATCCCGAGGCGCTGCGGCAACTTCAGGCTGACCCGGCCACGCTTCCCTCTGTGGCGCTGTATCACGTCGATCTCGGAGCCGTGGCGCTGGTGGAGTTGACAACGCTGCTGGCGATAGTCGTCTATTCGATCGTCTGCTGGCACCGGTTCCGAGCGCTGCCGGGCCAGCGCGTCCTGTCTCTTCAGGTCGGTGACGCGGCCACGGGACGGACACTTTCACTGCGTCAATCGTTGCTGCGGTCGATCCTGCTGTACGGACTGGCGGGCGTTGCCGGCGTGATCCTGGTACTGGCGTTTTCGGCGTTACTCGGCACCGTGGCGTTGGTGGATATGTCCAGGACCGAGCCGTCTGTCGCGCTCGACGGCTGGTCCCGGAGTTGGGGCGTCCTTCTACTGGCGGCGGCCATGTTCTCGGTTGCCTGGCCCGTTGTCCTCCTGATTGCCACCGCAAACGACAGGCACAAGCAGGGTTTGCACGATCGACTGGCTGGGTCACTCGTGGTCGCCAGGGTTCCGGAGCCGACGTATCGGCCGGCGCCGGCGGTATGGCCCCACGCATGGGCCGGAACCGTTCCGTCTGGGGCCGGGTACGCCTCGCGGACGACCACCCTAGGTCCGATGCAATTCGCCCTAGACCCGCAGACGGTTCCCGGAGATCAGTTTCCGGGACAATCGGGCGAGGAGACCGGGCCGCCAGGCCAGCCATCGGATCCCGAACCGACCCCGTTGGACCTGCCTCCGGACGGCCCTCCGACTGATCGGCCTGTGGGCGACACGGACTCAACCCAGGTTCCGCGGTGGATGCGAGGCAACCTCGACGACGCGCCGCCGCCGCGTCCTGCGCCGGTGCCTCTGGGTAAACGCGTCGGGGCCTACCTGCTCGACTGCGTCCTCATCTACATGATGTTCACCATGGTGCTGACGCTCATGGCTGTTGGAGCGGATAAGACGCATCTTTTTTCGGAAAAGTCCTCGATCGTGGCCGGATTCATCGGTGGGGCGGTGCAAGCCTTCTACTTCGTCGGCGGGTTGCTCTTGTGGCGTGGGTCGTTGGGACAGCGGGTCCTCCATCTGGAGGTGACGAACGTCATGACCAAGAAGCGGCTCGGGTTCCAGGATGCGTTCCTCCGCTGGACGCTTATCCAGGGTCCGTTCGCAGCGTCGACGATCGTGCCCTTTGCGATCAATCAGCCGGTGCTTGGGCTGGCCTTCGCCTGGGCGCTCTTCCTGCTCTATTCCACCAACAGCAGCCCGGATGGACGAGGTATCCACGACCGACTTGTTGGCAGCGTCGTCACCCGGGACTACTGACCCTCGAGACCGAGTTCTGCCGGGCTGAATGCTTCGAGCATGAACGGCGAAGGCGCGGCCGGGTCGTAAACGAGCGTCAAGGTGCGTCTGGCTCGAGTCCAGGCCACGTAGGCGAGCCGCCGCTCCTCCTCCAACGCCCGTCCTGGCTCCGCTGCGTCGCGCAGGGACCTGCCTGACGGGAAGCGGCCGGCGTCCAGTCCGATGACGGCGACATGGTCGAACTCCAGGCCCTTGGTCGAATGGGCCGTGGCCAGGGTCAGCGAGGCGTCGTCGCGGCGCAACTCGAATATTCGGGCCCGATTGTGAGCGACCGCCGCGGACAGGTCGGCGAGGGTCCGATATGGGGCCGCCCAGCCGATCAGCGCCGCTAGAAGTTCGGCAGGCTCGAGCGGCAACTCTTCCTCCGACTCTCGAGGGTCGGCAGTGGATCGGGCCGCTGAGGGCCCACTTCGATACGAGGAGTCGGCCGGTGGCAGTTCGAAGCCGTGACGCCCCAGGTTCACGAGCCGGGCCAGCAGGGGCGTCCGCGCGTCCCCAGCCTGGGCGGCCAGCCTCAGGATCGAGTCGATACGATGGTCCTCGGTAAGCAGACGTACTCGGGCGGCCCGAAACGGGATACCGAGTTCGACCGCAACGGCTACCCCCGGCAGCAATTCCGCGTTGGTGCGGGCCAGGATGGCGCGGCTTCCGCCGTCGTCCGGCCAACTCGCAAACACGCGCCTGACTCGGACGACGTCGTCAGAACCGTCCGGCGCCAGAACGAGACGCCCACCGGAATTTGGCCCAGCGGTGATCGCTTTGACGAACCTCTCCCGGTTATGCGACACCAGACGCACGGCGCGTTCCACCACCATCCGCGGACATCGGTAGTTGACGGTCAGGTCGAACCGCGTCAGACCCGCCAGATCTGCGGCGAGGCCCAAGACCCGTCGAACGTCCGCCAGGCGCCAGCCGTAGATCGTCTGATCGTCGTCTCCCACGAAGAAGACGTTGTTCGCGGGCGCGCCCAGCAGGAGGGCCAGGCGCAGCTGGCTCCGGTCGACGTCCTGCGTTTCGTCGACCAGTAGATGCTCGCATTTGGCGCGCCAGCGGCGGAGCAGGGGAGGGCTGGCCTCCAGCAGTCGAAGCGCACGAGCCACCAGGTCGTCGAAGTCGAGCCCGCCGGCATCATCGAGGGCCTGCTCATACGCGAGAAAAGCGCGGGCGATCGGCCCGGGTTCGGGATCCGTGCCAACCTCCGCCGCGGACACTGCCACGTCGAGCTTGAGGCGGCTGAAGGCATCGTCCAGGCGGCGTAAAGCTCCGCGGGTGATATCGGGCCACATGTCGCGCAGGACAACCTCGCGATCCAGCAGGGGCTCCACCCGTTGGCCGCCATCGGCCAGGATCTCGCGTCCGAGAGCATGGAACGTCTTGACCCGGACGCTCCCTGCCGCCAAGCCGAGCGGCTCCAGCGCCGCATCCACACGGGACGCCATCTCGTCGGCCGCTCGCTTGTTGAACGTCACGGCGGTGATGGCCCCGGGATCGGCACCCGTAGCCACGAGCCACGCGATCCGGGCGACGAGAGTGGTGGTCTTGCCCGACCCGGCGGGAGCCACGCACAAGATTGGGCCCGGTGGCGCAGTGGCGGCGGCGCGCTGGTCAGGCGCGAGCCGGCCAAGACGTTCGGTGACGGACGAAGGCAGCACGAACGGTAGGATGGCACGGGCCGATCACCCGCGGCTTATATAGCTGGCCGCCGCCGGCGCCGCTCCTGGCGCCGGGCTACAAATCCGCCACCGACTCCATTTCCTGGGGCGTAAGGCGCCACTCCGCCGCGGCCACGTTCAGGCGAACCTGATTCGGCGTGCTGGCGCTGGCGATGACCGAACCGACGACGGGCTGGGTTAGCAGCCATCCGAAGGCCAAGTCAAGCAGCTTGTGGCCTCGGTCGACGGCAAAGGCCTCCAGCTCCGCCAATCGGGCGAAGTTGGCTGGGGTCAGGATCTCCCCGGCTCGAACGCTCTCAGCGAGCCTGCCGCGTCCCAGGCCATCCGGCCGGTACTTGCCGGTCAGGAATCCGGACGAAAGCGGGAAATAGGGGATGACGCCGATTCCGTGAGCGCTGCAGGCGGGAATCACCTCAGCTTGGATGCCCCTCACCAGCAGGTTGTAGTGCATCTGCGCCGATACCGGCCGAACGAAATGCTCCTGACGGGCCGTCCAGTCGGCGTCCGCTATCTGCCAGGCCGCGAAGTTGCTGTGGCCCAGATAACGAACCTTGCCGGACTCGACGAGATCGTCCATCGCCCGCAACGTCTCCTCGATGGGCGTCCCCGGATCCGGCGTGTGAACCTGATACAGGTCGATGTAGTCGGTCTGGAGGCGGCGCAAGCTGCTCTCGACTTCGGAGAGGACCCAGCGTCGCGAGGCACCGCGCTCCAGCGGCGACTCGCTCATCGGGAGGCCGAACTTGGTGGCCACCACAAATTGGGTCCGGCGGCCGGCCAGCAGGCGTCCGAGCTGTTCCTCGGAAGAACCCGCACCCGCTGCGGAATTGGCGCCGTAGATGTCGGCGGTATCGATGAAGGTCACGCCCTGCTCAAGTGCCTCGTTTAGGACGAGCCCGGCGGCTTCGTCGTTGAGGCGGCCGCCGAAGTTGTTGGTGCCCAGACCGACCGCCGAGACCAGCAGGCCCGAATCTCCGAGTCGTCTGAGCTCCACCCGATGCCTCCTTCGATCGAATCGCGAATGCACGCGCCTTCGCCTCCCTTCGTCTATCCGCGCTCGCTCAAGTCCGGCGCTGCCCGTCCCGTGGGACGGTTTCGTTGGCGGACATTCTACGGTGCGTTAGGCTGGATAGACGAAGGGAGGCGAAATGGTCGCATCGCAGACAGACGGGGTCGGCGAGGGCGAAGCCAGCTGGTCGCACCTGGCCCGGCCGCTGCAGGGCCTGACCTTTGATGACGTACTTCTTATTCCCCAGTACAGCGAGATCCTGCCCGGCGACGCCAGCGTCCAGAGCCGATTCTCGCGGCACATCGTTCTCAACACGCCGGTCGTCAGCGCCGCCATGGACACCGTGACCGAGGAGCGCATGGCCATCGCCATCGCCCTCGAGGGCGGCATCGGCGTTGTCCATCGCAACCAGGCACCAGAGCGCCAGGCAGAGCAAGTCGCTGCGGTCAAGGCCACACGCGTGCCCGTCGACTCACCCATCGCCACCGTAGACGCGGGAGGGCGACTCCGCGTCGCCGCGGCCGTGGGCGTGGGCGCCGATTCCGTGGCTCGGGCCGAGGGTCTGGTGCGAGCCGGAGTCGATGCCCTCGTCGTGGATACCGCCCACGGCCATACCCGCAACGTCATCGAAGCCTTGCGGCGGTACCGCGCCCTGTTCGGTGACACGATCGACCTGCTCGCCGGCAACGTGGCCACCCCGGAAGGAACACTTGCCCTCATCGAGGCGGGCGCGGATGGCGTGAAGGTCGGCATCGGGCCGGGCAGCATCTGCACCACTCGCATCGTGGCCGGCGTCGGCGTCCCGCAGCTCACGGCCATCCTGACCTGCGCGGCGGTCGCCCATCGGCACGACGTCCCGATCGTCGGCGACGGCGGCATCCGCTACTCCGGCGACATCGTCAAGGCCCTGGCCGCGGGCGCGGACTCGGTCATGCTCGGCCGCCTGCTCGCCGTAGCCGAAGAGAGCCCCGGTGAGTCGGAGCGCGTCGGCGGGCGAGTGATGAAGGAATACCGCGGCATGGGCTCGCTGGGAGCAATGTCGGCCGGCAGCGATCGATATCCGCAGATCGACCGCCACAAGGTCGTGCCGGAGGGCGTGGAAGCGCGCATCGCCGTGGAGGGCCCGCTGGCCGGGATCCTGTACCAGCTCATCGGCGGCACGCGGGCCGGGATGACCTACTGCGGCGCCGAGTCGATCGCGGATCTGCGAGTCAAGGCCCATTTCGTGCAGCTGACCCAATCCGGCCAGATCGAAAGCCACCCCCATGACATCGAGCTCGCTCGCTCGGCCCCGAACTACAAGTAGACTCAGGCAGGCAGGAGCTGAGGTGTGATCGGGGCCGTGCCGTCGCGGAGAACTCGACAGGGGGGAACATGGGACGTCTAATTGCCGGAGCGTTGAGCGCTGTTGTCGGCCTTCGTGACCGTCTGGTGATCGCCCATGAACTTGACAGAGTGCCCTGGCGCCGTGCCCTAAGCCTGGCTGGCTTGGTAGCTCTGTTCTTCTGGTTCGCCTACTGGGGTTGGCGGGGCATCAGCGACACGTTCTCGGACTGGCCCAATCACCTCGACGTGCTTGGCATCGATGGCCGCCTCTATTACCGAGCGGCGCAAATGTGGCTGTCGGGCGGCGATCCATGGACTGCCTACACGACCACCAATACCTGGCCGGCCAGCGGCCAGTACATCCACTTCCTATTCACCGGACCGCCGCCGACCGTGCTGGCATTCGTCCCCTTCGCCTGGATACCCGAGACACCTTTCGTCATCGGCTGGTTCGGCCTAACGGTCGCGGCCGCGGTCTACACCCTGCGCCGCCTCCATCTGCCGGTGTGGTGGCTGATGTTCCCACCGCTGGCCCAGGGGATCATCGTCGCCAACCCCCAGATCGTCTGCCTCGCCCTGCTCCTGTGCGGCTCGTCTTGGCTGCGTGCCCTGGCCGCACCCATGAAGGCCTACGCCGTCATCCCGATGGTCACCGAGCGGCAGTGGCGTGCTCTCACGATCCTGGTCATCGCGGGCATCGTCTCACTCTTGCTTTTCTGGCCGCTCTGGCGGCAGTACATCGCCGACTATGCCAAAGTCCAGGATTGGATCATTGGCGCCACGTACGGTGGCTTCTCGGCCGCGCAGGATCTCCGATTGTTCGCTCTCACCGCGAGCGCCCTGGCGCTGCTCGCCCTGATCGATACGAAGGCCGCCGGCTGGCTGGCCGTGCCTGCCCTGTGGCCCGCGGCCCAGTACTACTACGCGACCTTTGCGCTGCCTCTGCGCTCTCCCTGGCTGGCGGCCGCGCTCGTGTTCGGAGGACGTCCCGGCGAGGCCACAGTGCCCTGGGCGATCAACGCCTACGTGGCGTGTCGGCTGATGTTGTGGCTATTCAGGCGCGCCCGGACGTCGTGGCCCGCCTTCGGAGCGCACGGAGTCGAGTCTGCCCCCGGAGAATAGAATCGGGTCATGACCCCGGAACTCGACGCCACGCTCAAAGGCCTGCCCGACCGGCCCGGCGTGTACCTGATGAAGGACGCCCGTGGGACGGTCCTATACGTCGGCAAGGCTCAGAGCCTGCGAAGCCGCGTCCGCAGCTACTGGCAGAAGCAGGCCGCTGGCGGCGAGGTCCATCTCATCCGGACCGTGATCGACAAGATCGCCGACCTCGAATACACGATGACGGACTCGGTCAGCGAGGCGTTGCTGCTCGAGATCAACCTCGTCAAGCGCTACCGGCCGCGCTACAACGTCCGGCTCAAGGACGACAAGAGCTACCCGTTCATCAAGATCACTCTGGCCGAGGACTTCCCGAGGGTCGAGCGGACGCGCAAGCTGCCGGCGGACGGCAGCCGCTATTTCGGGCCGTTTGCTTCGGCCAGCAGCGTGGACGAGGCGATGAATCTGATCCGGGGCCTCTTCCCGTTCCGGACCTGCACCCTGGATATTCGCGAAGGCCGAAATGCGATCGACCGTCCCTGCTTGCTGTACCACATCAAGCGCTGCCAGGCGCCTTGCGTCGGCCTGATCGGTAAGGCCGAATACCGCGGCCAGATCGAGCAGATCGAGCGATTCCTCGAAGGTCGCCAGGAAGTTGTCGCCAAAGAACTCACCCGCCAGATGAAGGCCGCCTCGGACGCGACCGATTACGAGCGAGCGGCGGCCCTGCGCGACAAGGTCAGGTCTATCGAGCGGACCATGGAATCGCAAAAGATGGCCGCCCACGCCGCAACCGAGGAGGACCTGCTGGGCCTGGCCCGCCAGGACAACCAGGCCGCGGTCCAATTGTTTGCGGTTCGCGGCGGCAAGTTGGTCGGGCGGGACGTGTTCTTGCTCGACGCCCCGCGCGAGACGGAAGACGCCGCGGTGCTGGCAGGCTTCGTGCAGCAGTACTACGAGCGGGCCACCAGCATTCCGCCGGCCGTGCTCGTGCCCTGCGCGCCGGAGGACGCGCCGGATCTCGAGGTGTTCCTGACCAGTCGCCGGGGAACGGCGGTGCGCTTCCACGTCCCGCAGCGCGGCCACAAGCGCGAGCTGCTGGTCCTGGCGACGCGCAACGCCACCGAAACGCTCCAGCGCGAGCACGCCCGCTGGCTGGCCGACCAGGGCAAGACCCTGGCCGCCCTCGAGGAACTGTCGGAGGCGTTGGGGCTGGGCGGCCCGCCGCTCCGAATCGAGTGCTACGACATCAGCAACTTCCAGGGCGCGCAATCGGTCGGCAGCATGGTCGTCTTCGAAGACGGCAAGCCCCGAACCGGCGAGTACCGACGCTTCCGCATCAAGGAGGTCCAGGGAGCCAACGACTACGCCAGCCACCAGGAGGTATTGCGGCGGCGCTTCCAGCGAGCCAGGTCGGGCGAGGAGGGGAGCGAGGAGGAGCTGCGCTGGCGCCTGCCCGATCTGGTTGTCATCGACGGCGGCAAGGGTCAGCTGTCCGCGGCCAAGATGACCCTGGACGAGTTGGGCTACGGCGATCTGGCGGTCGTGGGCCTGGCCAAGAAGAGGGAGGAAATATTCCTGCCCGGTCGCGATGCGCCGGTGCTTCTCCCGACCACTTCCCCGGCGCTATACCTGATGCAGCGGCTTCGGGACGAGGCTCACCGCTTCGCGATCACGTACCACCGCTCCCTGCGAGCCCGCGCGGCAACGCATTCCGCCTTCGACGACATGCCGGGCGTGGGCCCGAAGCGACGCGCGGCGCTGCTGCGCGTGTTCGGCTCCGCGAAGCGAATCCGCGAGGCGCCGGTCGAGCAGGTGGCTGCCGTTCCGGGGATCGGAGCGGCCCTGGCGGCCCGAATCAAGGCCGACCTGGAGGGTTAGGCGCGAGGGGCGTCCACCGGCCGCACGCCGGGGGGTGGAACCCTGGTATCATCCCGCCTCGTGCGAAGACTTGTACCGCTTCTAATTCTGCTGATCGGCGCAGCCGCGCTGTATGTCGATTTTTTCCCGAACGTGAAGTTTGTCACCGTGACCAACTTCGATGCCGGATTCGGGCAGACACTCCAGACGAAGTTGGGCCTCGACCTGCGGGGCGGCTTCGAAATCATCTACCAAGCGCAGCCGATTAATGGCAAGTCGCCTAGTGCCGGCGACATGGCGACGATCAAGCAGATTATCGAGAACCGAATCAACTCGACCGGTGTCTCCGAGCCGATCATCGAGACCCTTGGCAACGACCAGATCGATGTCCAGCTGCCGGGCGCGAGCGACGCGAATGCAATCCGCGACCTCGTTGGCAAGACAGGTGAACTGACCTTCATTCCGCTCGACCCGTCGAAGTACGGAAAGATCGATACCACCACAGGCAATTCCGTGCCCGGAACGAGCTCGCTCCCTGCCGAGGGCAGCCAACTCGCGGACCTGCATGACCCGAGCCTGAAGCCGCTCTTCGCCGGCGACCAGATTGACGGCAGCCAGACCAGTGCCAGCCTCAATACTCAATTGGCCACGCCCGCCTGGGTCGTAAACCTGAAGCTCAAGAGCGATGCGGCCAGCGTGTTCTCGACCTGGAGCAGCGTCAACATCGGCAGCTACTTCATGATCGTCATGGACGGAAAGATAACCTCTGTGCCGTACATCAGGGATGCGATCACGACCGGCCAAGCCCAGATTAGCGGCAGCTTCACCGCTACCAGTGCCAAGGCTCTGGCGACCGTTCTTCAGTACGGCGCCCTGCCATTCCCAATTGCCGAGGTGGGCATCCCGCAGAACATTCCGGCCACGCTGGGCAAGTCCTTCCTGGACCAGACCCTGCTCGCCGGTGGCATCGGGATCGGTCTCGTACTGCTGTTCATGCTGATCTACTACCGTCTCCCGGGCATGGTGGCCAACGTCGCCCTCATTTACTACACCGTTGTGGTCCTTGCCATCTTCCGTATCGTGCCGGTCACGCTGACCCTGGCGGGAGTGGCGGGCTTCGTGCTCTCGGTAGGCATGGCGGTGGACGCCAACATCCTCATTTTCGAGCGCACCAAGGAAGAATTGCGAACCGGCAAGACGCTGGTGTCGGCAGTCGAGGCCGGGTTCAATCGGGCCTGGAACTCGATCTTCGACTCCAACGTGTCCAGCTTGATCACGGCCGGGATCCTGTACTTCTTCGGTACGTCGATCATCAAGGGTTTTGCCCTGGTTCTGATCGTCGGCGTTGCGATGTCGATGTTTACCGCCGTGACGGTCTCTCGAACCTTGCTGCGGGTTGTTGTCCGCCAGGGCTTCGCCGGTAAAGCGTGGCTGTATGGCGTGACCGACGATGAATTCACGGCCCGGTCCATGGCGGTCGGCCGTTCCCGCAGAGAGGGTCGCGGACGTGTTTGACATCATCGGGAAGCGCAAATGGTTCTTCCTGTTCTCGGGGCTGATCCTGGTCCCCGGCCTGATAGCCATCCTCCTGACTCCGCTCACCGGTGGCAAGGCGGGCCTCCAGTTCTCGATCGACTACACCGGCGGGACCGTCTGGGAGTTCGCCTTCAAAGACACCAGTGTCACGGCGGACCAGGTCAAGACGGTCCTGATCCAAAATGGGCTGGGCGAAGCGGACGTGACCAGTATCGGGAACGGCGTCCTTCGGATGCGCACCAGCCGAACCGACCTGCTGCCAGTCGCTAAGTCGACCCCCACTCCTGTCCGAACGGCTGCGCCGAGCTTGACACCGACGACTTCCGCCGGCCCAACGCCAACCTCGACGCCTTCGCCGACGGCCAGTCCAACTGCCACGGCGAATGGCAGCGCCTCGGCATCAGCCTTGCCGAGTGCGACGGCCAGTCCAACGGCAGCGCCATCGGCATCGCCGAGCGCGAGTGCCACTCCGGTCCCCACGGCTACTCCCGTTCCGAGTCCTTCGGCGCATCCGGCCATAGCCGGCACCTCGTGCATCGCGCCGGCCCAGATTCCACCTGCCGGCGAGCTCGCGCAAATGGCAAAGGTCCTGCAGAGCAAGTTGGGGCCGATCCAGTGCACCGGCATGGAGTCCACGGTCGGTCCCATCATTAGCGCGCAGCTGATACAGGACGCCGTCGTGCTGATCTTCTTCGGCGGGATCGGCATCTTGCTTTGGATCACGATCCGCTTCCATGACTACAAGATGGGCGCCACGGCGCTCGCCTCGCTACTGCACGACGTCATCGTGGTAGTCGGGATCTTCGCCATCCTCGGGACGCTGTTCAAGGTCGAGATAGACGCGTTATTCGTGACGGCGATGCTGACGATCATCGGCTTTAGTGTCCACGACACGATCGTGGTGTTCGACCGGATCCGCGAAAACAAGGCCCGCCACGCCGGGGAGCCGTTCGATCAGATCGTCAACCACTCGATCCTGCAGACGTTCGGACGGTCGATCAACACCAGCATGACCGTCGTGATCACCCTCAGCGCGCTGCTCCTGTTCGCCGGCGCATCGATCAAGTACTTCGTCCTGGCGCTGCTGATCGGCATCATCTCCGGCACGTACTCCTCCGTCTTCAACGCCAGCCCGCTCCTCGTCGTTTGGCAGCTGTGGGAAGACCGACGCCGGGCCGCGCAGCTTGCTCTGGCTCGGACCGGTCGGCGCAGCCGTCCCTAAGCAGCGTGACCGCAAGTTCGGTTAGGCCGCGTTCGCGATCCGATTGATGCTCCGATACGTCCTCGATAAGCGGCGCCTGTCATCCTGGTTGGCATGATCGAACCGCAATTCCGTTGGCGAGTGCCGGAGGCCGTGTCCTTTGACTCGGGTTATGTTGCCCTCGCTCGGGAACACGGCGTCAGTGAGCGGCTGCTCTCGATTCTGGCCGCCAGGGGCGTCTGCGACGGGGCTGCCCTGCTGCGCTTCCTTGCCCCGGCGCAGGAGGGGCTGCACGACCCGCGTCTGCTTCCCGACGCCGCGGTCGCCCTGGCGCGAGTTACCTTGGCCCGGCAACGGGGCGAGCGGGTTCTGGTATACGGGGACTTCGACGCAGACGGGCTCACCGGCTTGTCCATCGCGGTCATCGCGCTGCGCCGACTGGGTCTGGATGCGGAGCCCTATGTGCCTGAACGTCTCGGAGACGGCCATGGGCTATCGCTGCGGGCAGTCGAGCGGGCCGTAACTGAAGGGCGGACCCTGATAGTGACCGCGGATTGCGGAACGAGCAGCTCGGCGGAGATTGACTTCGCCCTGGCTCAGGGAGTAGACGTGCTGGTCACGGACCATCACCACGCCGCTACTTGGCCGGCCAACGCCGTCGCCGTCGTCAATCCGCAGCGCGCGGATTCCATCTACCCGGAGCACGATCTTACGGGAGCCGGCGTGGCCTGGAAGTTTGCGCATCTCATTCTCGGGAACTTCGAGCCTGGCTCGTTGCCGAGCGCCGAACCTCCGACACTTCCGGACGCCGTGCGCGACCTCGCGGACCTGGCAATCATTGGAACCGTTGCCGACGTGGGTCCGATCCTGGGCGAGAATCGTGCCATTGCCCGGCTGGGATTGGAGCGGCTGCGAACGTCTGCCCGACCGGGGCTGGCGGCGTTGATGCTTCGGGCGGGCGTCGCCGTGGATCGCCTGGACGCAGACGGCATCGGCTTTGCGATCGCGCCTCGGCTGAACGCGGCCGGCAGGGTAGGGGAGGCGGCCCGGGCAGCCCGACTCCTGCTGTCTGAAGACCCAGCGGAGGCGGCGGCACTCGCCGACGAGATCGACAAGGCCAACACGGACCGGCGCGAACTGACCCGCGTGGCGTTGAGCCAGGCCCGCGAGATTCTGGGTCTGGACGGCGACGGAGGCAGCGCCGACGGTGCCGTTGGAATGCAGCTGCCTGCGAGCAGGGGCGGGGCAATTCTGGTGCGGGGCGAGTGGTCGGTCGGGATTATCGGGCTGATCGCGGGGCGTCTGGCCGAAGACCTCGGTCGTCCGGCGGTCGTGGCCGCGGTGGTTGATGCCGACGCGGGCATTCTTCGGGCTTCGTGCCGGAGCGCCGGAGGCTGCAATCTGGCCGAAACGCTGATCGAATGTGAGGACCTGCTGATCCGCCACGGCGGCCACGCGGCGGCGGCCGGGTTCGACATTCGGGCCGACCAATGGGCCGAATTCCAGACACGCTTCGCTACCATCGTTGCCGCATCGCAGGCTGGCTCGCCGGCGATTCCCTCGCTGCCAGAGTTGAAGCTGGACCTGGTTCTACGGGCCGACGCGGTTGACTACGCCCTCATCGGGGAGCTGGCCCTCTTGAATCCAACCGGCTTCGGCAACCCCACGCCAACGATCGGCATCTGCGGACTCATCGTGTCGCGGGTCCGCGCCGCCGCCGGCGGCCACACTCAACTGGTGTTGAGGCGGAGTCGCGACGTCATCGACGCGGTGGCCTTCCGCCGGCCGGACCTGGCCACGAGACTGCACGAGGGCGACCGGATCGACGTCGCGGCCCGGACCGCCAGTCGCCGGTTCGGCGGCATCGAGTCGATGCAGCTCGAAATTGTGGACGTTGCCTCGGAGGGGTCGCAGCCGGGGATGCGGTTCGGGTGATCTTGCGCGGCGCGCCCGTTGCGGGCCGGGCCCGGCCCGTAGCAGTCCTGCGCCTGGCGCGGGGCGGGTGTCATGGCCGCCGGGCCGGTCCGCTAACCTAGGCCGTGATGAAGACATACCTTGAGCGCCTCTCGGCCCGCACCAGATCTGTCGGTTCGGTCCTGTGCGTCGGCCTGGATCCGCAGCCCGAGGCCCTGCCGGACGGCTTCGCGGCCGATCTGGCGGGCGTGGAACGCTTCTGCGAGGTGCTGCTGGACGCGGCTATGCCGTTCGCGGCCGCCATCAAACCGAACCTGGCCTTCTTCGAGGCATTCGGCTCGGCCGGGATCGCGGCGCTGGAGCGACTGCGCGGCCGCGTGCCAGCGGACCTCCCGTTCGTCGCCGACGTCAAGCGCGGCGACATCGGCACGACCGCCGCCCGCCAGGCCGCCGCCCTGTACGACATTCTGGGCTGCGACGCCATCACCGCCAACCCGTACCTGGGCTCCGAGGCGATCGAGCCGCTGCTGGCCCGCGGCGATCGGTTCGCCTATGTGCTTTGCCGCACCTCCAACCCCGGCGCGGGCGAACTGCAATCGCTCGAGGTGGCGGCCGATCCTGTCAGCGGCGCTCCGGCCGAGCCGCTGTACGCCCGCGTCGCCAGACGGGCGAGTTCCTGGGGGCCCGGTGGGACTGTTGGGCTGGTTGTAGGAGCCACCGCGCCGATCGAGTTGGAACGGATTCGCGGCATCGCCCCGGGCTTGGCCATGCTCGTGCCCGGCGTGGGCGCCCAGGGTGGGGAAGTGGAGCCGGTCTTGCGCCACGGGCCCGCGACGGCGTCGCCCGCCGGTAATGGCTACGGCGGCGGCCTGCTGATCAACGTCTCTCGCGGCATCTCGGGCGCCGCGGGCCGAGGAACCGCCGCCGCGGACGTGGCCGAGAGGCTTGCCGCAGCCACGGCCGATTGGGCTGCAAGGCTCCGCCCGGCCTGACCGCCGTCGGTCCGCCGCGAGGCCCCCGGTGACGCTCCGCGGGACGAGGTCTGGGGCGCGCTAGACTTAGCTCATGCGCAACAAAGCTGCCTCTCCCAGCGCACAGACGGCGCCGCCGTCGAAGCCGCCGCCTCAACCGGCGAGCGCCGGCGGTCATGGCGCCGCCGCCCCGGGACGGACCGAGCGCGGGAGCGTCAGGAACGCCCCCGCCCGCCTCACAGCGGGTGTTGGCGCCAAGGGCGTGCCGACCGCGGCCGAGCAGCGGGTGGTGCTCCTCAGCGGGCTCTCGGGTGCAGGCAAGACCGCAGCCACCAAGCTATTCGAGGACCTCGGCTATACCTGCATCGACAATCTGCCCGGCGAACTCCTGCCCGATCTCGCGGAACTGGTGTCGCGGGACCGCCAGCGATTCGAGAAGGTCGCCATCGTCCTTGACGTTCGGGCCGGCAACGCGCCCCTAGCCCTGGCGGCCATGCGCGGCGCGCTCGAGGGGCGCGGCATAAAGCCGCGGGTTATCTTCCTGGAAGCCCGCGATGAGGTTCTGATCCGCCGCTTCTCCGAGACGCGCCACCGCCATCCTCTGGCGGGCAAGCGGGGCATCGCCGGGTCGATCGCCGAAGAGCGCCGCCTGCTTGAGCCTGTACGTGCGGATTCGGACGCCGTCATCGACACCTCCGATCTTTCGCTTCGGCAGCTCAAGGAGCGGATCTTCGCTCAGCTGGCCGATCCGGCGTCACAGGACGGGATTGTCTTCCAGCTCATCAGCTTTGGGTTCAAGCACGGCATACCGCTCGAGGCGGACCTCGTCTTCGACGTCAGGTTCATGGAGAACCCGTACTACGTGGACGAGTTGCGCCACCTCTCGGGTCTGACGCCGGCGGTGCGCGACTATGTCATGGGCCAGCCGATCGCGAAGCAATTCTTCGACTTCCTAGCTCAGTTCCTGGAGTTGACGATTCCAGGCTTTCGAAGCGAAGGCAAGTCGCGACTCACGATCGCCATCGGCTGCACGGGTGGTTACCACCGCTCCATCGTCATCACCGAGCATCTCAAAGCATGGCTGGAAAACGGCAACTTCGGAACGGTGTCCGTATTCCATCGCGAGCTGGAGAGAGGATGAGAAGATCCCGCCTCCGCTTCAGTGGACGGGGGATGCGGCGCTGGCTGAGCCCGGGTATCGGCATCAAGCGTTGGCTCGTTGTGGTGTTCTTCGGTGAATTGTGCCTCGCCCTGGCAGGCGCGTTCGTTCTGCGGTGGGTCTATCGCGACTTCGACGTCTCGGGGCCAAGTCAGACGGCCCTATGGTTCCTGACCCTGCAGTTCCTGCCATACGCGGTTCGCGCCATCATCATCGGCGTTCTCGGACTGGGGCTCTTCTTTTACGGATCCTGGCGCGCGATTCGCGTTGTTGTTGGGCCGTTCCTCTCGTCCGAGGCGGATCAGCCGCTGGTCGAGGTCATCTACCAAAAGCGCTTCCTGTCGCGCGGGCCCAAGATCGTGGTCATCGGCGGGGGCACGGGTCTGAGCATGTTGCTGCGCGGGCTTAAGGAGCACACCAGCAACATCACCGCCGTGGTGACGGTGGCGGACGACGGTGGTTCGTCCGGACGACTGCGCGAGTCGCTCGGCATTCCGGCTGTTGGCGATATCCGCAACTGCATTGCGGCGCTGGCGGACGCGGAGCCGCTCATGGCCGAGTTGCTCCAATACCGATTCCCGGGCGACGACTCGGCCAGTCTGGGCGGACACACCATCGGCAATCTGCTTCTTGCGGCAATGACCGCCGTCCAGGGCGACGATTTCGAAGAGGCCGTGCGGCAGATGAATCGGGTCCTGGCCGTGCGAGGCCAGGTTGTGCCGGCCACGGCGACGCCAATCGTCTTGCACGCCAGGCTGCTCGATGGCACGCAGGTTACCGGCCAGTCGGAGATCTCCCGAGCCTCCGGGATCGATCGCGTCTGGTTGAGTCCGGAGGGCGTGGCCGCGGGTGATGACGCAGTCCGGGCGATCGGGGAAGCGGATCTGTTAGTGATTGGCCCCGGCAGCCTCTACACCAGCATTCTGCCAAGCCTGCTGCTGCCTGAGATCGCGCAAGCGGTCCGGACCACGCCGGCCCTTCGGTTGTACGTGTGCAATGTTGCCACTCAGAAGGGCGAGACTTCGGACTATGACCTGGCCGATCACGTCGCGGCACTGGAACGGCATACCAGCCCCGGGCTCCTGGATCTGGTTCTGGCCAACAATCAGTTCGCGGCCAAACGGCGCGGTAACGATGATGCGGATCCGGTGAAGTTGCGCTGGCCGCCGCTGCCGGCTTCGTCCGCGTCGGCGGGCCCGCGCCTCGTGCTGGACGACGTTGTGGATCCGGAGAACGCCCATCACCACGACTCGGCTCGCCTGGCGGCCGCGATCGTGAAGGTCTACGAGAGCGAAGGGTTCGGTCGTCGCCGATCGCGGGTCGCGCGAACGGCGTGACCACAGCGGAACGGGATCTGGTCGAGTCGCTGCGGTTTGAATTGGCCGCCGTGGACCCGCCCCGTCGGTGTTGCCGCATAGCGGAGATCGCGGGCCTGGCCGGCGCCTTCCAGCCACGTCGGCGAATGGTTACCCGCGTGATCCTGCGGTTGCGGGGCCGCGCAGCCTTGCATGCCGGCGGGTCGACTGACCCTTCGATCGTTGGAGCCAGGGCCGGTGCGGCCGCCAGGGCGATCGAACGGACGGTCAAACTCAGCGACGTACTCCCCGGAGGCACCGAGCCGGACTTCGAGTGGCGGACGGCCGCCGAACACTGTCGAGTCGCCTACCTGCGCGGCCGGTTTCTAGCGCATGGGTCGTTGAGTCTCGCGGCCGGTCGGACCCACCTGGAGTTCGTATTGCCCTTGGTCGAGGCAATGGCCCTATCCCAGCAATTCGGCCAGACAGGCCTGGAGGCGTCCTGGCGGTTGCGCCGCGGCCGTGGCGTCGTAACGTGGAAGAGCGGCGAGACCGTCGGAACATTCCTACGAGTGGTGGGCGCTGGATCGGCCCTGCTCACCCTGGAGTCGCGTCTGGTCTCCCGTTCGGTCCGCGGCGAGCTGAATCGGTTCATCAATGCCGAGTCGGCGAACCTGCAGCGGGCTGTGGCCGCCGCCGCCCGCCAGCTCGATGCCATCGCCACGCTTGCGGCCGACGGGCGCCTGGCCGAGCAGCCATACGTGGTCCAACTCGTGGCCGATGCCCGTCGCGAGGTACCGGAGGCCACCTTGGCGGAGCTAGCCGAGAAGCTGCAGCTCCATCGCTCGGCCGTGCAACGGGCTCTGGAACGGGTCGAACGGCTGGCCCTCCACCCCGACGACGGGGTGGGGAAGGACGACGGGGTGGGGAAGAGGGCCGGCCGGGCGCGCATCTAGCTCAGCCGCCTGATCTCGTTACGTCAGCGATTCAACTGCGATTACGCGATCTTGCGCCACTCCGAGTGTCCGGCGGGCCGACTGACACCTGAGCGCAGCCCGTCCGCCACCCTATGAGGGGCCGACTGTCCCTCCAGCGCCGGGTCGCAAGGTGGCATCATGGGGGTATGAGACCTGTGATTATTGCCGCCAACTGGAAAATGAATACCACCCCTGCGGACGCTGGAGAGCTTGCCGCGACAATCGCCGCCCGGACTGAGGAGCCTGAGGTCGTGCGAGTGATCTGCCCGCCTTACGTTTGCCTCGCCGCAGTGCGCGACGCACTCGCCGGCACGAATGTCGCCGTGGGCGCTCAGAACGTCCATCACGAGGCTGCCGGCGCATACACCGGTGAGATCTCCGCCGCCGCGCTGGCCGGCCTGGCCACGTGGGTAATCCTCGGCCATTCCGAGCGTCGCCGCGACGCCCTCGAATCAGACGAACTGATCGGCAAGAAGCTGGCCCGCGCCGTGTCGTCCGGTCTGCGTCCGATCCTGTGCGTCGGCGAGATGCTTGCGGAGCGCGAGGCGGGACGGGCCGTCGAGGTCGTGGCCGCGCAGCTGCACGGCGCCCTCGCCGGCAAGGACATCGAAACGCTCCTGAGCGCCGGCTTCGTAATCGCCTATGAGCCCGTCTGGGCCATCGGCACCGGCCGCACCGCCTCCGCCGCCGACGCTGCGGCCATGGCCGAGGCGATTCGGGCGACCCTCTCGGCGGACCTGCGCTGGGGAGCGGCCGCCGAGCAGGTTCCGGTTTTGTACGGCGGCAGTGTCACCAGCGCCAACATCGGCGAGTTTCTGGCCGAGCATTCGATCGATGGCGGCCTCGTCGGCGGCGCCTCGCTCAAGCCGGACGAAATGGCCGGCATGGTCGCCCGCGCCGCGATCACAGCCCGCGCCCGTGCTGAAGCCACTGGGAAGTCCGCATGACCTCGGCCTCAGACTCGGCCTCTGCCTCTGCCTCGGCTCGGCCGGGCCCAATCGCTAACGATCGCCCCAGACCGATCTGTCTCGTCGTCCTCGATGGCTTTGGGATCGGCCACAACCCCGCCGTCGACGCCATCGTTGCTGCTCGCATGCCCAACTGGACCAGCTTCCTGTCGCGCTGGCCGCACAGCGCCGTTGAGGCGTCCGAGGAGTTCGTCGGCCTACCGGAAGGCCAGATGGGCAACTCCGAGGTGGGTCACCTGAACCTCGGTACCGGCCAGCCCGTGCTCCAGGACCTGCCGCGCATCGACAAGTCCATCGAGACGGGCGGCTTCTTCTCGCGCCCCGTCCTGCTGGCGCTGTGCCAGCAGGCCAAGGAGGGCGACCGCACCCTGCACCTGATCAGCCTGGTGGGCCCCGGCGGCGTTCATGCCAACGACCGCCATCTGGTTGCGGCGGCCGAACTGGCGCATCGCCAGGGCGTCAAGCGCGTTCGGGTCCACGGCCTTCTGGACGGCCGCGACACGCCCCCGCGCTCGGCCATCGACTTCGTCCCGGACCTGGTCAGGCGTCTGGACGCCGTCCATCCCAACGCGAAGATCGCTACCATCGGCGGTCGCTACTACGCCATGGACCGCGACAAGCGCTGGGAACGGGTCAAGAAGGGCTACGACGCCATCGTTGATGGCGTGGCCGACTTCCATGCTCCGTCGGCTGTTGCCGCGGTGGAGGCCGGATACGGTCGTGGCGAGAACGACGAGTTCATCATCCCGACGGTTATCGACGGCGTAGATCACGGCCGCATCGCCGACGGCGACGCCATCCTCCACTGCAACTTTCGGGCTGACCGGGCCCGCCAGCTCTCCCACGCTCTGGCCGCCGCCGACTTCGTTGGCTTCGACCGCGATGGCGCCGGACCGGCTCCCAAGGACACCCTGTTCGCGACCATGACCTCCTATGCGGGCGACCTGCTGGTGCAGGTGGTTTTTGGGCCGGAGGTCGTTCCCTCTCTGGCGGGCGCCGTCAGCAGGGCCGGCTGGACGCAGTTCCACGTGGCCGAGACCGAGAAGTACGCCCACGTCACCTACTTCTTTAACGGCGGCCGTGAAGAGCCGTGGCCGGGCGAGGATCGGAAGCTCATCCCCAGCCTCAAGGTCGCGACATACGACCTGCAGCCGACGATGGCCGCCGACGGCGTTGCCAATGCCCTCGTAGCTGCGATTGGCTCGAGCAAGTACGACCTGATCGTGGCTAACTTCGCCAATCCGGACATGGTCGGACATACCGGCGTCTGGGACGCAACCGTGAAAGCCTGCGAAACCGTGGACGTCTGCATGGGTCGGGTCGCGGAGGCGATCCTGGCCGTGGATGCGGACGATCCGACGGCGCCCGGTGCCGTGCTCCTAATTACGGCCGATCACGGCAACGCCGACGAGATGAAGGACGAGGCCGGCAACCCCATCACCAAACATTCGCTGAACCCGGTTCCGCTGCTCGGCATCGGACGGTTCATGGACAACCGCAAGCTGATGGATGGCCGTTTGGCCGATATCACGCCGACGATCCTGGAGATCGGCGGCCTCTCGCCGTGGCCGCAAGTAACTGGCCATTCGCTGTTGGAGCCCCAAGTCTGACCGTCCGACCTTGCGAGCCTCGGCCATGTGCTAACATCCGGCCGTCCACTGTCGGGCGGACATACCATGAGGATTCTGCAAGCCGTGAACATTGCTATGGCCGTGGGCCAAGACATAATCGCCATCTTCCTGATGATTTCCATCCTGATGCAGGCCCGCGGCAGCGGCCTTTCCTCCACGTTCGGCGGCGACTCGTCCGTCTATCGAAGCCGACGTGGCGTTGAGAAACGCCTGTGGCAGTTCACGATCCTGCTCGCGGTGATCTTCTGCACGTTCTCCATCGCGAGCTACTCCCTGCCGAGCTGAGCGGCGCTGCGGCGTCTGTGACGAAACTGCCATGAGCGGTCGGGACCGGGTCGCCGCGCTCGCTCTGGTGATCTTGCTTGCGCTGGTCGGTGCAGGGATGCTGCTGCCCTCCACGCCGCCGGAACCCCCGGGACCCACGAACGCCGTCGGCTCTAGGTATCGGGAAGGCATCCTGGGCCACCCGAGCTCGATAAACCCACTCACGGTCCGGACCCAGGCCGATCGGGATTTGGTCGCTCTGTTGTTCCGGGGCCTCCTCAAGTCCGGTGCGGACGGCGCCCTTACGTCCGACCTTGCCCACACCTGGACAATCTCTCCGGACGGTCATACCTACACGTTCCTGATGCGTACGGACGCACGCTGGGAAGACGGCGAGCCGGTCACGGCAGCGGACGTAGTGTTTACGGTTGGTCTTCTTCAGAACGCCGCGTACGATGGGCCACTGGGGGCATCGTGGCAGGGCGTCCAGGCAGTCGCCGACGGCACCTACGCCGTCCACTTCACGACTAACCTGCCTGTGGCTGGATTTCTGCGCCAGGCGACTCTACCGATCCTGCCCGAGCACGCCCTGGCCGGTGTTTCCGTCGCCGATCTGGCCGACTCAGCCTTCAGCCGGAAGCCAACGGGCGATGGTCCGTTCCGGATAGCCGAGTTGGACGTTTCCCATGCCCTGCTGCAGGCCGTGCCCGATGCCGGGCTCGCAGCCTATTCCTCTGCAACTCCCGTGAGCAGTGCACTTCCCACAAGCAGCGGATCCGCCGCGTTCGGCGTGGCTGCATCCGCAACGGCGAGCATCGCCGCCTCCGGCTCGGCCTCCGGCTCGGCCTCGCCGAGTGTGTCCGCCCTCAATGGGTCCGGCGCGATTTCAGACCTCGAGCTGCGGTTCTTCAGCGACGCCTCCACCATGCTGACCCAATTTCAGGACGGCCAATTGGACGGGGTTGGAGGACTCTCGCCTGCCCAGGTCGGAACCGCGACGGCCACGCCCGGGGCTCGTCTCGTCTCGTACCGGTGGGCCAGCATGCTGAGCGTCATTCTCAATCAACGTACCGACCACCCCGAGTTTCGTGACCCCCGCGTCCGGCGCGGCCTCCTCCAGGCGATCGATCGCGGAGCATTGGTGTCCGGCGTGTTGGTCGGGCACGGCACAGTCGCCGAAGCCCCGATTCCCTCGTGGTCGGCGAACTACCCAACAGCTTCCATCGTCCACACGCCGTTCGACCTGCTCACTGCGCAGACGGACCTGGCCGCCGGCGGCTGGCATCGCGTTGATGCTGACTGGCACCTGCCTGCGGCATCCGGGGTCTTTACCCTCAAATTGCTGACGCCGGACAATAGCAGCAACCCAGTTGTATACGCCGTCGCAGCCCAGGTAGCAGCCTCGTGGCGAGCGATTGGGGTGGACGTCGTTGTCGACGCCGTACCGGCGGCCACATTCCTCGATAGGCTGGCGAGCGGCGATTATTCGGCTGCGGTGGTAGACCTGCAGTTGGGACTGGATCCGGATGTGAGCCCGCTGCTGCTGTCGACTCAGGTCTGGAGCGCCGGCTCGAATGTGTCCGGAATACAGGACCCGGCCCTCGACAAGCTGCTCCTGGCGGCTCGCAAGGCCACCGACGCCAAGGACCGGCAGGCCGCAATCGCGGCCCTCGAAAAGTACGTATCGACCAATCTGCCGATCCTGCCGCTGAGCTTCCGTGACTACGGATTCGTGGTCGGGGGACGGGTTCAGGATGTTGCCGCGACGGCTATTGGCGATCCGTCGGGTCGCTACTGGGATGTGCTAAGCTGGCGCCTCGCTAACGACGGGTAGTACGTCGCGGCGTGCGCCGAGGTGGCGGAATGGCAGACGCGCTGGCTTCAGGAGCCAGTGGCCGCAAGGTCGTAGGGGTTCAAATCCCCTCCTCGGTACCAGTAATCCTCGACGTTCAAGGTCCTGTCGTTTTCAGATGGCGGCGCGGAGGCGCAGCAATCGTTCTCGTGCCCAGGTGGCGGAATTGGTATACGCGTACGTTTGAGGGGCGTATGACGCAAGTCATCCGGGTTCAAGTCCCGGCCTGGGCACCACTCTCTATTTGATGGCGATCGATCGCGGCGGTCGCGGCGTGTCACCCGGCGCGGGCCTGGGGCGGTTAGTTCAGTGGTTAGAGCGCCTCGTTTACACCGAGGATGTCGCAGGTTCGAGTCCTGCACCGCCCACCACCTCCGGGCACACGGCCGCCGTCAGCCGCATCCTGCTACTGCGCCATACCGGTCCATGTAGTGCTACGCTGCCTCCGATACCAAGACGGGAACACGGCACCCCTTCCGTCACAGGAGGCCGTCTGATGCACAAGATCGTGGCCGGCGCGTTGGCCTTGCCGGCCCTGACCCAGACCTACGTGTCCACTCTTACATCCAGACTCGTGAGGCAGAGTGCCCCCAGGAAGCTTGCGGCGCTGAGCCTTATTGGGGTCATTGTGGTTGGTGGCGTCGTCACCGGCGCTGCCGCCCTCGGACCCACCAAGGATCCCGGCGGGCGGCCAAGCGGCACGACCAGCGGCAACACGGACATTGCCATGAACGCCGCGTTCCAGGTCCATTTCACAACGCCGATGGATCAAGCATCCGTTTCGGCATCGGTCAGTATCCAGCCGCCCGTGGCCTATAAGAAGATATGGGACGGCAGCGGTCGGATCCTGTCGCTCGAGCCTGAGACGGTCTGGGCTCCGTACACCTACTACATCATCGTC
This sequence comes from Chloroflexota bacterium, assembly GCA_025358515.1. Lineage (GTDB taxonomy): Bacteria > Chloroflexota > Limnocylindria > Limnocylindrales > CSP1-4 > Fen-1039. Next base: position 28,545 of record JANYJG010000147.1, read on the forward strand.
GTAGGAGCTGAGGCTCGAGATCAGACCGGTCGGAGCATGGGCGAACCGATCCAGTCTGGGTTCGAGACCGGATCTCGCACGACCGGCCAGATCACCGCGACGGTCCTCGTGGGCGCTCAGGTTGCCCCAACCACCGCGTTCAAGATCTCTTTCTCGCGGCCGGTCAAGTTGTCGACGGTCATCCTCAAGACGGTGATAACGCCGTTGATCCCGGTAACGATCTCCGGCGACGATCCGGCGGACCAGGCATCCCGGGTATTCACCATCACCCCCAAGGCGGTTCTCACGCAGGGCCAGACGTATCTGGTCAAGTTCTTGAATGAGGGGGCGACGGATTCTTCCGAGTCGTCGGTCGGGCCCCTAACTGACCTCAAGGCCGTCGTGATCCCCGCGCCAAAGGTCGTCCGTTTCCGGCCGTTCGACAGGGGCTACGCCTACGATCCGAACCAGCCGGTTTCAGTCCGATTCACGACACCGATGGATCCGGTCGCAACGGCGGCGGCATTCGCCGTCATGGCCGGCGACAAGGTGGTCACGGGCGATACGTACTGGGTCGAGAACAACACCGTCCTGGTGCTGATTCCAGGCACCAAATTCCTGCCAGGCCAGAAGGTCGTCGCCCGAGTGGCGAAAGGGGCCAAGTCGTTCGACGGGCGAGCGATGTTGGCAGCCGCGTCGTCGAGCTTCACCATCGCCCGGCCGGAGGTCAAGAACATCCCTTGGACTGGCGGAGCCGCCTCTTCCAGATCGCCCTGGCACGCCTCGGAGTTGTATTACCTGCGTTTGATGAACTGCACGCGAACGGGCGGGTGGGTGATCAGTAGCGGCCGCTGCAGCAGCGCCAGTCACCACGTCATGCCGGCCCAGGACGCGCTGAAGCTCGACAAAGGCATCTCGGATCTCGTGGCTCGACCGTACGCCAAGTACATGGCCGACCACAAGTTGCTAGACCATTACCTGAACGGTACGAACCCGCACTATCGCTTGAGTGCTCAAGGTTGGGACGGCCGGTCCTGGGGCGAGAACATCGGCTCGCCATCCAGTTCGGGTCAAGGCGGAATGGTCCAACTCAACACGTTTTACCAGGACGAATACAAGTGCCGCCAAAAGTCGTGCGAGTTCGGCCATTACTTCAACATCATGGCTCCCTATTTCGATAGAGCAGGCATCGGGGTCTGGGTCGGCGCAAAGACCCACGCCACGCGAGTGGTCATAGATTTCTACGGCTGACACTTCGAACCTTCCGCCCGCTGGGCGAGTCTCCCTCACGGGAGATCGAGGCAACTCGCTCTCCTGCTAGACTTATCCTCTCGCACGCAGTCCGTGCGGCCAAACCAATCGGAGGAGGGGCATGCCAACCCCCGTAATCGCACTCATCGTCGTCGCCGTTCTGGTCGTGATCGTTGTCGGGATCTACAACGGCCTCGTCACCAAGCGAAACCGGATCGATGAAGCCAATGCCCAGATCCAGGTCCAGCTCAAGCGCCGCCACGACCTAATCCCGAATCTGGTCAATGCGGTCAAGGGCTACATGGACTTCGAGAAGGGCGTCCTGACGCAGGTCACGGAGGCCCGTGCAGGAGCCATCGCCGCCGGGGCTCAAGGGCCTGCTCAGCAGGCGCAGGCCGAGAACGTCCTGACCGGCGCTCTGCGGTCGCTCTTCGCGGTGGTCGAGAATTACCCGACGCTCAAGGCCAACGAGAATGTCCTGGCCTTGCAGGAGCAGCTGACCACGACAGAGAATCAGATCTCGTTCTCCCGCCAAAACTACAACGCCTCGGTCCTCGAGTACAACAACACGCTTCAGACGTTCCCGAATGTCCTGATCGCCGGCCCGTTCGGGTTCTCCAAGCGCGAGTTCTTCGCAGCCGAGCCGGAGGCCGCAGAGGTCCCCGTCGTCAACCTGCAGTAGGCCTAGCGGGGCCGCTCGGTTTGTGCCTGGCGGCCATCGCGCCCTGAGGTTCTCAATCTGTGACCACGTTCTACTCGGAGCAGGCGGCAAACCGCCGGAACTCGTTTCTGCTCGCCCTGATCGTCGTAGCCGTCCTGGCCGTCTTCGGCTTTATCATTGGCTACGTGATCGGTTTGGGGTCCGGTAACGAAGCGCTATTTGGGATCGGGGCGCTTGCCATCGCGGTCGCGATCGGCCTCTTGAGCGCCGTAGCCTCTTACTTTGGGGGCGACCAGCTCGTGCTGGCCAGCTCGCACGCGAAAGAAGTTACGGCCCAGCAGGCGCCCCAGCTATACAACGTCGTGGGCGAGATGGCCACTGCGGCGGCCGTGCCGATGCCTCGCGTCTACATCATCGACGACCCGTCGCCCAATGCCTTCGCCACGGGTAGGGATCCTCAGCACTCGTCTGTGGCCATTACCACCGGCCTGTTGCAGAAGCTCGATCGCGAGGAACTGCAGGGTGTCATCGGCCACGAGATGTCCCATATCCGCAACTACGACATCCGCTTCACGTTGATCGTCGGAGTCATGGTCGGCAGTATCGCCCTGCTGGCCCAGATCTTTCTGCGCTACACCTTCTGGTTCGGTGGCGGCCGCAGCAACAACAACGACAAGGAGGGCGGTGGCGGCGGCTTGGGAGTCATCCTGCTGATCGTCGGTGTCGTCATGGCTATCCTCGCCCCCATCTTCACGGCCCTCGTCCAGATGGCTGTGAGCCGGCAGCGGGAGTATCTGGCCGATGCCTCGTCTGTCCAGCTCACACGTAACCCGCATGGCCTGGAGCGCGCATTGGCCAAGCTGGCCGCCGACAAAGAGTCTCTGCACTCCGCCAATGGGGCAACGCAGCATCTGTACATCGTCAACCCTCTTAAGAAGCTCGGCGGCGGCTCGGCCCTGATGTCGACCCACCCGCCGATCGCGGATCGCATCAATCGGCTGCGTCAGTTGACCGGCGATCCGCCCATGGATCAGTCGGAACTCCGTCAGCTGTCGGGTCTGGAGTAGTCGAGTTGGCCGTAAGCCCGCAGGCGTTGCGCACTCGCGCCAACCGCCTTGCGGCGTTTCGGTTTCCCGTGTTACCTTTCGACGCGCCGACGGGCGTCAGTCCGTCAAGTTCACGGGCCGAGATAGCTCAGTCGGTAGAGCACGCGACTGAAAATCGCGGTGTCGCCAGTTCGATCCTGGCTCTCGGCACCAAACAAGCGGGCTGGCATGGTTTATCGAGCGGAAGTGGCTCAGTTGGTAGAGCATCACCTTGCCAAGGTGAGGGTCGCGGGTTCGAGTCCCGTCTTCCGCTCCATTCCCTTTTCGCTGCCGACGGCGGTTTGTGCCGACAGATCGAACCTCTGCCCCTTCGTCTAGTGGTAGGACAGCGGACTTTGGATCCGTTAGGCGAGGTTCGAGTCCTCGAGGGGCAGCCAATTTTCACCAGTCGGCACCGGTTCTCCTGCCGGTAAAACCGCCCCCACGGGGCGGCTCGCGTTCGAGGCGACGTACCCAAGTGGTTAAGGGGGAGGTCTGCAAAACCTCTATTCAGCGGTTCGATCCCGCTCGTCGCCTCCAAAATCCCTCTTGAATGGCCCCTCCGGGCCGCGCTGTGTCCCGGTCTGGTAGCAACGTGGTAGCAACAGGAGCCTATCCCGCCCCCTGATCGACGCCGTCGCGACCGTCGCCGGCTGGAGTAGGCTCCCAGCGGGGCTCGTCGAGGGCCGTCAGAGAGCGGTTTGGAGGCGACCAAGTTGGCAGAAGGAGCCACCGCGGCCGGGTCTCCGCCCTCCACCACAGAGTCGATGGTCCCGAGCCGCGGCCATCTGATTTCGCCGATCTTCGCCGATGCCACAGCAGGACCGCCGGGCGCGTTACGCTTATGTCGTTGCCGGAGTGGCGGAACAGGCATACGCAGCGGACTTAAACTCCGCGGCCCGCAAGGGCATCAGGGTTCGAGCCCCTGCTCCGGCACCACAATTTGAGCGTGAAGTGGCGTGAAACGAGCTCCTGAGCATGCGACGGCCAGGAGCTCGAATTCGTTTGGCAGCTTCGTGGCAGCTTCGCAGGTATAAACTCCGCATAGCGCAAGGGCCCCCGGGGCGAACCGGAGGCCTCCAGGCGCATCGGAGGAACACACCGTGAGCCAGTCCAGCAAGCCGAGGCGGAGCGCCGGCGAGGGGGCGATCTACGAGACGGCGGATGGGCGGCTTCGTGGTTCCATCCTGCTCCCGCTTCCCGATGGCACCTCAAAGCGTGTCTACGTCAGCGGCCGAACGCGCGCCGAGATTACTCGGAAGTTCGACGCGAAGCGCAAGGAGAGCGACACCGGCGCGGTGACCGGAGAAGATCTCGGCGCCTACCTAGCCCGTTGGGTCGAGGCGTGCCGGCCACGGCTGCGCTCGTCTACGCATGTCGAGTACGCGCGCCACGTCTCGCAGTACTGGCTGGCTGGTAGCTTCGCGGCCAACCTGGCCAGACTGCCGTTGGCCTGACTGCAGCCCGTCGACGTCGAGCGACGCATGAACGAGATGGTTGCACGTGGCCTCTCGCCGTCGACGGCCCGACACGCGCGGTCGATCTTGCGGCGGGCCCTGAACGACGCCATGCGTGAGGGGCTGCTCAATCGGAACGTGGCGGCCCTGGCAAGGCCACCGCGGGCGCCGCGCCGCGAGATGCGGGCCCTCTCCGCGTCGGAGGCGTCGCGGTTGCTGTCGGTGTCCGTAGATGAGCCTGCGGGGCCGCTGTACGCCATGGCGATCGCAACAGGCTGTCGACTCGGCGAACTGCTCGGGCTCTCATGGGACGACGTTGCGGAAGATGGCCGCTCGCTGGTCGTGCGTCGCTCTCTGGCCGAGTCCGGGCACACGCTGGATGCAAAGGGCGGCCGACACGTCACCTGGGCACTGGCCGAGCCCAAGACGGAGCGGAGCCGTAGGACGGTCATGCTGCCGGCCGTAGGGGTGGAGGCGCTTCGGCACCAGTAGGCCCGCCAGGCCGCCGCCACGCTCGCCGCGGGTTCGGCCTGGCAGGACCGTCACAACCTCATCTTCACCAACGTCGTCGGACAGCCGTTGAACCCCGAGAGCGTCTCTTCCGGCTTCCGCAAGATGGCCACTCGACTCGGGCTCCAGCCGGTCCGTTTCCACGACCTTCGCCATACGGCCGCTAGCCTGCTCCTGGCAGCCGGCGTGCCCCTCAAGGTGGTGAGCGAGACGCTCGGCCACAGCTCGATCGCCATCACCGCCGACGTCTACCAGCACGTTACACCGGATCTTCGGCGCGAAGCTGCCGATGCGCTCGACCGGGCGCTTCCAGTGAAGCGTCATCTGAAAGACTGAACGGACTGGGCCTCCTACCGTTGGCTCGGTCACTCCCGGCCCGACGCGACCTCGCCGATGGCCGAGGACGGAACCAATCGTCGCCGGCCGACCTTGACGCTCCGGATGCGTCCTGCCCCGATTTCAGAATAGAGGGCGGTCCGACCGATGCCGAGAGCCCGGGCGGCCTGCTCGATGCTCAGCAGCTGGTCGGGTTTCCGCTCGCTCGGCGGACGCTCGGCGGCAAACTCATCTCGGAGCGCAGCCACAAGCTCCGTCACGGCCGTCGTGAGCCGGTCGCTCATCGGACCACGGGCGTTCGACGGCACGACGGGCAGGAGCATCGACCTGATGATCTGGCCTCCGCCTCGTAACGACTGCCGCCCGGATTGGCGCTCCCGTTCGGATCCAGGCTTGCGCATTGGCAACTCGTTCATGGCGCCGACCGATGCCGGTGCCAGTGGCGTGCGGTGCTCGTCGACACATTCCGCTTATGAGCCGACCCGGCAGAACCGAAAGACTCCAAACCATCCGGCGAGGAGGCGCTTCCACGGAAGCTCGAGGCCACGGCCCGCTCAGCCGGAGATAGGCCAGATCCGGCGTAGCGGAAGCTCCGTCGGATGACGACCTGGTCGCCTATGCCCTTGGCCCTGATCTGGGCGAGCCAGGGATCGGCCTGGGCTCGATACTCGGCCCGGACGCCGCGCAACGCCGCGAAGGTCACCGAGTAGCGACGGGCCTTGGTCAAGAAGTGGCCGCGGAAGCCGAGGCTATGGGCCCAACGTGGGCTCAGCATCCAGGCCAACCGCATCAGCGCTCGCGCGTGGTCGGACAGGTCCGCTCGCTCGATCACTCCCTTGACGCGGATTCGGCGATCGAGGCCGCCGCCAACGCCTGCGTCCTTGGTTGCGTACTTTGCTAGGTACCCTGCGACTGCGACACGATCTGCGTCGCCGACGCTGGTGTTGCGCGGGATGGGCCTGACGTCGATCTGTACGCCCCAACGGACGATCAGCTCACGACCGTCGGGTCCTACCACCGTGACCGCTACTCGCGCCGCGGTGCGGGCGACGGCCTCCGCTAGACGCTGCGCCGTCGCTCCGCCCGCCGGCGCGGTGTCGGGACCGTCCGGTCCGTCAAGCCGGATGACCGCATGGACGTGCACGGCACCGCGGGCCTGGAATTCCGCGACCTTCGCCTAGGCGACGCGGACCCTGGTGCGCAACGCTGCGACGCTAAGTCCGCTCAGGGCGGCGAGCTCGCGTGGCAGGTACGTGATTGTTCGGCGCCACAGGGCGCCGAGGTTCGCGTTCCAGAGGGCCGCAGTTTCGTAGTCGTAGCAGTCTGGGCAGAGCGCCTGCCCGATCCGGGGATCGTCGCCGGCGTGCCGCTCGAGACAGCGCGTCGGGATGCCGTGTTCGCATTCCTGCGGTTGACCACTGACCCGGCAACGGCGCACCTCACCAGCATCGACCACACGGCGATGGACCGCGCCGAACGATGGTGCGGTGAAAGTCGCGAACACGAGTGGATGCGAGCCGACCGATGCTGACACGCCTCGGGCCTCGTTGCCAGAAAGGCCAGCCGTGACGAGGAAGTAGGCATCGCGACGGTAGCGTTCCGAGCAGGGAGGACACCGCGTCTCGCGTCGATTGCCACAGGCGACGAGCACGAAGCCTGGCGCTTGTGCTCTCGTCGACCGCCGAGCCACGACCGCTCCTGAGTGTGCCGAGACGGCGACCGACTCACCTTCGAGGCGGATCGGCGAGGTGCAGCCGCCGGTGCGCCTGATCAACTCGACGACGGCCGGCGCGCCAGCGCCGTAGCGGCGCGTGAGCACCGCCAGGGACGCCGGCTGAGACGCGGGCCGAGACGCAGCGACCAGCACCGCTATTTCCTCAGGCGCCCTGCTCGGGGCGATGGAGGGGCTGCGGGACCTGCGCCTTTGGGGACGCGCCTCGAACCGCCGTAGCCCGGAATGCCCAGGCCAGGCGCGGCCGAGAGCCCGAAGCGTCGACGTATGGCGTTGCCGTCAGTCCCTCGAAGGCGACCGACGGAAACGGCGAACCCGCAGCCGCCGGCGGCAACGTCGGCGGGTTGCGAGCCGAAATCTTGACCCGCACGACCTTGCTTCGCGCCTCCGGGTCGGCGTCGAAGACCGAGATCGCCCACGTCGGCAGCCCCGAGTCTCGATCGTGCGCCTGGACCTTCTGCTCACGGGTCGAGGCCTCGAAGTCGACGACCTGCTCTACGGCGCCAACGGCGTATGCCCCTGCCGGGAACACCAGCTCGTTGGTGATTGGAATGTGCCTGCTAAGTGCCATGTCATGTTCTCCTATCTGATTTGGACAGCCGGAATCAGCCGACGCTTTGCTCACAGCTATCGCCGTTAAGAGCTCGCGTAGGGGGCTCCGGAAAGTGGGGGCGAGCCCTCTCTTTTGGTCCGGAATGCCTTACCGGGACCTGGGCCAGTCGCCACACAAGACGCTAGGCCGACCAACCGGTAGAGTCAAGGTTTTCTGCGTACCATCGTGCGTACCAAATTCGCCGGAATCCGCTGGCGCGACCGTCAGCCTGTGTGAAAACGGCAGTCCTGAGCTCGGACGACGTCTGGGATCGCGGACTCAACCGCGGCCAGCCATGTGGTCGGTGCGATGGAAGCGTTCTCGAGGGACTTCGCTTTGATCGCTGCGACCGGCGAGTATGGCCCGATGCACGGGGTCATCGGGCGGGTTCGCCTCTTATCGCCGCGATCCGCTCTTGGGAACCTACCGAGAGGGCGGGCTGGTGATCATATCAGCGCAGTCGAGAGCGTACGCAGGCTTGACCCGAACCTTGGTTGGCTGAACCTCGGACGCCGCTTGTTACAACTTTCTCTACTGCATCAAAGGCGGTATGTGACCGCGCACGGTGGATCTAGACGGGCGGGCGGATTGGGAGCGTGGCTCTATCCCAGTCGGGCCCCAGCAGGGGAACGGGTAGCGTCGGCGTCAACGTCTGGGAGGCGGCGTCTGCCTTCATCACGGCGTAGCCGTCGGGCCAAATCGCTCTCGCGGCCTCCTCGATTTGGGGATCACAGCGCGGACAATCGTATATACCTTGTCGTTCATCGATCTGGCGAACCAACGGCGTCTTCAGCTGTGGTCCAGAACTCTGCACTCGTTTGTCGACAACCTATTCGTGTTGCGCCCGTCATCCTCCAACGCGGTTGGCATGCTACTCGTACTCGATCACTCCGCCTGGTCGGACGACGACATGGGGCAGTTCCGTGGCCGGCTGAAACAGCCGCCAGCATTCGTTTGTCTCGTCGTCCGCCGGCTCTACAAACCCAAGGTCGGTCAAAGTCTCCAGCACGCAGCCGTCAGTAAAGACGAGTCGAAGATCGCCAGCTTCGCCAAGGGTGGCCGATTCAGCGCGGTGCACGGTTTCTCCGTGGGCGAGGAATTGCTCCATGAGTTCATCTCGTCGAGACCCGCCCAAAGAGTGAGGTTTGAAGTCGTCGTCGGAGACGCCTCGTGCGGGGACCCAGAAGTCGCGACGGCCAACTAGAACTCGGCCACTGGCGCGGATTCGCCACCCACCGATCAGATGAAGAGCCCACTCGCCGACCGTCCTGACCTCGCCGCGAAACTCTTGCGTCACGCGATCGCCGAACTGGAACATCTCCATGTCGGCCGCTCGCGTCCGATCCCAGATATGGCGGCCTTCAAGCGCGCTCACCGCCTGCAGAACTCGTTCATCCACATTCAGTTCCCTTCCGGCACAGAATCCAGACCGTGGGGTGACCGCTTCTTGTTGGAACATTCTCCGGTGCTTGACAGCGCGTCAAGGCTCGAATGCGGCCACACTCCTATCCCTTGCACCTCTCCATCAGTTGGAGGGCGATGTCATATATCTCGTCAGGGGTGTAGCCCTGCCTGCTGATTGCGAGGTGGAGCGCCCGTTGGATCTTCCTCGTAAAGGTGCAACCCAGCTCTTTGGCGGCCTCCTTGCCCATCCGGTGCATCACCTCATTCTCGACTTCATTGTTCGACATGCGTGCACCGTACTCATCGAACGGCATTCGGCCAGTCGGATCGGATAGGTGGACGGGGTTCTGGCTGCCGTAGCCGTAGGGGCTAAACTCGGATCCGGGCAGCCCAACCAGTGCGAGCGAGTTGGCCGAAGGACCGCGAAGCGCAGGCGTCATGGATGATCCCGAGCATCCCGTCCCACAATTCGCCTTGGACAACGCTGGGGCGCTCACGCTATCTAATGCGTTGCCGTAGAGACCGACCGGATCTTCACTGAGAAAGGCACCGGCGACCGAGTCGTAGTAACGAGCACGGGCATAGTAGAGCCCGGTTCCGGAGTCGTAGCTGTAGGTCCCGTAGGCGTAGGTACCAGGCGAAGTGCCGACAGCGGAGCCGTAGGCGGTGTACGTGAAGGTGGACACCAGGGCCCCGCTGCTGTTCGTGAACCCGGTGACTGAGCCGACGCCGTCGGCGAGCGGATACGTAACCGCGCCACTAACGTTGCTTTCCAGCAGCACGCCTGGTAGATCGCCGGTGCCCATCGTAGTGACGTAACTCGCCCGCAGAGCGTTTGCCCCGTCGTACTCGGCGACCACATTGGCCCCGAGGTTGGCGTAGCGGGTGGTGCCGGCGGCGCTCGACTGCTCGACCCGACGGCCGATGGCGTCGTATCGATACGCGACGGTGCTGCCGTCGGGCAGCTGAGCCGAAGTCATCTGGTGGAGAACGTTCCAGGTGTAGGTTGTGACCTTGCCGGTTGCGCGCTCGGTGCGGCCGGTCTGGTCGCCCTCGTTGTCGTTGGTGTAGGTGAACCTGGCATCGGAGAGCAAGCGGTTGGCGGCGTCGTAGGACTGGCTTGACTGCGTCTGGTTGCCTGCGGGGTCGTAGGCGAAGGTCTCGTCCGGCAGGCTCGACCCGGCCGGAGCAAGGACTGAGATCAGCCGATCGGCGGTGTCGTAGCCGTAGGTGGTAGTGCCGGCGGAGTCCGTCTTGGTCGTGCGCCGACCGGAGTCGTCATAGGTGTACGACAGGGCATCGATGGCCGTTGCACCCTTTAAGCTCGTCCGCGACGAGAGCTGGCCGGTTAGCTCGTAGGAATAGACGTCGTTCACGCCGTTGGGGCGCGACAGGCTCGCGAGACGCCCTAGCGGGTCGTAACCGAAAGTGA
>JANYJG010000162.1 GCA_025358515.1 Chloroflexota bacterium
CGCCGTTCCCCGCGTCGGGCGCGTCGAGCATGCTGGTGCAGGCTCGGCACCTGGTCGCGTCTGCCGGCACTAATTCCTTACAGAAGGGGCACGTCCTGGTTGGGGCTTCAGGACCCTGGCGGAGAAGGACGGACGAGAGCACGTACACCACGAACGCAATGATGACGAAGGTGATCATTGTGTTGAGGAACATGCCATAGCGAATCGCGACTTCGGTTTTGGGATCGCCCGTAGACCTGATCACCCACCGCAGGTTCGCAAAGTCGATTCTGCCCATCGCGAGGCCGACAGGCGGCATGATGATGTCACTCACTAGGGATTTGACGACATCGCCCACTGCCACGCCGATGATGACGCCAATCGCCAGGGCGGGCGCATTTGTCTTGAGCAGGAAATTTCTGAAGCCGGACATTAAACCTCCACGACCCCCGATGGGCCGCTTGACCAGGGCAGCTACCGCCGACCCGCGAACTGACAAGTTGCTAAAAGGATGCCACGAGCCCGGGCCGAGGGTCCAGCGGCTGCGTCGGGCGGGCGTTGCCCGGTGCTAGGATGGGCCGGCGTGTAGGGGGTCCCGAGCCGAGATGGAGGTTTCCGCAATTGTTCTCGGACGACGAGCCCAGGACTCCAGGCGACTCCGGCTCATCCGGCCTGCCGCCACGGCAGAGTCTGCCGCCGACACAACCGACACAACCGACACAACCGATTGACCGCTGGGGGTCAGACCCAGCGAAGGCGGCGGGTCCGAGCGTGGTGACTCCGACGGCCGCTCCACCGCAGCCCGGGTACACACCGCAGCCCGGGTACTACCAGCCGCAGCCGGGCTATCCGTCGCAGCCGGGCTATCCGCCAATGTATCCGTATGCCCCCGTCCAGCCCGGTTCGGGCTACGGTCCGAATCCCTGGCTCTCGGCCGTGCCGCCTGGCCCAACACCGGGTCTCGTCTGGGGCGGCATCGGCGTTCGATTTGGCGCGCTGGTCCTGGACGCGGTGGCTTTTGTCGGCTTCCTGGCGGTAGTCGGCGCACTTCTGGGGGCGCTCGGATTCCGAACAGCCGACGGTGTCACCATCCACACCACGGCGTCAGACGTGTTCATCGGTAGCTATATCTTGATCATGTTCCTGTGGGTTCCAACCTGCTGGTACGTCTTCGAGGGCACGATTGGGCAGCGCCTGCTCGGCCTGCGCGTCGTTCGGGCGTCTGACGGCCGACCGCTGGGGCTAGGGCGGGTTTTCGTTCGCTACCTCATGTGGACGATCTGCCTGGTCACCGTAGTCGCCGGCGTGATCGCCGCGGCCATAGCCTCCGGCGACCCCTACAAGCGAGCCTGGCCGGACAACGTCGCCGATTCGGTCGTTGTCAAGCGAGTCTGAGTGCGGAGCCATCTTGCGCGGGGCCCCTTTCGGATTCACTAGCTTGGAGTGGCCAGCCGCCGCTGTAGGCCGCCGTTGAGAAATCCCCGCGCAGGCTTCCGATCGATAAGCAGCAGCGCCGGGGCGAGAATCGGGAACATCAGAAGGACCGGGCTCCAGGGATAAGGTCGGCTCGGGACCGGCGGCACACCGAAGGCGGCGGCACCGGTCGACGCGACCTCCAACTGGGGCGGAGTGGCACCGGTACGCGAAGAGAGCGCCAGAGCCGTGGTGTTGGTCGTGGACAGGCCGAAGCTGACCAGGCCATTCCCGGTCACGGCCGAGGTGACGTCCACGCTGGTCCATGATCCGGCGGTGACTTTGCCGGAACTGCCGAGCTTTACGCCGAAGGGCGGCGCGGTTGAATCGGTGATCGTGGTTTCGCCCCAACTCGTGTCGGCCACGGAGTAGGCGTCATAGCCCGTCGATTGGGCGCTGGTGGCCCAGACCCGTAACGATGCGGAGGTTACGGTGCCAGTCACGCCCGTCACATTGAAGGTCAGGTAAGAGCGCACCACAGGCGAGGCGTCCACTCGAAGCTGGGCCAGGGTGCCGTAGTTGCTGGTCGGCAGCGAGGCGTCGACATAGCTGTCGGCGGCAGGCAGCAACGTCGAGGTGCCGGGCACCGGCGTGGGCGTCGGCGTCACCACCGGCGTGGGCGTCGGTGCGGGCGTGGGCGTCGGTGCGGGCGTGGGCGTCGGTGCGGGCGTCGGCGTGGGCGTCGGTGCCGCGACGTTGTGGCAGGCGGCCGATCCGCTATCGGTGAAAACTCCATCGACCGGGAGGAAGCTCCAATCGTAGCTGCCCTGATGGAGCGTTAGCTGCAGAACGCCGAACGACGTGATATCGCGGACGGCGCTGTTGGCAGCAATCGACGCGATGGAGGTGTGGTTCGCGCCACCCGTGCCGACGGTGATCTGGCGGATACCGTTGGCCGAATCGGCGATCCCAGCCGGGGTTTGTGGATCGAACCGCTCGTAAATGTGGTCGTGGCCGTTGAGGACTAGGTCCGCGTGGGCCGCGTACAACTGCTGCCAAACGAACTGGGTGTTATTGGCGGCCCGGCCACCGGAGCTGAATAGCGGAATGTGCCAGTAGGCGAGGATGCATTGGCCGGTGTGCGCGGCGAGATCGGCGGCCAGCCACTTGCCCTGGGGCGAGGTGGACGTGCAGCCGCCGGCGCCCGTGCAGCTCGAGTTGATGGCGATCAAATGCCACGCGCCAACGTCAAAGCTGTAATAGCCCCGGCCGGCCGTCCCAGCCGCAGAACCAAAGTACGAAAAGTAGCCGGCGGCGTTGGCATTGGTGGCGTCGCAGCCGGTCGAGATGCTCGATCCGCTGGTGGTCAGGTACTCATGGTTGCCGACAACGGGATGAGTGATCGCCTTCACGCGCCCCCAGCTGAGGTCGTACGACTGCTGATATGCAGCCAGACTGCCGCAGTAATACTGGTTGTCCCCCAGAGCGAGCACGCCGCTATAACCGCCGCCGACCAGCAGATTGGATACGGCGCCCTGCCGGCAGTAGTCATGGAAGCCGGAGCCTGTGCCGCTCCCGTTGTTGAACTGAGGGTCGGCCGGGTCACAAGCGATGTCGCCGGCGGCGGCGATCACCGGATCGGAGGCCGCAACCACTTGCCTCGTAACTCCCGGGACCGTCGTGAGCCAAACGAGCACGAATCCTGCTGCCAGAACGGCCCGCGCCCTGCGAGACCATTTCACGTGTGCTCCCCGATCGAGAGGCGCCACCTTGCGATGGCTCGGGCGGGCGGCGGAGGCTATCGGCATCGACGACTGCTCTTTCTCGTACACATGAGCGGGTAGCCGCCCCGGTCGGCAAACCGCGACGAGTTTGGCGATTTCGTTTGGAATGCAGAGCGGTTTAGTTATTGATACTGACGTGCGCTGCACTTGGGCGAAAGGAACGTCCTGCCTGGTGGTGAGGTCGGCCCACAACGCAAGCCCGGCGCCCTCATCGGCGGATCCGATCGCCGCGAAGGTGTAGACAAAGGCCAGCTTCGCCTCTGGCGGTGGCCGCCGGCCCGCCATCGCGGGGCCCGTTCGGGAGGAGCACGCCGTGCCCAATCGCGGTTGCCGCGTCGTGATGCTCGTTCTACTGGCCGCATTGATGGCAGCCTGCGCGGGAGCCCCGTCCTCGTCCCCTTCCCCATCCGCTTCCTCTTCCCCATCCGCGACGGTCACGTCCCACTCGCCTGCGCCGACGGCGCCTGCAACGGCAGGTGTAGTCCCGCCCTTCGCGCACGTTTACACGATCGTCCTGGAGAATGCCTCGTTTGCGACAATGGTGGGCAACTCGAAAGCGCCGTACCTGAACGGGCTGATAGCAAAGTACGGCCTCTCCGCCAGCTACTTCGGGGTATCCCACCCGTCCCAGCCGAACTACCTGGCCCTCTTCTCCGGGTCTACCCAGGGCATTACCGACGATAGTCCGCACGATCTGGCAAACACCAACCTGGCAGACCAGTTGGAGGCCCACGGAAAGACCTGGCGCGTCGTGGAGCAGGACTACCCGGGCGGTTGCTTCACCGGCTCGTCCAAGAATGGACAGGGCGAGGGCATCGGCTCACCCGGAACGTACGTCCGCAAGCACAACCCTGCCATCAGCTTCGCCGATATCAGGACCAACCCGGTGAGGTGCGCCAACATTACGAACCTGGTCGCCTTCGACCCGTCCGCGGCGAACTACCAGCTGATCGTACCCAACGAGTGCAACGACATGCACAGTTGCCCGATCGCGACGGCCGACGCCTTCCTTGCCACCTTCGTGCCGCGCATCACGTCCAACGCCGCATTCACCGACAGCGTCCTCTTCATCACGACCGACGAAGGCGAAGGCACGGCTGGGGGTGGCGGACGAGTCGCAACAGTCGTACTGAGTCCCCTTGCCAAACCGGGTTTTACATCGTCGGTGCAGCACGACCATTACGCCCTGCTGCGAACAATCGAGGATTCGTGGGGTCTTGGCTGCCTGGGTCAGTCCTGCTCGGCCGGCAACATGGCCGAGTTTTTCAAGTAGCCGGCGGCTCAGTAGGAGTGGAGAGCGTCCAGGTAGGCACCGTATCCGGAGGCGCTTGACCATTCCGAGGCACTCTCCACGGAGGTCCCTTCACCCCACTCGTTGAAGGTTGTGACCAACTGCCACGGCTCACGAGAGGCGACCATGTCGCGAACCTCCTGCTGCCAGCGAGTGACGCTGCGGGCCAGTCGCTGAGGGGCCGTTGCCAGCCAGAAGCCGGGACTGATTGTGAAGCTGTGGCCGGCCTGGTTATTCTCCGCCACGGCCGGCGAGTACTGGTGCCAGGCGTTCGGCTGACCGGCGCAGGCGCCAAACCCCCGGAAGACCTTGAGCACGACGTAGTCGGCGCCCGACGCATTGGCCTGGGACCACCTGCTCACCATCGCGCAGCCGTCCGACGGCTGGCCGTAGACGAAGATCACTGGTCGACCGCCGATGCGATAGAAGGACGGGTTGGAACCGTAGCGGCTATTGATGTACGCGAGGTCCGACTTGATCGTGGTCACGCTGGGATCCGAGCCACCTTCAGCCTCGTAGTAGATCGCCCACTTGAACCCGGTTCCCGCCGCTGCGGATAGCAATATCGGCATCTTGGCGTTCGTGCCGCTGTTCTGGCCCCACCATGAGGCGATGCCAACGCTGATCTTGCCGTATTGCATGGCGTCGATCTGCCGGGCAACGACCGCCCGATCGGCGCCGTTGTAGAAGCCGGCCGACGGATGGTAGTGCGTAAATGGGTTGACCCCGGACTGGTCCCAGGCCTCGGAGAACCACGGGTAGTAGAAGGCCGCTCGCACCGGAGTGGCGGCCGAGGGCACGGTCGGGGCCCGCGGCCTGGTAAAGGAAGCGGTCTGTCCGCGCGAGGCGGTGGCCGTCGGAGACGTCGATGACGATGTGGACGCGCTCGGCGTGGTGCCCGGCACGGTGCCCGGGGTGCTGCCCGGCGCGGTCGGAGAGGTCGGGGCCACCGCCGACGAGGCGCCTGGCGGGGGCGTAGCGGTCGCGCTCGGAGTGGCGATCGGCGCCGAAATGGCGGAGACCGCAGTTAGAAGTAGGAGCGGCGAGTTCTGAGCGCACGAAACGGACGTCACGACGAGCGCGACGGAGGCCACCACCGCGAGCAGGTGGGCCCGCGGTCCGGCAGATCGGCGGTGCGACAAGGGGCACTCCATTGACGGTAGGTCCAATCCGAAGGCGGGGATGATACGGCGACCGGCGGCGTTGAGGAAGCCTGGCCACCGTAGATGAGGGGGAAGTAATCGGACATCGCCCAGTCATATGGAACTGCGGCGGCCATCCGGGCCAGTGCGAATGGGTGGGTTCGGCATGGGTAGTTCCCTACCTACCTGATTAGGCGGGCAATACAGCCGTCCCCTTGCGCCTGACGGGACGCTTTTCGTCTGCTCCGTTGAAACCGGGAACAGGGCTCGCACCCGGGCTTGGTGTCGCGTAGATTTCCGCCCCTCGACACCCATCTGCTTCATTTGGAGGAGACATCGCATGTCTGTTGCGATTCCCCGGATCTGGTTCGTACTCCCCACATACAACGAGAAAGACAACCTTAGGCCTATCGCCGAGGCCATTCTGGCGACGATACCCGAGGCCTCGATCCTCATCGTGGATGACAACTCTCCAGACGGCACCGGCTCGCTGGCCGATGCGCTGGCCGCCGAACGACCGAACATTGCCGTGCTCCACAGGGAGGCCAAGCAGGGCTTGGGCCGCGCCTACGTGGACGGGTTCCGCAGCGCATCCGCCCGCGGCGCCGAGATAGTCGTCCAGATGGATGCCGACTTCAGCCATCCGGTGCGGTTCCTGCCGGCGCTCCTGGAGCCCATCCTCGCGGGCCGGGCCGACCTGGTGTTGGGGAGCCGGTATGTGCCGGGCGGCCAGATACCTCGCTGGAACGCAACGCGGCGATTCATCAGCAAGGGCGGCGGGCGGTTCGCCCGCATCGTGCTGCGGCTGCCCTACCGCGACCTTACAGGCGGCTTCAAGGCCTGGCGAGCGGACCTCCTGGGGTCGATCGACCTCGACGCTGTCCATGCCGGCGGCTATGCCTTCCAGATCGAGACCACGTTCCGCGCTCATCGACTGGGCGCGCGCGTGGTCGAGGTCCCGATCACGTTCGAGGAGCGCCGCGAGGGTACCTCAAAGATGAGTTCCGGCATCGTCTTGGAGGCCCTCAAGGTCGTCCTCGCCCTTCGCTGGGCCGCTGCTCGAGGCCAAGTCCCAGCGATCAAGCCCAGTCGCCTCTAACGCACCCCCGCCCGGATCTGCCCGGAGAGTGGCTTCTCCCGCGGCATTTCCCGGTCGCGGGCCGGATCAGCTGCCCACCCCCGTCCAGCGTCCCATCCGCCCATGCGGAACACAGGGTTTGATCATCAGTGGAGGTTCAAATGATAGGAGTGTCCGAGAGCCGAGTCTCGCCGAGGCTCGTCTTGCTCGCCCGGTTCCTGCTCGTGGGACTGAGCGGTATTGCCGTCAACGAGCTCGTGTACGTCGGTCTCGTACAAGGCCTGGCCATCTGGTTCGTCGTCGCGGCCATCGTCTCAACCCAGGTCTCCACGACCTGGAACTTCCTGGGCAACGAGATGTGGGCCTTCTCAGGCCGACGCTTCGCGGGCCCGGCCTGGGCCAGGTACGTGGCATATGCGGGTATGAACAACGCCTTGCTGCTACTCCGCGTGCCGATGCTCTGGGCGCTGAGCGATGTCGGGCACGTCAGCCCGGCGCTGTCCAACCTGGTCGCCCTGGGCGTCCTCTTCGCCGTTCGATTTGCGATCGCCGACGGCCTGGTGTGGCGCAAGAAGCATGCCGATGCTTTTGCCGACGAGCTCGACGTTTCCTCCTCAGGCAGGGCAGCCTACCGCTACGACATCGGCGGCCTGATCCGACTCGACTCGGACTCGGAGCTTCCGGAACTGGCCTACTTCCGATCCAAGACCACTACCCCTCCGGACATCCGCATCCGCATCCGTCGGATCGGCATCATGCCGAACGCCCGAGTGCGGCTGCGTCGAGACGGCGATCGAGTCACCTATAGGGAGCACCTGGGCATCCTGGGCGCCGACTTCAATGTGACTATGGGCCAGCCAATCGAGATCGAAGCCTCGCCGCTGCTTGCCTTCTCCAGGCACGTCCTATATACGAACGTGGTCGAGGCCCTGCTCAGGTTCGTGCTCGTTTCGAAGGGCTACGTCCTGCTGCATTCGGCCGGAATGGAAGTCGACGGCCAGGCAACCCTATTGTCCGCTCAGACCGACACGGGCAAGACCAGCACCGTCATCAATCTCGTCCGCCAGCGCGGCTGGGGCTTCATCTCGGACGACATGGCAATCATCGATCCGGCCGGCCGGGTTCGTACCTTCCCCAAGCCGATGACGCTCTCCTACCACACCATGGTCCGTGCGGTTGACGCCGATAGCCTCAGCTCCAAGCAGCGTCTGCAGCTGCAGGTTCAGAGTCGCGTCCATTCCAAGAGCGGCCGATCCGTGGGCAAGGGTCTGGGTTCGCTCAACGTTCCGATTATGTCGATCAACAGTGTCGTTCAGCTCATCGTCCCCCCGCCCAAGTACCACATCACAGCACTGATGCCGGCGCGAATAACGCCGGAGGCGCCGATCGCCAACGTATTCCTTATGGAGCGTGGCGAGCCGATCCAGGAACAGGTCTCGCTTGAGGCCGCCGTGGATCAACTCATCGAGAATACCGACGACGCCTACGGCTTCCCGCCGTTCGCCACCCTGGCCCCCACCCTCGTGATCGGGGGCGAGGACTATCAGCAGCTTCGAACCCACGAGCGAGCGCTCCTGACCGAGGCCCTCAAGAACGTCAACGTGTGGCGGCTCCGAGTTCGTGGCCACGAGTGGGGCGACCTGCTGCCACGGCTCATGGGCGTCGACGAGCGCGAACCGGTCGGCATCCCGATCGAAACCAACGACCGTGGGACGGTCGGCATCCCGATCGATTCAGGCGCTCCAGTCGCGCTGGCGACATCGGTCGAACGCGACTACATGCCAGTCGGAGTGTTTGCGTCCGCGCCGGCCGAGGCGCACGCCGACATTGCCGCCACCTCAGTCTCATTCTCAGTCCCAGGGCGCCGCGAGAGCTACGGTGTCGAGACCTATGGCTCCAGCAATCGCGCCCGCCAGAGCCATCACGACGACGAGGCCCCACCTCGCCGTCGTGGTGGCGGGCAAGGTCAGGGACAGGGTCCGCGAGGCGACGGCCCGCCGGCAACTGGGGCGGCTGACGCCTCTCCCCCCAACTTAGCCGAGGCGGTGGCCATGCCCGCCAGCGGAAGCTTCGGTCTGGCCGGCGTGTCACTCGTGTCGGACCTCACCGAAATCCGCGCGCGAGCGATCGGCCGCATCAGAACCAACGCCAGGGTCTGGGTCACGCTGGCCGGGATCCTACTTGTCGGCGCCGCCGTTCGACTGTGGTCGGTGGGCGCGGTCGGGTTCAACAACGACGAAGCGGTCTATGCCGGTCAGGGCGCTGCCCTGGCCGGCGACCAGACATATGGTGGCCTCTTCGCCATCTTCCGGGCGCATCCCCTGCTGGTGCAGTTCCTGAACTCAATCCCATTCCGGCTGGTGGGCGTAAACGACATCACGCCCAGGCTCCTTTCGGTGGCCTTCGGGCTGGCCGGCGTGGCCCTGGCCTATTCCACAGGCGCGCTTCTGTACAACCGCAGGGTCGGACTCATCGCCGCGGCGATCCTGGCCCTGATGCCCTATCACGTGGTGGTAACGCGCCAAGCTTTGCTCGATGGTCCTGAAACCACCCTGTTCCTGCTGAGCATCTACCTGCTTGGCCGGTTCATTCGCAGCAACCAGAATCGATGGCTATTCGGGGCGGCCTTTACCACCGGCCTGACAGTGCTGGCCAAGGAAACCGCGGTCCTGATCGTCCCTGTAGCCGTCGCATTCTTGCTGCTGACCCCGGAGATCAGGATCGCGTTCCGTAACCAGGTCGTGGCCATCGCCCTGTTCCTGTTGGCCGCGGCCCCATATCCGGCGGCAATTCTCATCGGCAAGGGCAGCAACGCCGCCGGATCGTTCGTGCTGTGGCAAGTGCTTCGGCAGGCGAACCATACCTGGACCTTTTACGGCGACATCCTGCCCGGCGCCGTAGGACCGCTGGTCCTCTTCATCGGCCTGATCGGGCTGCTCTACGTGATCCGACGCGGGCAGTGGCAAGACCGGCTGATCCTATGCTGGGTCGCCGTCCCCGTTGCTTTCTTCGAAATCTGGCCGGTCAAGGGTTTCCAGTATCTGCTGCCTATCGCACCCGCGATCGCCATCCTGGTCGGGCTTTCCTTCGACCGCCTGCTGAACGCAGCGACCGAATCCGACGCGGTCGATGTGCTCCAGGACGGGGCCGAGGTGTCGCCCTCGACGGCGAGACGACTCGGGCTGCCGCAGCAGATCCACAACATCGCGAGCGTGGCTGACGGTCATAAGAATGGCCTCACCGCTCGTCTGAGGGTGCCGCGCCAGCTGGCCATCCGCGCGTCTTCCGCCTTGCTCGCAGTCACACTCGTGAGCATCGCCATCCCGACGGCCGTGGCCGTCGGCGCGACGTCGATGACCGGCTCGCTGGCTGGAACCGGCGGGTTGCCTGGGGGCCGCCCAACCGGTATGTGGATCAGAGACAACGTCCCTCAGGGCGCGGTGTTCCTCACTGAGGGTCCCACCCTGGCAAACATCATCGAATATTACGGGCAGCGGCGCGCGTACGGACTCTCGGTCAGCCCGAATCCGATCCGCCGCAACCCGGCATACGACCCGATCGTGAACCCGGACAGAGCCCTGCAGTTGAACCAGATCCAATACATAGCTACGGACATTTGGTCGGCGCAGCGCTCGCCGTTCTTCAACACACTGCTCAAGCGGTACGTCTCGCGCTACCACGGGAAGCTGGTGTTCCAACAATCCGGTGACACGACCGATGCGGCGGGCCGGGTCTCCACCCAGGTCGTCATCCAGATCTTCGAGGTTAGGCCGTGAAATCCTTTAGCCACATGAGGGCCGCATTCGGGTATCGCCGTCGGCTTGCGCATGCCGCCGGCCTGGCGATGGCTGTCGGCCTGACGGCAGCGCCGCTGGCCTTCGCAGCACCCGCAGCTGGCGCGTCCAAGCCGATCCAGCACGTGGTTTTCCTGATGCAGGAGAACCACACCTTCGACAACTACTTCTCGGCGTTTCCGGGCGTGGACCAGCCGCCGGCCTCGTACTGCGCGCCCAACTGGATCCCGACCCCCAGCCCAATCCCTAAGCCGGTCCCGAGTTCGAACCCGTCTTCCTCGCCCAAACCGTCACAGGTCTCCAAGAACAAGGCCACGCCGAGCCCCTCGCCGTCGCCGACGCCCGTGCCATCGGCCAGCGCCTGCTATGCCCGCTTTCATCTCTCGAGCCACCGCACGGTCGATCTCAACCACAGCACCGAGGCAGCCCTGCGCTCTTACGACGGCGGAAAGATGGACGGTTTTTCGGCCGCGCAGAACCAATACAACCTGCCGGCCAACCTGGCCATGGGCTATTACGACGGCACCGACCTGCCCCTCTACTACAACCTGGCCAGCCAGTACGTCTTGGCCCAGAGGTTCTTCAGCTCGGCCTGGGGTTCCAGCCAGATCAACCACATGTACACCGTCGCGGCACGTGGCGGTGGGGCAATTCCCGCTACCGGCTACGACTTCCCCACGATCTTCGACCGGCTACAGGCGGCCGGCGTCTCATGGAAGTTCTACGTTCAGAACTATGACCCTGCAATCACGTTCCGAGTCCAGGGCCTCACGTCGGCCAAGGCATCCCAGCTGATCTGGGCTCCACTGCTCAACTTCGGCCGTTTCGTCGACGACCCAAAGCTCTCATCCCACGTCGTGGATATGCAGCAGTACTACACCGACCTGCAGAATAACCAACTGCCGGCAGTGGCCTACCTGGTTCCGAGTGGACTCTCGGAGCACCCGCCCGGCGACATCACCGTGGGTCAGTCATTCGGGGCCACGACGATAACCTCGCTCATGCGCAGCGGCGCCTGGGACAGCAGCCTGGCAGTGATCACCTGGGATGATTGGGGCGGCTGGTACGACCACGTTGCGCCACCGCAGGTGGACGGCGACGGATACGGCTTCCGAGTCCCTGCAATCTTCGTGTCGCCGTACGCCCGCAGCGGAACGATAGACAACACCACGTATGACTTCACCTCGGTGCTCAAGTTCATCGAGGACAACTGGTCGCTGCAGCCGCTGACCGCGCGAGATGCGACGGCGAACAGCATTGCCAACGCTCTCGATTTCAGCCGCCCGGGAGCTGCCCCGATTTTCCCTGCGCAAACCTATCCACAGCCGGGGCCTCCCGGCGCCGTCAATCGGTCGATCCTACTCGCCATCTACGCCGCCGTTGTCGCCTTCGCGGTCATCTGCGGCGCATTCCTTCTCCGGCCCTGGCTCCGCCAAGGGTCGAACAAGCGCGAGGTCCCGCATGCATAAGTCCGCTGCGAGCCTGTCGCCCCGACGCAGGATCGTGTCCGCAACCGCGGCGTTGGCCATCGTCTGGGCAATCGGATTTAGTGTCGCCCCGGCGGCGGCAGCTGGGCTTTCTCTGCACGCGCCGAGCGGTGGCAGAGGCAGGCACGCTGCAGCCGTGCCGGTCGCGCCGACCGAGGTCGCCCTGCAGGTCCCCACCGGGAGCATCCTGGGCAACGACGTAACCGTTACCGCGACCCTGCGTACTCGCACCGGGAGAGTGGTCGGAGGCGAGCATCTTTCACTGCTTCTTGACGGTATTCAGGTCCGCAGCGACAAGGCCGACGCCAATGGGAAGCTCGTATTCGTGATCCCAGCCAGGAATCTGGTCGAGGCACGCGCCTACAACGTCGTGGTCACCTTCGGCGGGGCTCACGGCTTGGCAGCGTCCAGCGCCAATGCAACCCTCACCATCCTGGCCGCCGCCATCCAGATCCATACGGTTCCGGCTCTGCCCAACCTGCGATTCACACTGGGCACGGAGACCGCCTTGACCGGAGCTGACGGTGTCGCGGCGCTGCCCGTGCCCAAGAAGGGCGCATATACGCTGACGGCCGATCTCAATCCCGACAACTCCCCTACGGCGACCATCAAAGCAAGTTTCGTGCGGTGGGTCGACAACGTTTATCTGGCAAACCGAACCATCGACGTGACCGGCCCGGCCAACTACACGATGGGCCTGCGGGTAGCCTACCGGGCGAGCATCAAGTTCGTGGATCTCAACAACCGTCTTGTCGATCCGACTCTCGTCGAGCAGGCCCAGTTCAGCACCGGTACCGGCACTGACGATATCGTCCTGAACTCACAGACGGGCGCCAGTGACGTGTGGTGGACGTCCGCGTCGGCCGTGCGAGTAAGTGCCCAACTCAGTGCCTCGGCCATCACCTACCGCGTGCTGTCGGTCAAGATCCACGGAGCCGAAGTCGTCAACCGCGGCCAGCAAGCCTGGACGCCGACCCAGAACGGCGTTTGGACCATTCAGCTGTTGCTCTACAGCATGACCGTGCAGACCCGCGACGCCCTCCTTGGCACGCCGGTGCTAGGCCAACTGAAGCTGACCTATCCGGACGGAGTACTTGTCCAGCAACAAGTCGACTCCGCCGGTCGGATCACGTTCACCAACCTGCCGCGGGGTCAGTACCAACTCGCACTCGGCTCGGTTGCCTACTCGCCCCCGACGCCCGTCGCCCTTTCGCGGGCACAGGAAACGACGCTGCGAGTGGTCAGCTTCTTGGACGTCGCCCTGGTGGTCGGACTCATTCTTCTGATCGGCTTTGTCGTCGTGGGACGGTGGGTCGTCCTCTCCAGGCGCATTAAGCGAAGAGAGAACCACGCCGCCATTCGAGCCCTGGCCTGACACCTGAGGCTACGCACATGGATCCATCCAAACCACCAAGCTCAGCCTTGCGGCCGGGCTTGGGTCGCATCCGCCTGAACCGGCCCGACCCGCGCCACGCTGGCCGTGGCTGGACCCGGGTCTTGCCCATCGTTCTAGCCCTGGCCGCTGGATTGATTTCGCTTGGTGCGGCTCCGTCTGCGTCGCCAACTCCAACCACCTCCCCGTCGGGCGCGCAGGGCCTGCCTGTTGCCGGCGCTCCAGCGGCACCTCCGCCAGTTCTGGCCTACTTCTACATGTGGTTCACGCCTTCGAGTTGGCAGCACGCCAAGTCGGACCTGCCGGCCCTTGGGCCGTACAGCAGCACCGATCCGGCGATCATCAAACAGCAGGTGGCCTGGGCAAAGCAGGCCGGCGTGGATGCGTTCATTGTTTCCTGGAAGAGCACGCCTTCACTGAACCTGGCTCTGTCCGAACTGGTTGCCGAATGCCGTCTCCAAGGGCTGAAGTTGGTCTTGATTTACGAAGGCCTGGACGTCAATCGAAACCCGATACCCGTCGGCACCGTGCAGGCCGATCTCCTCTGGTTCGAAAACCAGTACGGGTCCGATCCGGTCTTCAACGTATACGGCAAGCCGGCCATCGTCTGGTCCGGCAGTTGGCGGTTCAGCAATACCGACATCTCCACCGTCCGCAGCCTGATCGACGCACCGAATCGTGTCCTACTGCTCGGGTCGGAAAAGAGCGCTGCTTTGTACCAGCCGCGGGCCAGCCTGCTGGACGGGGACGCCTATTACTGGTCTTCTGCGGATCCGCTCACTACTCCGGGCTACCAGAAGCGTCTGAGCGATCTGGCAGCCGCTGTTCACAGAGGCAAGGGCTTGTGGCTGGCCCCGGCCGCGGTGGGCTTCGACGCCCGTTTGAACGGCGGAACAACGGCCGTGGACAGGCGCAACGGCGCCACCCTTACCTCCGCCTGGAACGACGCCCTGGCAACTAATCCAGACGGAGTGGCAATCATCAGCTGGAACGAGTACACGGAGAACTCATACATCGAGCCCAGCCGCGACCTGGGCAATCGGTACCTGACCGTGCTATCGATTCTCACCGGCGGACCGGGTCCGTCCCACTCGCCGGCGACCGGTATTCCGCCGTCGGGAGGCACGGCGTCCCCTGGATCGTCGCCGGCACAGTCTTCGCCCAGCGCCGCAGTCGGGGCCGGTGGCAGTGGCTCGGTTCCAGGTCGCCTGCCGCCGTCGGATTGGATTGCATCCCTGCTCGTGGCGGCGACATTGCTGGGCCTGTTGGGGCTGCTGGGATATAAGCTCAGAAGCCGCAGCCGGCGGGCGTTGGGCGGGGCCGACCCGGCCGACCCACCAGACTCGAATGGACAGAGCGATTCCCTCGGGCGACCGCTGGGATGACCGAAGGGCAACGACCGAACTTGGACCAACCGAACCTTCAGATACCAGGCTCTCCTTTGGGACGGGTCCGACGGCCGCTCCCTTCCGGCCGCGGCGGGAAGGCCATTGCCATCGCTCTCGCCGTCGGGGCGATCGCCTTGGTGGCCGTGTGGGCAGTACCAAACATGGCCGGACGGGTCTTCGTGCAGGTTCGGGCGGTGGCGACGGCCAGGACCGCGACTAGTGGACCGAGCCTTGCCATCGCCGGTAGTCCGGCCGTCCGAGCCGCAGCCATCGAGATCTCTATAGACGTGGAGAACCGCTATCCCCTGTCCGTCGTCCTGGGCGCAGGTCCCATGGCCTTTCGAGCGGCGGCCTATCGGCGCGATGCCTCAGGGCGACTCAACCGCGTCTGGGGGGTCGGCGTGGGTGACGCCACAGCCGAGGAGGGCTCCGATTCCCCGGTCGGGGGCGGGTCCGCCGGCGGCGCGTTCGTCGTCTCGTCGGGGGTCACGCGCCACAGCATCGCCAACGGCTCCAGTGCCTTCGGCCTGGTGGACGCGACCGGCGCCTCGCTGCCTGCGGGCGTCTACTACCTGCGGGTCTGGGCTTACGGGATAGGCAGCGCGCTGGTGCCGCTGTCGCTTGACGGCGGAACGGATCCGCTGGGCCCGCCGACCGATCTACCTGCCGCGAACTGAGTCGAACTCTCCGCGCGGCGACTCAGCCGCCGGCCCGCATCTGCCCTATCCAGTACGCGGTCCTGGCCAGGTAGGCGACCGGCGCATTGGCCGCGGCGGTTCCGTAGGCATTCTCATAGCCCGTGTACTTTCGCGTTCCGGCGCTGAAGTCGACGGCGGGTTCGATCTGCGTACCCTCGTGCCATTCGTTGAACGACGTAATGCTCACCCACTCCGAATTGGCGGCCAGTGCCGCTTGCCACATGGCGTCGTAGCGGGCACCGTCCTGCCGCTCCACCACCTTCTGATTCGTCGCCACCGCCTGCCGATTATCGAAGCCCGGGCTCACACTAGGGCTGCATATCAAGTTGGCCGCCCGACAGTCCGAAACCAGTCCGGCAAAACTGGCGGGCGACGCCATCGCGTCGTAGGTGTACACGCCGTCCGCATCGACGCGTGTCGCCGACGCGGCCTTGGGTGAGTGGACTAGGACGATGGAATCGTTCGGTGTGCCGCGCAGTCCATCGAGGGCCGTCTTGAGCTCGGCCGGCACCAGCCGGCTGCTGGCGAAGATGTAGAACACCGCCCTCCGTGATTGTGAGGAGTCAGAGGCCGTTGCCCGCGACACCCGGAATAGCGCCGGCGACGACCCGAACCGGCCGAGCAGATAGCGGATGTCCGTCGCGACCGAGGCCGCCGTCTGGCCTTGGTATGGCTCCAGGTGGAAGGAAATCCGGATCCCCGCTGCTTTGGCCGCGGCAAAGAGAGCATCGAGCGATTGATCATCCCAGCCGCCCTGGCCCCACCAGCTCACAGCGATGACGCCGATTCGGGCCCGGCGCAGCTCCTGCATCTGATCGGCCAATACGGCGGGATCCCGGGAGCTGTAGGGGGCACGTGCCGGGTAGAAAGCGGACGCGATGTCACCTGCCGGCTGGTGGGCCAGCTGATTCCAGTGCCGCCAGGCGCCATCGTGGGCCGCAGTTCCGTACCACAGGTAGTAGAAGGCAGTCACGTCAGGCGAAGCCGACACCGAGCCGCTCGGTGCGACGGCAGATGCGGAGCCGGACGGAATCACCGAGCCGGAGGGCTTCCGACTGGGAACAGGAGATCCGCAGGATGCAACGAGAAGCACTGCGACCAGCCCGAAGACGACCTCCCGGCGCACTGCCACGAGGCGGCGCAGACGGGATTCAGGTGGATGCACAGGCGCTAATGAAACGTTAAGGCTGCGTTCATGCGGCTTGCCTATGGTGGGCCTCGTAATAGAAAGAAGAAAGGAGCAGACGATTACTACCGTGACGGTGGTCCGATGTCGATCCTACCCGGCCCAGACATTCGATGGCTGCTCGGCCTGCATAAGTGCGGCGCTTGACGCGATCGGCCAGGCAGGCATCTTTGTCCTCGGTCGGGCGGCGCCGGGTCTTACCAGCCAGGCCCAGGGCCCGCTCGAGATGACCTACCTCTTAAGGGTGAAGCTGTTCGATGATTTGGGCGAGAGAATCGGGTCCGACGAGATCGAGGCGGAGCAAACGATCGAGGCTGTCGATCTCCCCGACGAAGCGGACCAGGCTGTCGGCGAGCACGGGGACGGCGGCGAGGAGGCCGAGGGCGATACGTCCATGCGGCTCGAAGATTTCCAGACTGTGCTCGATCGGCTGGAGCTTTCGCAGGCCGGTCCGCACGGGCTGTGCGGATCCATCGCCGGACACTTGTACGCCTTCCAGCAATTGGTCGGGACCTTCGAGATCGAGGTAGTCCGGGCCCGCTCATCGCGCCGAGGCGACTGATCGCCGACGCGTAAGCCGCCGCAACACATGGAGAGGCGGCCGACCGGAGAACGGTCGGCCGCCTCTCGCTATGAGAGATTTACACCCGTCTCAGTAAGGGAAGCTCATGGCCGAGGCCGACGTTGCGTTCCCAAGGTACGGGAGACCCCAGGCCTGCTCGACGGTGCGAAGCATCGAGTAGTGGTTGTAGGCCGTGGCGGTCTTGTAGCCGGCGGTCATTCCGGGCGTGACCGCCAGGGTGAAGATGTGGCCGCCGCCGCCGACACCCGACGAACCCTCGTCGAAGGTGATGTAGACGACGGAGTTGGCGAAGGCCGAGCTGTTGGTGATCTTGGGCAGGAATGCCTTCAGGAAGTTGTCGCCATCGGCAACGGTTCCGTCGTGCATATCGTTGATCAGGTTGGGGGTGATGAACTCGAAGTTCGCCGCCGCCGGATCGAAGCTCGCCAGATTGGCGATGTTCGCGCAGGCGGACGCGTTGCCGCTGATGCTCGTGTAGCTGATGGCGGGGTTGTGCTTGCGAACATAGCCGCCGGACTTGCCCACTCCGTCGGTCACGGCAGCGGAGCTGCCACCGGCGAAGCAGTTGCCCGAATAGCCCTGCTGATAGGTCTTCCAGGTTCGACCGGACGCTGCCACCTGGCTGAACAGGTTGTCAACGCCCAAGTTATAGACACCGTCATCGGTAATGCCCTGAGTGCCTCCCGACGTTAGGGCGATGTAGTTGGGCTCGGAGGGGTGTCGCTCGGCCGTGAAGTTAGTCGACAGCCCGTACTTCGAGATCAAAGAGTTGAAATAGGGAGCGCTGCTTGCGCCGACGATGCTCGAGTATTCCTTATTCTCGAAGATGATCACGTAGACGTGGTCGAAGTTCGGCAGGCTGCCGGCCGGCGTCGTGGCCGTGGGAGTCGGAGTCTGCGTTGGCGTGGCCGTCGGGTTTGGCGTTGGCGTGGCCGTCGGGTTTGGCGTTGGCGTGGCCGTCGGGTTTGGCGTCGGCGTGGCCGTCGGGCTGGGAGTGGCGCTCGGAATCGGGCTGAGCGTGGGCGCGCCGGCGCCGACGGTCATGGTGGTGGTCGCGATCAAGGCGCCGGAACTCGTCTTGGCCGAGATTCGGCCGGCGCTGCCGGTGGCAAGACCCACCGGGATCGCAAACGCGGCGCTGAATGTCCCTCGCGACGTCGCGGTGAATGCAGCCTCGGGGATGCCGTTGTAGGTAAGGATCCCTGTCTGGCTGCCGACGAAGGAGATTCCGTCGACCGTGATACTCGAACCTGACGCAGACAGTGAGGGGACAGAAATCATCGGGCCGGTGACGTTAACCCCGACAGCCATTGTCGTGGTGGCAACGATGGCGTTCTGGGCGTCCTTGGCCACGATGCGACCGATGCCGATCGTCGTGTTGGCCGGAATGGTGAACTGGGCGCTGAAGGCGCCGTTGAGGGCGGCGGTGAATGTGGTGACGGCCACTCCGTTAATCGCGAGGCCGCCGGCCTGGGCAGCCGTGAAGCCCGCGCCCCCGACCGTGATCGTGGTGCCCGGCATGGCCTGCGTCGGCACGGCGAGTGTCGCCCCGCCGACGTTGGCAGAAATCGCGATCGTCGTGGTGGCGAGCAACGTGCCGGAGGTCGTCTTCGCGGAGATGCGACCGACGCTACCGACAACCGCGCCGGTGGGAATGACGACCGGAATACCGATCGCCCCTGCGGTGGTTGCCGTAAACGCCGCCACGATGACGCCGTTGTACGTCAACTCGCCGGCCTGGCCGGACGCGAACCCCGAGCCGGAGACCGCGACGGAATCGCCCGGAGCGGCCGACGACGCAACAGAGATCTGGGCAGTTGCGGCGGAGACGGCGACCGCCGACAGGGCCAGGACGAACGCGGCCGCAAACGCAGCGATGCGCAGCTTTTGCGACGGGCGACGGCGGTGCGAGTCTTGTGCGGGTGCCCGGTGATGGCGAGTAAACATCGTTCCTCCTTGCCGCCGTCCGCACGAATCAGCACGGTTGGAGCGGCTGGAGACGGACGGGGCCCTCCGCGCCGCGTGGAGTTCCCGTTTGGAAGCACCATGGGGCGGTCCCTGTCTGCCTGCGGTAAACGCCGGCTGGTGACCGACTAGACGCGGCCTACCTTGGCCCTCGAGGCCGTCCGAGTCGATGGCAATGATGTACTCAAATGATTAAAGTTTCTGAGCCAGGGCCGGCTGGTCCATCCAGCCCAGCACAGCCCCAAGGGGTAGGGCCGCAGGTTGCCGCGCCTGGTATATACTTCGTGTCATGTTGAATATCCAGCTACCACAGAGCGGTAGCCAAGCCGATGCCATCGGCGATGGCGACAGCGTTGGCGACGGCGACGGCGTTGGTGGCGGCGATGGACGGTCCGGCCAGATGCCTACAGATCGCGCGACACTCGAACGCGAGCTCCTCGACGAGATGACGTCCTGGTCGCCCCACGACCGCGGCGGCGTCCTCAAGAAGTGGCATCGCCACTCCCTCAGCCTAGTCCACCTGACGGTCCTCACGGCTCTCGAAGCGGAGGGCCCGATGGCTATGAAGCGTCTGGCTGAGGCGCTGGACGTCTCCGACGCGAGCACCACGGGGATCGTCGATCGCATGGAGAAACGCGGCCTGGTGGAACGCCGCCACGCAACCGAGGACCGCCGCGTGGTCCGCGTCTACCCCACCGCAGCCGGGGAGCAGGTCTTTCGAGATATGGCGGCCCACCGTCGGCTGGCGCTTTCGAACGTCTTGGCTGAACTCACAGAGGACGAAATGCAGGCGCTGCTCATCGGCATGAGGGCAATCCACGCCGCCCGCCGACGGGTTTGCGAGGCAGCGGAACCCGCGGAACCCACACAAGCAGCGGAACCCGCGCAGCCCGGCGACTGACCGCCCAACTCATCGCTCCCGATGCACGCGGTCGCCATTCCTGTATCCACTGCCAGCCTGACAACCAACACGGACTTCATCGTCGACCACCAGGAGCCGCGAATGACGAAACTGCTCATCAAATACCTTCGGCCATACCGCGCCCAACTTGCGATTGTGGTCATCCTGGTCTCCGTTCAGGCGCTGACGAACCTATATCTACCCAGCCTGAACGCGGACATCATTAACAACGGCGTAATCAAGAACGACACCGGCTACATAATCCGAACGGGCGGCTTCATGCTGCTCGTAACGTTGTTGACCGGCCTGGCTGCCATCGTGTCCGTCTACTTCGGCGCGAAGACAGCGATGTCATTCGGGCGCGACGTCCGCAGCGCGATATTCCGCCAGGTGATGGGCTTCTCGCAGAAGGAAACCAACGTCTTTGGAACCCCCACGCTGATCACCCGCAACACGAACGACGTGCAGCAGGTTCAGATGGTCCTGGTGATGATGTTCAACATCATGATCATGGCCCCGATCATGTGTGTCGGCGGCTTGATAATGGCCCTGCGTGAGGACGTTCCGCTCTCGGGCCTTTTGGCTGTGATCGTTCCGCTTGTGGTTGTCGTCATCGGGACCATCGCCTATATCGCTTTACCGCTGTTCCGATCCATGCAGAAGCGGACGGACCGGATCAATCAGGTCATGCGCGAGGTCCTGAGCGGCGTTCGGGTCATTCGCGCCTTCGTGCGAACCGACCATGAGGAGAGGCGCTTCGACCAGGCCAATCTAGAGCTCACAGACAACGCTTTGCGTGTCAACCGGCTCTTTGCGGTGATGGTTCCATTCCTGTTTGCGATCATGAGCCTATCCAGCGTCGCAATCGTGTGGTTCGGCGGTATGCGGGTCGACTCCGGCGGCATGCTGATCGGCAACCTGACGGCCTTCCTGCAATACGTCACTCAAGTTTTGTTCGCGGTCATGATGGCCGCCCTGATCTTCGTCATGGTGCCGCGAGCGGCTGCGGCGGCCGAGCGGATCCAACAGGTCCTCAACACTGAGGCAGACCTGTGCGACCCGGACGAGCCGGTGGCGATCGCCAATCCTCGCGGCGTCGTCGAGTTCCGCGACGTCGAGTTCCGCTACCCAGGTGCGGAGGATGCCGTCTTGTGCGGTATCTCGTTTACGGCTAAGCCGGGCCAGGTCACGGCCATCGTCGGCGGCACGGGCTCAGGCAAGACAACCCTTGTAAATCTGATCCCGCGCTTCTACGACGTCACCTCCGGCAGCGTCCTCGTCGATGGCGTGGATGTTCGCAACATGCGCCAAGAAGACTTGTGGCGGCTGGTTGGGTTCGTGCCTCAGAAGTCATTTCTGTTTAGCGGCACAGTGGCCAGCAACCTTCGCTACGGTGATGAGTCGGCCGATGAAGATGTCCTCTGGCACGCCCTCTCGATCGCTCAAGCAAAGACGTTCGTCACCGAGATGGACGGCCAACTGGAGGCACCGATCGACCAGGGCGGAACGAATGTCTCGGGCGGTCAACGGCAGCGCTTGGCAATCGCTCGAGCCGTCATGAAGAAGCCCAAGGTGTACGTTTTCGACGACAGCTTTTCTGCCCTGGACTTCAAGACCGACGGGCAACTCCGGGCGGCGTTGAGGCTAGAGACCACGGACGCGACGGTCCTGATCGTGGCCCAGCGCGTGGGCACCATCCTCCGCGCCGACCAGATCATCGTTCTGGACGGCGGCGAGATCGTGGGTACAGGGACACACGCCGAACTCATGAAAACCTGCCCAACCTACCAGGAGATCGTGTACTCGCAGCTCACCCGGGAGGAAGTCGCATGAGCGGGCCTATGGGCGGCCACGGCGGTACCGGCGGTTCAGGCGGGCGGCCGCGCGCGATGCGCGGTCCAGGCATGGGCGGCCCGATGGGCGGCATGATGATGCCCGCGGAAAAGGCGCAGAACTTCAAGGGCACGTTCCGCCGACTGATCGGCGAATTGCGGCCGGAGCGGCCCAAGATCGTGCTCGTCATGATCGTCGCCTTCCTCAGCACCGCCGGACAGGTCTTCGGTCCCAAGATCATCGGCAACGCCACGAACCTGCTGGTTGGTGGGCTGATCGGCAAGCGATTCCCAGCGGGCATGACGCAGGCGCAGGCGATCGAACTCGCCGGCAAGTCCGGGGACGCATCGTTCCTGTCGAAGTACGCCTTCACACCCGGCTTGGGAGTGGACTTTGGAGCACTGGCCGGGATCCTGTCCGTGGCAGCTGCGCTGTACCTGGCGGCCGCGTTCTTCAGCTGGTGCGCCTGGTACACCATGGCCGGCGTTTCGCAGCGGACCGTCTATCGGCTCCGACGCGACGTCGATCAGAAGCTGGCCAGGTTGCCTCTCAAATACTTCGACACACACGCCCGCGGCGACACCCTTAGCCGAGTTACGAATGACATCGACAACATTGCCAACACCCTACAGCAGAGCTTGACGCAGATCATCACGTCAATCGCCGTGATCATTGGGATCCTGGCCATGATGCTCTGGATCAGCCCCCTCCTGGCTCTGGTTTCGCTGCTGGTCATTCCGGTCGCAGCGGTCACGACGTTGCAGATCGCCAAGCGATCGCAGAAACAATTTGCGACCCAGTGGGCCAGGACCGGTGTGCTCAACGGCCAGGTCGAGGAGTCCCATACCGGCCACGCCATCGTCAAGGTATTCGGCCATCAGGAAGACGCCATCCGGCGCTTCGACGAAGAGAATGAGCGCGTCTACCAGGCGAGTTTCAAGGCACAGTTCATCTCGGGCATCATCCAGCCCGCCATGAACTTTGTGAGCAACCTCAACTATGTCGCCATCGCCGTTATTGGCGGCCTGCAAGTTGCAAGCGGCGCAATGACGCTGGGCGACGCTCTGGCGTTCATCCAGTACTCGCGCTCGTTCACAATGCCGATCACCCAGACTGCCAGCATCGCCAACCTATTGCAGTCAACCGTAGCCTCGGCCGAGCGCGTCTTCGAGCTGCTTGACGAGCCCGAAGAGATCCCCGATCCGGTGGAGCCGGCGCTGCTGGAAAATGCGACCGGCCACGTAGCGCTGAGTGGGCTGTCCTTCCGATACGATCCCGAAAAGGCGCTCATCGACGACCTCAACGCGGACGTTAGATCGGGTGAGGTTCTGGCGATTGTCGGACCCACCGGTGCCGGCAAGACCACTCTCGTGAATCTGCTGATGCGCTTCTATGAGATCGACGGCGGTACGATCAGCATCGATGGGATTGACATCCGGCGTCTGACCCGTGACAACCTGCGGCGCACTTTCGGCATGGTCCTCCAGGACACGTGGCTCTTCGGGGGCACGGTCCGTGAGAACATCGCGTACGGACGCGAGGACGCGACCGAAGAGGAAATCGTGGCCGCCGCGAAGGCTGCACACGTCGACCATTTCGTGCGGACGATGCCTCTGGGCTACGACACGGTAATCGACGACGACGCCTCAAACCTCTCGTCGGGCGAGAAGCAACTCCTGACGATCGCGCGGGCGTTCCTGGCCGACCCGCAGATCCTGATCCTCGACGAGGCCACGAGTTCCGTGGACACTCGCACCGAGGTTCTGGTTCAGCAGGCGATGTCCCGTCTGATGAAGGGCCGCACGGCCTTCGTTATCGCCCATCGCCTCTCCACAATCCGCAACGCGGACGAAATTCTGGTCATGGACCGCGGCAAGATCGTGGAGCAGGGCAGCCACGATGAGTTAATCGCTCGCAAGGGTTTCTACTACGACCTGTACAACTCGCAGTTCGAGGAGGCCCTCGCGGAGGTGGTCTGAGCCAGTAACTCGCAGATGAATGGGCCGGGTCCGCACCCACCTTCCCGCCCGACGGCGGCGCAGCCCCCGATCCCCGCACACTTCTTGCTCAATGGACGCAAGATGAGCGCTAAGCAAATGGAGCGGGGCCTCGTTGCCCGGAATGACCACGCGGATCCGTCCACCCTTCCCGACCGATCATTTGAGAGCGCGAATTGGCTCAGGATCCCCATATTCCTCCCCATTGCAACGCACCTTGAGTCGGCTCACGGACCTCAGGCCTCTCTGGCGCCTGTTTGGTGCCACGGACCTTGGATAACGCTCACCTCAGGACCGTTGAGCAAGAATGCGCCGCCACATGGCAGGATCGTCGCCGAGGTCTGATAGCCGACGCACCGGGCCCGGACCTCTAGCCGGCGCGCCTCTTGGTCGGCGCGATCGGGTCTGACAGCGTGCTGCCGCCGCGTGCCGCCGCCGCGTGCTGCCGCCGCGGCCCCCACCGCGCGCAGACACTGGTCAGGAGTAACCTCAGCCCGTGCATGCCTTTCGATTTGCCGTTCAGCATGACTCCGCGCCCAACGGCGGGGCCTGGTCGGAAATCGCGCGGCGAGCCGAAGCAATCGGCTATGACGTGCTGGTCATGCCCGACCACCTCGGGCACCAGCTCTCGCCGTTCGCCGCCCTCGCGGCGGCTGCCGCGGCCACGACCCGGCTGCGGGTGGGCGCCTTTGTTTTCGCCAACGATTACCGTCACCCGCTGATCCTGGCGCGCGAAGCGGCCACGCTGGACTTCCTGTCCGGAGGGCGGTTCGAATTGGGGCTGGGCGCAGGTTGGATGACTGCCGATTACCGCCAGCTCGGCATAACCTACGATCCCGCGCCGCGCCGCGCCGATCGTCTCGAGGAAGCCGTCCCGCTGTACAAACGGCTGCTCGCCGGCGAGACAGTTACGCATCACGGCGAGCATTACAACCTGGACCGCGCCTACGTCGGCGTGCCGACAATCCAGAAGCCCCGGCCGCCACTGGCCATCGGCGCGGGCGGGCCTCGAATGCTCAGGCTCGCCGCTCGCGAAGCCGACATCGTGGGACTGATCCCCGGCTTCAGCGAACGAGGCCGGCCCATCTTCGGCCAGGCGACCGAGAAGGCAACGGTGGCAAAGGTCGCGCTGATCAAGGAGGCGGCCGGCGACCGATTCGAGGAGCTGGAGATCAACCTCATGGTCGGCTCTGCCGGTCTGGTTGGCAGCGGCAACTCGCTGTTCGGATCCGCAAGGGCCGCCACGGTCCGTGCCGCGACCGCCGTTTACGGCAGCCCGTACGTCCTCTACGGAACACTCAAGGGCGTGCGCGAGCAACTCCTTCGGCGGCGCGACAAGCTCGGCATCAGCTACTACACGTTCCCGAGTCGCTCGATGGAGACAATGGCGCCACTGGTCGAATCATTGGCTGGCAAATGACGACGGACGCGCGCCGGCCGATTCCGCCTGAACGATATCTCGATCGTTTGCGCGCCTGCCGGGAGGAGGTAGCGGCACGCGGCTTCGCGGCGCTGCTCATCGGCGTTGGGCCGGACCTGCGGTACCTGACCGGATTCGTTGGCGAGCCGATGGAGCGGATCACCCTGCTGGTGGTCCCGAGCGAGGGTCCGGTCTCGTTCGTGGTGCCGCGCCTGGAGGCGACGAAGGCCGGCGCAACTCCAGTGGCAGCCAGTGGCGCCGCCAGAGTGGTCCCGTTCGGCGAATCCGACGACGCGTCCGCCCTTGTGGCCCGACTGGTGGCTTCCGCCGGCTCGGGCGCCGCGGGCTCGGAAGCCGCGGGCTCGGAAGCCCCGATCGGGCTGTCCGATCGGCTGTGGGCGATGCACGTCCTGCAAATGCAAGCCGCCCTGCCCGGCCGAAGGTTCGCATCCGCGAGCACGATCATGCGTGACCTGCGCGAGGTCAAGGACGCCGACGAGGTTCGCCTGCTGGCGCTTGCCGCCGCGGCTGCCGACCGGACAATCGACGCAATCTCGGCCGGGCCGCTGGTCGGTCGAACCGAAGCGGATGTCAGCCGCGAGATTCGACGGCGCCTCATCGACGAGGGTCACGACCTGGCCGATTTCGCGATCGTCGGGTCCGGGCCCAACGGCGCGTCGCCCCACCACGATGCATCCGAGCGCGTCATCGGGCCCGGCGAGCCCATCGTCCTGGACATCGGAGGGACGCTGGCGGGCTACCTGAGCGACACGACCCGCACGATCTGGGTCAGCGGCCCCAATGGCATCGTGCCGGAGCCCGAGTTCGTGAGCGTCTACGACCTGGTACGCGAAGCGCAGGCTCAGGCCACCGCGGCCGTCCGACCGGGCGTCGCGGCCGAAGATGTCGATGCCATCGCCCGCGCGGTCATTGCAGCTTCCGGATACGGCGACTTCTTCACTCATCGAGTCGGCCACGGTATCGGCCTGGAGGTTCACGAGGACCCGTACATGGTCGCCGGCAACGCCACCGTGCTGCGGCCCGGCATGGCGTTCAGCGTCGAACCGGGCATCTACCTCTCGGGCCGTTGGGGCGTACGCCTGGAGAACATCGTGATGTGCGTACGGGACGGCGCCAAGGTCCTGAACCACTCGAGCCTGGACCTGAGGGTCGTTCGGGGCTAGTTGGGGCAACGCACCGCGATGCGAAGCGGAGCGGAGCTGGGGCGCGCCGCGCTGCGCCGCGCGGCTCCGGGGCACGCCGTTTCTGCTCAACTTCGCCCGGAGTGCTGATAAGTGAGCAGGAACCTCCCAGGCGCCGCCGACCCGACCCAAACAGAGCCGATCCACGAGGGGCTGAGGCGCGAAGGACGGAGACTTGGTCGCAACCGGCCGCCGCGGGTCACTTAGCAGCAACCGGGGCGAAGTTGAGCAATTTTCTGTTCGACTACGCCCAAACGGCGGGCTGGACGGTTCCTGGCGTGTTCGCGGCTGCCGACCGGTGTATATGCTCGACCTGACAGGCCTCCCGGGGCCGAAAACGGCCGTGCCGCCAACGTCGCATTCAATCGACCAGCCCCTCGCCAATCGCACCAGCAGAACAAGGAGGTAACCGTGAAGCGGATATTGGGACGAAGCGGGATCGAAGTCTCGGCGGTCGGGATGGGCTGCTGGGCAATCGGCGGACCTTGGACCTTCATTGGCTCGACCGCGGGCTGGAGCGATGTAGACGACTCAGAGTCGACCCGCGCCATCCACGCCGCCCTGGACCTGGGCGTCAACTTCTTTGACACGGCCGCCAACTACGGCTGTGGCCACAGCGAGCGAATCCTTGGAGCGGCCCTCGCCGGACGTCGCGACCAGGCCGTAATTGCCACCAAGTTCGGGTACAACGTAGATGAGGCTGCCAGGGCGGCATTGCCCTACGGCGCCACCGAAGAAGAGAGCGACGTCGCGAGCCACGTCCGCGAGGACTTGGAGCGGAGCCTTGGGCGCCTGAACACAGATCACGTGGACATTTACCTGCTCCACGTCTGGGGCCTGACCTTGCAGCGAGCGCTGGCGGTCCGCGACGTCCTGGAGGAGCTGGTCGAGGAGGGCAAAGTCCGAACCTACGGTTGGAGCACCGACCAGACCGACGCGATCGAATCCTTCGCCACGCTGCCGGCCTGCGGCGTCGTGGAACAGCAGTTGAACGTGTTTGACGGCAACGCCGAACTGCTGGCCCTGTGCGAACGTCAGAACCTCGCCAGCATCAACCGTGCGCCGCTCGGCATGGGCGTACTGACAGGCAAGTTCACCCCGCAATCGACCTTCGCCACAAATGATGTTCGCGGCCATGCCCAGTGGTTCCCCGGAATCCAGAACGGCCGGCCCGCAAAGGAGTGGCTGGACTCGCTCGAATCCGTCCGTGAGGTCCTCGCTAGTGACGGCCGAACCCTCGCCCAGGGTGCCCTGGCTTGGATCTGGGGGCGCAGTCCCAACACGGTTCCGATTCCCGGCTTCAGAACCGTCAAGCAGGTCCAGGAGAACGCGAAGGCGATGGAGTTCGGGCCGCTCACGCCCACGCAGATGGCGGAAATCGATCGAATTCTCGGCCGATAGAAACTGGCGGCTGTCTACTGCGCTAGGCCGGGAGCCGACGATCGACGGGCGGCCGGCTCGATCGTCTTGCCGCGCCGGACTCGATCCGCCTCCACGGCCTGAAGGTCTTCCTCCTCCAGTTGCGCGCCCCACAGTGCGGCGTCCCGGCCCCAGATTCGCCTCACATTGTCGAGGCCATCTGGGCCCAGGACGCTGAAATCGTAGGACTCGATCCACGGCCTAGCCGCAAGCGGGTCGGCCAGCCAACTATCGCCCGACTTCTTCACCTCGTCGATGAATACCCCGGTGTCCGAGCGACGATAGCTCTCGAGCGACGCGAGCAGCCCCGCGAACTCCTCGCGCGCTGCCGGCGAAACACCCACCACGCCGATCTCCATCAGCCGGCCGAAGGCCCGATAGAGACGCCATCGGAAGGTGGCCTCATCGGGGTCGAAGTCCGGCGGCGGCACGGCGCCCGGCCACAGCGTCCGGCTCAGCTCGTCCATTCGAATGGCTCGCCGGCCGGCTTCGTTCCACGACTCGAACCCTGACAGCAAGTCCTCTAGCTCGGCGATCATGAGATCACAAAGCGGCGAAGTCTCGGGCGTCCGCAGCCCCTCGATCAAGCCTCGGTCGTCGCGGATCCGTGCGATCTGGACCTGCCCAGCACCCGCGCGGATCCGATTGGACATTCGCGTCAACTCGACCTTCACCCGCCGAAGGTCCCACTTCACGTCACGTCCGCCCAGCAGGGCGAACCACCTGACCGGCAGGAGCATCAGGGCTGCAATGAGGGTGGTCATCTCGATGATCGTGGCGACCGGTTGCGAGTCGGCCGACAGATAGGCCAGCGGGATGAGGGCCCAGCTGAGCAGGACGACCGCGCCCCACCGCAGCGCGTTGAGCATATCCGCGCGCAGCCGAGCATGGTCTTCGATGAGTTGATCGCCCTGTGTCAGGTAGAGGTACATTGCGCAGGCGCTGACACCAGCAGCCGCAATTACAACGACGCCCACGGCCCGTCCTTGAATGGAGCCGGCCCACTGGTTGCGATCCGGTCCCGGGCAGCGTACTCACGGGAACCTTCGATGCCAAGGGCTGTCGCGCCGGGCGTCCTATTGGTGCGGCCTTCGCCTTGCACAGCCACGCGAGCCGAACCCACGCGCTAGGCTAGCCATCGATCGATCCGTAATTCGTCAGGTTGCTATGACCGCCACTCCGCCGGTTTACGACAAGCCGAGCGCTCCCGTGGACAAACGCCTGCTCGTTGTTGGCGCAGGCGCCGTGGGTACTTTCCTGGGGACGCTGCTCGGGTCCGTTGGGTACGACGTGACGCTGGTTCGCATCTTCGAACCGCCCTCCGAGAAGCCCGTGACGCTGACCCGCCCCGACGGTACGCGAGTCGTGGTACCGGTCCATCGCGTGACCCGCACGGAGGACGCCCAACCACCGGACCTGATTCTGGTCGCGGTCAAGATGCCGGCCCTGCGCGAAGCCCTGGCGCCAACCCAAGTCTGGCCCGACGTGCCAACACTCACCGTCGAGAACGGCATCGGTGCGGAACAGGCCGCGGCGGAGGTCCGAAACCTCGCACCCATCCTCGCCGGTTCGATGACGGCGCCGATCCGGCTCGCCTCCGGAGACGAGGTCTCCTGGCTGGGGCGCGGCGGGATCGGGCTGGCGGCGACCAATGGCCCGGCGGAACGGTTCATCGCGCCGCTCCTCGCGGACTTCAGGCGAGCCGGTCTGCGTGCCGCCGAGCTCCCGGATGCCGGCTCGATGAAGTGGTCCAAGCTGCTCGCCAATCTCGTCGCCAACGCCACGGGAGCCATCCTGGACATGGACCCGGACGCGATCTACGCCGATGGGCGGCTCTTCGAGATCGAGCGACGACAGCTCCTCGAGACGCTGGCGGTAATGTCCGCGCTAGGGCTTCGGCCGGTGCGATTGCCCGGGGCAGCGGTTCCGTGGCTGGCGCGGGCGGGTCGGCTGCCCAGCTGGCTGAGCCGGCCGATCCTTCGCCGAATCGTCGGTGGGGCTCGCGGCGGCAAGCTGCCGTCACTCCGGCTCCACGTACACGCCGCCGGCGACGCCCCATCGGGCGAGCAGACCGAGGTCATGTGGATGAACGGCGCCGTCGCGAGCTTCGGCGCGGAAAATGGCGTGTCGGCGCCGGTCAACGCTCGGCTGGCCGAACTGGTGGACGAAGTGGCGGCCAACCCCGACCGCCGCGCCTATTTCCGCCACAACCCCGGGCGGCTGCTGGCCGACCTTGCGAGCACTTCTTAGGCCCGGACCCCGGCCTCCGCGAGCCGTCATATACTTCCCCGCGATGCAAACCGCAGACCTCGTTCGGGTCATTTTCGCCCTCGTCGCAGGGTATCTGCTGGGCGGAATCCCGTTCGGCATCATTGTTACGCGGTTAATCGGCGGGACCGATCCCCGGACCATCGGCAGCGGCCGGACCGGCGGCGCCAACGTCTCGCGCGCTGTAGGTCTGCGCTGGGCCCTGGTTTCCGGGCTGCTTGACGTCGCCAAGGCGTCGCTGGCGGTGCTGTTAGTCATAGTCATCGGCGGGGGCGTGGTGCCGCAGGTTGTCGCCGCCCTGGCAGCCATCCTCGGCCACAGCCGCTCGCCCTATATCGGGTTGCACGGCGGCCGTGGTGTCGCACCGGCAACCGGCGGGGCGCTGATCATCGCGCCCTACATCGTCGCCGTGATGCTGCCCATCTTCATCATCGTCATCCTCGTCACCCGGATCTCGTCACTGGGATCGCTTGGGGCGAGCGCGATCGGCGGCGTGGTCATGGTCGTCGCCGCGGCCGTGATGCCACTGGCGCCCATTTATTACGTCTACGGTGTTTGCGCCCCGGGGCTCATCTGGCTCTTCCACGCCGACAATATCGGCCGTCTTCTGGCCGGTGAGGAGAGGCGGATCGGTCCCTCGAAGGGATAGCCCGACGTGTTCGGTAGACGTGTTCGGTGGACGCACGCCGGTGGCGCCCGGCGGCAAAGAAGTGGCCCCGGTGACGCAGGCGGCCCTAATCGGACTCGGACGCCCGAACCTGGCATGATGGGCGCCGCACCGCACGGGTCAGCGAGGAGTATCCGAACTGTCGATAAATCGGACCCAGGCCGGCACGGGCACATCTCCCCGCCCGATCACCGGACTGGCCGCTCTCCAGAGCCTCGAGGATCTGCTCGAGGGAATCGAAGACCTTCAGACGCAGCGCGTGATCTGCAGACAGGTTATGGACGCGCGCCGCAAGCTGCTCTCGTCGGACCACCCGACGACCATGGAGGTCGAGGCGCGGCTGGCAGCTATCGCCCTGGAGCTGGGTGAGTTTGCGCAGGCCCGCGAGCAGCTGTCGCTCCTGGCCGAACGCTGTGAGCGAGTCCTTGGGCCGCGTAATCTCGAGACGCTGACCGCCATGCACGACCTGGCCGTCTGCCTCTCGTATCTGGGTCAGTTCGAGGATGCCCGGCCGCTGTACGAGCGGGTAGTTACGAACCGGCGGAACGCCCTGGGGCTGGAAGACCAGGCCACGCTGACCGCCATGAACAACCTGGGCGTCACCCAGCGGACCCTGGGCGACAACGAAGGCGCCCGCGCCACGTTCGAGGTCCTGCTAGACGCGCAGCGCCGCGTTCTCGGGCCCGAGAGCGCCACGACTCTCAAGACGATGGCCCTCCTGGGCAGCGTTCTGATCGAGCTTGGAGATTTCCCGCGAGCGCGCGAAGTCATCGCCGAGCGCGTGGATCGCAGCCGCCGCGTCCTGGGTGCGACACATCCCGACACCCTGGACGCGATGCTTGGTCTGTCCCAGGCCCTGTGCGGCACGGGCGATCGAGCCTCCGGGCGGTCGCTCTCTGAGCAGGCGCTCGCGGCCACTATTTCGACCCTTGGGTCGGACGACCCCGGCACCGTGGATGCCATGACCCGGCACAGTCGCCTGCTGCTCGGGCTTGGCGACGCCAAGGCTGCGGCAAAAGCGTACCGCGAGCTGTACGACAAACTCACCCGCCTGAACGGACCCGAGAACGCGGCGACAGTGGACGCCTTGGCCGGCGTTGTGGGGGCTCTTGGGCTGGCGGGCGAGCACCGCAAGGCTTACGCCCTGGCCTTCGGGCTCGTGGAGCGGCGCGAGATACAGCTCGGCCCCGAGGATCCGGCTACGCTGCAAGCCATCGGCGATCTGGCCTGGAACACCGAGAGCCTCGGCAACCTGGACGAAGCCGCCACCCTCTATGCCAATCTCCTGGAGACCAGGACGCGGGTCCTGGGCGACGACACCCCGGACGTGGTCTGGACCCTCAAGGGCCTGACGCGGGTGTTGCGCCGCATTGAGTCTCATAGGGACGCGCGGCGCGCCTGCAATCGTCTGTACCAGACCCAAGCGCGGCTGCAGGGGCTGGAGGCAGACGAGACGCTTGACGCCCTGAGGGGCCTGGCCTGGGAGCTGGGCAAGGTAGGCGACCTGGCCGCTTCCCGGACTTGCTGGGAGGAACTCGTGGCCGCCAATGAGCGCCACAACGGCCCAAAGGACGATCAGACCCTGGACAGCCTGTTGTGGCTGGCCGAGATGACAGAGGAACTGGGCGAGGAAGAGGCTGCGCGGAGCATCTCCGAACGAATCGCCGGTCCACTCGGCCGACTGTATGCGGCGAGCGGCGAGGCGAGTGGAGCCGACGATCCGCGAACGCTGCGGCTGGGTCACAACCTGGGCCTGACTCTGGAACGGCTGGGCCAGTTTGAGGCGTCGCGCACCACCTATCAGGCCGTTCTGGACGGCTACCTACGAGCGGAGGGGAAGCGTGGCCGCTCCGTCGCGGACATAACCGGTCACCTCGGTGACGTCGCCCTCAAGTTGTCCGAGCCCGAGGCCGCCAGGGCCCT
This sequence comes from Chloroflexota bacterium, assembly GCA_025358515.1. Lineage (GTDB taxonomy): Bacteria > Chloroflexota > Limnocylindria > Limnocylindrales > CSP1-4 > Fen-1039. Next base: position 32,812 of record JANYJG010000162.1, read on the forward strand.
GTACCGCGACGCCCTTTCGATCATGCGCAAGCAGCCCGGCCCGGAAGACCCCGACACTCTCACCATCGTCGCCCACGACGCCGACGCGCTGCATGCCATGGGCCGCAAGGTCGCGGCGCGAAACCAGGCCCAGGGTATCCACGACGTGTATTGCCGAACTCTGGGCGAGGACAACCTCCTAACGAAGCACGCCAAGATCCACGTTGAAGTGCTCTCCGCCCGCCGCCGCTCCCGCTGAGGACGATATGGCGCAGCTGGGCGCTGCAGCAAAACCGCCGCGACCCGATTCTGTGGTCTAATTCGGGCATGAATTCTGTGCGCATCAGCTGTACGTGTCCGCGGCGGCCCCGCCATCGAAAGATGGGGCCTGAGCCCGAGCGCGTCGCCATCTGACGAGGGCTGGCACAGACCAACCGGGGCCGCAGCTCAACGGAGGCTGCGGCTTTTTGATTCCGGTCAATCTGCTCGTAAGGAATCGCCGCCCTCCGTCGTCGGCCGGATCCAAGCACTGAAGACCTCAGCGGAGTCCGAAGATGACATTCCCGACATCGCACCCGCCCGCCGAATTCGCCGAATCCATCCTGGACCTCGTCGGCAACACGCCGCTGGTTCGGCTCGGCCGAGTCACCCGCGATCTTGGCCCGATCGAGCGCCAACCCCTCGTGCTGGCCAAGCTTGAGATGCTCAATCCGGGCGGCTCGGTGAAGGATCGCATTGGCCTGCCTATGATCGAGGCGGCCGAACGCGCCGGCTTGTTGCGCCCGGGCGGCACGATCATCGAGCCGACGAGCGGCAACACCGGCCACGGTCTCGCAATTGCCGCCGCCCTAAAGGGCTATCGCTGCGTCTTCGTCATGGCCGACAAGCAGTCCGCCGAGAAGCAGGCCTTGCTGCGTGCTTATGGCGCCGAAGTGGTCGTGTGCCCGGCGGCCGTTCCCCCCGAATCGCCCGAGAGCTACTACTCGGTGGCGGCGCGCCTGGCCCGTGACATTCCGGGCGCGTTCATGCCGGGCCAGTATTGGAACGAGGAGAACCCTGCTGCCCACGAACGTACGACCGGCCCCGAGATCTGGCGGCAGACGGCGGGACGGATTACGCATTTCGTTGCGGGCGTCGGCACGGGCGAGACGATCACGGGTGCGGCACGCTATCTGCGGTCGCAGCGGGCGGAGCTCGTCGTCGTCGGCGCCGACACGGAGGGAAGCGTGTTCTCGGGCGACATCCCCAGGCCGTATCTGACGGAGGGCGTCGGTGAGGACTTCTGGCCGGATACGCTCGATCCAAAGATCGTGGACAGGTGGGTGCGCGTGCCGGATGCCGATGCTTTCGCGGCCGCGAGGCGCCTCACGCGTGAAGAGGGCATCCTGTCGGGCGAATCGTCGGGGACGGCCCTGGTGGCTGCGCTGACGGTTGCCCACGAGCTGACGGCGGAGGGCAAGGGCGCCGATGCGGTCATCGTGGTTCTGTTGCCGGACACCGGCCGCAACTACCTTTCCAAGCTGTACAACGACGAGTGGATGCGCGAGCACGGGCTGCTAACGCGGCCGTCGCCGAGCGCGCGGGTCGGCGACCTGCTGTCCGACCATCATCACGGCGCGCCAGTCCCGCCACTCGTCATCGTCCATACCGGCGAGACGGTGGGCGCGGCGATCACGCGGCTGCAGGAGTTCGGGATCAGCCAGATGCCGGTTTCGGAGGCTGCGGTCGGTTCGCCGGTGGACGCGGCATCGCTGGTGGGGTCCGTCTCGGATCGTGGCCTGCTGGACCGCGCCTTCCGGGATTCAGCGGTCATCGGCCGGACCGTGGGTGAAGTCATGGACAGGCCGCTGCCACTCGTAGACGAGAATGCAGCCATCGACGAGTCATTTGGGCTACTGTCTGGCGGCGCGACGGCGGTCATCTTGATCCGCGACGGGAAGCCGACGGGAGTCGCGACTCGGCTCGACCTGCTGGAGTTCCTGAACCACACTGCCGCTGCCGGAGGACGACGTGGCTGACGAAAGCGATTTCGAGACTCGAGTCGTCCATGCGGGCGCCGAACCGGACGAGCTGACCGGGGCAATCTCGCCTCCCATCTACCAGACCAGCACCTTCGCCCAGGACGGGATCGGCCGGCCCCGCGGCGGCTGGGAGTACGCCCGGACCGGCAACCCCACGCGATCGCGTCTCGAGCGGGCGGTGGCGGAGCTGGAGGGCGCAGCGCACGGCATCGCCTTTGCCTCCGGCAGCGCCACGACAGCCACGATCGGCGAGCTGGCCCTGCCCGGCGACGAAGTGATCGTCGGCGACGACGTCTACGGCGGGACGTACCGCTGGTTCGACAAGGTGGCCCGGCCAAGGGGCGTTGACGCGCGCTACGTCAACCTATCCCAGGACCCCGCGGCTGCCCTGCGCGCCGCGCTTACGGGGCGGACCCGGATGGTCTTGTTCGAGACGCCAAGCAACCCACTCCTGCGGCTCGTCGATATCGGCGCGGTCGTGGCCGCGGTCGCCGGACACCGCGGCTCCGGCGGAAGGCGGCCGCTCGTGGTGGTAGACAACACCTTTGCCTCGCCCGTTCTGCAGCGCCCACTGGAGATGGGCGCCGACATCGTCTACCACTCCGCCACCAAGTATTTGGGCGGGCACTCCGACACGATCGCGGGTGTCGCCGTCACCAATGACGAGGAGGCGGCCGAGCGGCTCCGCTTCCTTCAGAACGCCAACGGAGCGGTGCCCGGGCCGCAGGACTGCTTCCTCGTGCTGCGCGGGCTCCGCACCCTGGCATTGCGCATGCAGCGCCACGGCGAGAACGCCGCGGCCGTGGCCCGGTTCCTTGCCTCGCGCGAGGATATCGCCGAGGTCCGCTACCCGGGCTTGGCGGACGGCCCCCATGCCCATCCCCAGGCCGCCCTCGCCGCCCGCCAGATGAGCGGCTCCGGAGGTGGCATGATCGGCTTCATCCCGGGGCCGCGCGGTGGCCGCTCCGCCCGCGAGCGGGCCATCGCTGTCTGCGAGCTGACGCGCATTTTCGCCCTGGCCGAATCGCTGGGCGGTGTCGAGTCGCTGATCGAACTGCCGGCGGTGATGACTCACGCGTCGGTCGCGGATTCGCCGCTGGCGGTTCCGGACGCCTTCGTCCGCCTCTCGGTCGGCATCGAGTCGGCCGCCGACCTGATCGCCGATCTCCGCCAGGCCCTGGATCGGGCGTAGGACTCTCAGGAAGTCCTAAGGATCGGCTCAGGTGCCGCTAAGCGGAGCGAAACATGATCATGAACATATGGACGAACGCCTGATCCGGATCCGGCTTCTAGACCTGGGTTGCGCAGGCGAGGCCATCGGGCTCGAACGCCATCAGGTACGAACCACGACAGTAAGGAGGTCCACATGGATCAGCATTCGATGTCCACGCAGCCCGGTGAGATCAAGGATCCCGTATGCGGGATGACCATCGACGCCAAGCAGGCAATCGCGAACAGCTTGACGACGGAACACGAAGGCACGACTTACTACTTCTGCGGCCGCGGCTGCAAGCTTGAGTTCTCGGACGATCCCGGCCACTACCTGGATCCGTCGCACCGGCCCTCGATGTAGAGCCGTCCAGGGGCCGCGACGCACGATGGCCCGACGTCGCGACACCTGGACGAAAGGCGATTCACGCGCCCTGTGCTCTACTCCAGCGGCTTCAGGCGCAGCAGGCGGCCAACCCACCGCAAGGAAGAGGGCGTCCCACGGGTCGACACGAACAGGATCGCCAAGCCGATGACCGCGACTGCCAGCCAAACGAGCTCAAGTCCATCGCGCGACTCGAGGGCGGAGTCCGTGCCGAGGAGCGCGAACGAGCCACCGACGACGGCTAAGGCGACTCGCTCCGGGACGGTCACAGAACCCACTCGCTGGCGGGCGAAGCCGCACACGCGTCGGTCGAGCAGCAGTAGTCGAGAGTCGCGACGTAGCGCCCGGGTTCCCTGCGGAAGCTTGTCAGGCAGCCGGAGCAACGGAACCTCAGCAACCGCCCGCCATAGAGGGCCGTAAGACCTTCGCCGGCACCGATCGACTGCCCGCAGGCCGCACAAGCGCCGGCCGGCTGGGCGGCGGAGTCAATCAGAACCAGGTCCTCCCGAGCGTCGAGCATCATCCGTCGCTACGGGGCGGCGCGTCATCGGCCGGACCGGCGCCGCCGGCGCCGCCGGCAGGTCCAGGCTGACCATGCCCTCCGCCGTGGCTCATGCCGTGGCCCATAAAGAGGTGCATGCCCAGGCACCCACCCAGGAAAATGAGGGGCGTGAGTGTTGCGAGCGGCACCCCGACCGCAAGCAGTCCACCGATCACTACCGCTGCGCCGCCGATGATTCGGACAGTGCGGGGCAGGGCCATCAGCTTCCCCAGAGCTGTGACGCCCGCGCCGTCGGTCTCGGTGGCATGTTCGCTCGTGTGGACGGTCATGGCAGTGCCATCTCCTTCGGGGTGGATGCGGATGCGGCAAGGTGTCGCCGAATCAGGTTGGCCAGGATCGCGAGGCCCGCGATCGCAAGACCGAGGCCTATCAGTTGGGCCGTCTTTAGGCCGAAGAAGACGGGCGGCTCGTCCCGCAGGAAGAACAGGGCGAAGCGAGTGGCCGCGACCGCCAGCAAGTAACTGCCGGCAACAGCCCCATCTCCGAGCCGGCCAAGACGCTCCCGACCGAGCCATAGCCCGGCGAATAGGAGCCCGAGAGCGATCGCCTCGTACGCCTGTGTTGGTTGGAGCGGGATTCCCTGAGGTGCCATGGCCGTGGGATTCCGGTAGATCACTGCCCACGGCAGCGTTGTCGGCAGACCGTACGAGTCGCCCGTGATCAGGCAGCCAACGTGGCCGACCGCCTGGCCGATGGCGGCTGCGGGGGCCGCGGCGTCCAGAATCGGCCACAGCGGCAGACCGCGCAGTCTCGTCAAAACGACAATTGCCACCAGCGCCGCGATGAGTCCGCCGTAGAAACTCAGGCCGCCTTCCCAGACCATGAACAGATGGAACGGATTTGCCCCGAGCATTGGCAGGTCGTTCTGAAGCTCGTAGAGAAGGCGCCCGCCCACGACTGCCGCGATCGCAACCCACCATATGCCATCGCTGGTGGCCCGTTCGTCGAGCGCTCGGCGCCGCGCCTCGTGGTTGAAAACCAGGATCGCGACCGCCGCCGCGGCCAGCAGGGTCAAGCTGTACCAGCGAATTGCCAGGCCTCCGAAGGCGGCGATTACAGGGTTGATGTCGATGGTGAAAGGCATCGAACTCCCGTTCAGGATTGCTTTGCGGGACGAAGCGCGACGCGCCGCGACGCCACGGTAAAGGCCGCAGGGGCGCCGCCGACGAGCACAGCCACGCCGGCGGCAGGCTCAAGCTGGAGCGCGCCCGTAGTGACGAGCAACGCGAACACCGCCGCGCCGGTCGCAATCATGAGGACGATCCGGGCTCTCGGTACGAGCGCCGCCCGATGCCCTGCGATCTCGATCTCGCCGCGATAACGGCCCATCCCACACGTGAACCGAAGGACACCGGGCGGCTGCGCTGGAAGGTCGATCACCGTCGTCCCGTTGGCCACCAGTCGTCGCTCGATGTGCGGGGAAGAGAAGATCACCCGCTCCGTGCAATGCTCGGCATCGCGCCGCTGGAAGACCAGGCGGAGTGGCACGTTCGCCTGGGCCACGGACTGAGCCGGCCGGTATCCACGATCGACGCGGATCCGGACGATCTGCGGCTCCGCTGTCGGGACGCTGGTGAAAGTGCTCATGCAAGCAGTACAACGTTTCCGGATGAGACGTACGTGAGAGCGACTTAACGAACGGCTGAGATTCGCCTCGGGAGGTCAGCGCGCCATCGCCCCGGCAACCCGAGGTGCGCGGAACCCACGCAGGCGGAGGGCGTTGGAGACGACGGTTACGCTCGACAGAGCCATCGCTGCGGCGGCGAAGATCGGGTCGAGCAGAATGCCGCTGAACGGATAGAAGACACCCGCGGCAAGTGGGATCAGGGCCACGTTGTAGGCGAAGGCCCAGAAGAGGTTCTGCTTGATATTGCGCATCGTCGCCCTCGAAAGAGCGAACGCGGTTACCAGGCCCAGCAGGTCGCCGCTCATGAGCGTGACGCCCGCGGACTCGATGGCGATATCCGTGCCGGTTCCGATTGCCACCCCGACGTCGGCCGAGGCGAGGGCCGGGGCATCGTTCACTCCGTCGCCGACCATGGCAACCTTCTTGCCTTCGGCCTGGAGTCGGCGAATCTGGGCGGCCTTCTCATCGGGCCGAACATCGGCCAGGACACGGTCGACACCCGCCTCATGGGCGATTGCCGCGGCGGTCGTCTCGTTGTCGCCGGTCAGCATCACTACCTGGAGCCCGAGACGGCGAAGCTGCGACACGGCGGCCGACGAGCTGGCTTTGAGGGTGTCGGCAATGGCGATGACGGCGGCGAGGCTGCCGTCTACCGCGACGTAGACGGGGGTCTTCCCGGCGGCGGCCAGGTCCTGGGCAGCCGCGCTGAGCGGCGACGCGTCGATGCCTTGATCGCCCAAATACCCGGCGCGCCCCACGAGGACCTTCCGTTGCCCAACCCGAGCCGAGATGCCCTGGCCGCTCACGGACGCGAAATCGGTCGTGTCCGACAGGCTGAGACCGCGCTCCTCCGTCGCATACCGAACGATAGCCTCGCCGAGCGGATGCTCGGACCCACGTTCTGCTGCGGCCGCCAGGGCCAAGATGTCGGCTTCGGTCAGGACGGCGGGGGCTTCGGCGGCGAGGGACTCGGGGGCGCCGGGGGCTCGCACAATGTCCGTCACCCGCGGACGACCCTCGGTCAGAGTGCCCGTCTTATCGAGAACAACCACCTTGACCTGGTGCAACCGCTCGAGGGCTTCGGCGTTTCGGAATAGGATGCCGTGCTCCGCGGCCTTGCCAGTGCCCACCATGATCGAAGTCGGTGTCGCCAGCCCGAGTGCGCAGGGGCAAGCAATGATCAGAACCGCGACCATGTTCAGCAGCGCCAGGTTGAAGGCGGGCTGTGGGCCGAAGAGAAGCCACACGGCAAACGTGAGTCCGGCCGCACCCAGGACTGCGGGCACGAAGTAGCCGGTGACGGCATCCGCGAGCCGCTGGATCGGCGCCTTGCTGCCCTGGGCCTCCTGGACGAGGCGGACGATCTGGGCGAGTACCGTGTCCCGGCCGACCCGGCGGGCCTCAAATGTGAAGGATCCGGAGCCGTTCATCGTGCCGCCGATCACTTCGTCGCCGCTGGACTTGGTGACCGGCATGCTCTCGCCCGTGACCATGCTTTCATCGATGTTTGACGAACCGTTCGCTACCGATCCATCGACGGGAACCCTCTCGCCCGGCCGGACCCGGACCTGGTCTCCCACGATGACCTCTTCCACCGCGATATCGAGCTCGACGCCGTCCCGCACGACGCGAGCGGTACGCGGTGCCAGGGCGATGAGCTTCTTGATCGCGTCGGACGTATGGCTGCGCGCCCGAGCCTCAAGGAACCGGCCGAGCAGGATCAGGGTGATGATCGCCGACGACGTGTCGAAGTAGAGCGGCATCTCCCCGTTCCGCGCCACGCCGGCAGCCTCGAAGAAGGCCGGGAAGAGGATCGCCGCCAGGCTGTACACGTACGCCGCCGAAGTTCCAACGGCGATGAGCGTGTTCATGTCGGTGGCGCGATGGCGAGCGACCTTGAAGGCGCCGGCGTAGAAGCCGCGGCCCGCGTAGAACTGCACAGGCGTGGCGAGCGCGAGTTCAAGCCAGGGGTTGGAGAGCCAGTGCGGCAGGAAGGGCGCGATCGTCATGGACGCGAGGGCGACGATGAGCGGCGCCGTGAGGATGGCGGCCACGATGAGGTGTCGGCGCGTCTCGGCCAGGTGGCGCTCGGCGTAGGTCCCCTCGCCTCTCGACTTCGCTCGTGAGTCTACGGCCGCGTCTGCGGTAGTTGCGAGGCCCGCCACGGATCGGGCAGCAACGCTGCCCGCTGAACTGTCGGCCATGGTTCCGCCATGCTCGGCCCGATCAAGCCGCGCCTCGTAGCCGGCGGCCTCAACGGCCTTGCCCAGCGCGGCAGGAGCGATGCGGCGCGAGTCGTATCTGACGCTCGCGGTCTCGGTGGCAAGGTTTACCGTGGCCTCGATGACTCCGTCGGCCTTGCGGAGATACCGCTCGATGCGGTTCACGCACGAGGCGCAGGTCATTCCCTCGACGGGAAACTGGATGGTGGCCGTCGGGATGGTTTCGTTCATGAGGTCACGGCTTTCGGATGGCGGCGCGGTGTGTTTGCACCAATCGTGCGCCATAACCATGAGAGCCGGCTGAGACCGCGGTGAGTGTTCCGACGGCTCGCCCAGGTCGCAGACAGGGCGGGCTCTCACATTATTCTCAGGTTGACGTGGCAAGATGCGGCCGCATCCAGGGATTAGTCAAATGAAGGTCACGACATGACAACACGCGCCGCCCGACGCGCCCAGCTTCGCGATCTCCCTCCAGGTGAGGCTCTGCCCGATAAACCGCGTCGGACCTCGATCCCGGACGCAAGGCCCCGGCCGAGCAAGCTCCGGGTCGCGGCGTTCCTCGCGATCGCGGCCCTCGTCATTGGCGGCGGAGTGTACCTGGCCGGCAACGTGTTCATGGGTCAGCGCGACAAGACCAACGTCGTCGGCGCCCTCGTCGTGGGAATCAGCATGGACGGCTTCAGTCCGAATGTCCTCAACGCGAAGCCGGGCGCAACCCTCACCCTCGATTGGTGGAACGAGGATGCGCCGATGCATCTCACGGGCGGCATTCACACGATGGTCTCAGACAAACTCAATGTGCGGCTCGAGTTGCCTGCGCAAAGCCGAAAGACCGTGACTTTGACGGCACCCATGGCGCCCGGCGACTACGACTTCTGGTGCGACAGCTGCTGCGGCGGCAAGGACAACCCCAAGATGCACGCCACGCTCCGCGTCGAGGCATAGGCTGTGGCGGCTCGTACTGACGCGGAGCCGTGGGTGAGGCTGGCCGATAACGCCGGCGTCCCGAAGGCTGCCCTGCTTCTGTTCGGTGGTCTGGCCGTGGTGGGGGTCTCGGCCTCGCTCGTCGTCCTGCTGGGACCCGGGTTTTCCTCGCCGCGGTTCGGGACGCTCACGGCCCCGCTCGTCATCGGGTCGGGCTTCGCCGACGGCTTCAACCCGTGCGCCTACGCGCTCCTGGTTCTCTTCGCCACGTACACGCTCACGCTTGTGAACGCAGTCACAGCCGACGGACGTCCCACGCCGTTCGCTCGCCGGACCCTCCTGGGAGCAGGCTCGCTATACGTCGGTGCGGTCTTTGTGACCTACTTTCTACTCGGGCTGGGGCTCTACACGCTGTTCGAGGGATTCGGGCGCGACCACATCGTCGCCCGCGTCGCGGCGGTTCTGGCGCTCCTTATGGCGGTCTGGATGCTCAAGGATGTGTTCCTGCCGGGCTGGGGTCCGACGATGGCCGCCCCAACCGGAACGCACGGCTGGATGAACAAAGCCATGCAGCGCGGCGGTCTCGTGGGGATGCTCATGGCCGGCATCCTCGTCGGCATCTGCACGGTCCCCTGCTCCGGGGCGATGTATTTCTCGGTGACCGCGGTGCTTCACGCCTCGGGTGGCGGAATCGTTGGGCTGGCTCTCCTCGCTCTCTACAACATCGCCTTCATCCTGCCGCTGGTGCTGTTCCTCCTGTTCGTGTCGAACCGTCGCGTCCTGGGCACGATCGGGCGCTGGAACAAGAAGAACGGCACAGTCGTCAAGGCCACGCTGGCACTCGGCGTGATGGCTATGAGCTTCGGCCTGCTGATCTCTCTTGGAGGATCGATGTGATGGCCGAGCTTGTGCGATTCCCAATCGAAGGGATGACCTGCACGTCGTGTGTGTCGCACATCACGAAGGCCGTCCGGAAGGTCGAAGGCGTGGAGGTGGTGAAGGTGAACCTCGGATCCGACTCCGCAACCGTTGGCTTTGACCCCGCCCTTACGTCACTCAGGGCGATCGCCGAGGCGATTGGCCGGGCCGGCTACGAGGCGCGCGTGGACCAGGCCGAACCATTTGTTCCCTCGGCACGCCGCGGCATTCTCTCGCGGCTCGGGATTCGCTAAGACGCGGGCCTCGGGGCCGATTGGGTGAATTCTCTGGTTCTTCTTAGCTCACATTCACGCCGCTCTCAGGAGCCGCCACGAGACTGACCAAATCCCCGATCAATGAAAAAACAGAGGCGGCCGGATTGCCTCCCCTCTCCCGGCCCGCCGAGTCCCCGCGAGAAGCCGGCCCCTGTGGCCGGCTTCTCGTCGAATCCTCACCCTGCGCTAAGGTCCGACTCAGGTTCCGAGGCCAAGATAGGCGCATGAGAATCCCATTTCGACCGCTCCTCGTGGTATCGATTGCATTGCTGGCGGGCGCATGCAGCTCCGCATCTTCGACCGTAGCCGGCCCCAATGTGGCCACCAGCGCAAGTGCTCAACCAGTGGCCGCCGGGGCTGCGGGGGTGACGGGCGATTCGACCCAGACCAGCGACCGGGCCAGCATCACCATCGTCGTGACCTGGGCCGGGCCGGCGACGGGGGCAGCCTTCGAGGTCAAGATGGACAACCACATGATCGACCTTGCGTCTGTCGACCTGACGGCCGCGACACTGACCAACAATCGCGGCGAAAAGCTATCTCGGCCAACCTGGGAGGGCGGAGCATCGGGACACCACCGCGAGGGCAAGCTCACGTTTGGAACCTCAGTAGCGGCCCTCTTCGCCGGCGCGACTCAGGTTGATCTCCAGCTACCGGCGGTGGGCGACACCTCGCCCAGGGACTTCAAGTGGACATTGGCCAAATGACGCATCGGGTGTTGCCCAGCTGGTCGGGCTCGCTGGTTGCGGGCGCCACAGGCACGGCAGGGCTGGTCGTTCTGTATGTGGCTCTCATTAGCCTTGCCCAGGGGCCCGGGCACGCTGTAGACCAGCTGCGGGCCGATCTCCCCTTCGTCCTCGCCATTGCGATTGGCTTTGGAACGCAGGTTGGCCTGTTCGTGGAGCTTCGCGCCATCCACTCGAGGCAGCGTGCGTCCGGTGCGCTGACCCTGGCGAGCGCCGGGGCCGGTACCGCCGCAATGCTCGCCTGCTGCGCGCACCATCTCGTGGACGTCTTGCCGCTGGTCGGCCTGTCCGCGGCCACGGTCTTCCTGGCCGATTACCGAACGCCGCTGCTCGCAATCAGCTTGGGCATGAACGCCCTTGGGATCGTCGTTATCGGCCGCCAACTAATCGTCGCCCGGCGGGCAATGGGAAGCTCGATGGCGGTGCTCAGCGACCCGCCGCAGGAAGCTCAATAGAGACGACCGTGCCGCCCCCTTGTCTGGGCGAGACGGCGATCGAGCCCGCATGCGACTCGACGATCCATTTTGCGATCGCCAGGCCAAGCCCCGTGCCGGCAGGGCGCAACGAGCGCGCGGCCGAGCCTCGATAGAGACGCTCGAAGACATGGTCGCGGTCGTCCTCCCGGATGCCGATGCCAGTGTCTGACACCTCGACCCTGACCCACCGATCTCTCAGGGTCAGGCTCGCCGTTACGGTTCCACCTGCCGGTGTGTATCTCCCGGCGTTGTCGAGCACAATCAGAAAGAGCTCCTTGAGGCGGTCGCGGTCGCCCTCGACGACAACCGGCTCGATCGCATCGACCTCCATCCGGACGTGCGGGGCGGCTGGACCAGCCTGACGCACGGCTTCGAGAAGGACCGCGTCCAGCTCCACGGCAGCGACCTCAAGTCGGGCGCCTGACTCCGCCCGAGCCAGTGACAGCAGATCGCCAACAAGGCGAGCCATCCGTTCCGTCTCGGATCGGGCATCGGCCAGCAGGGCCTCGCGCTCTTCGGCCGGCAAGGCTGGACGGCCGGCCAGATCGAGGCTCGCTCGCAGGGTCGTGAGGGGAGTGCGTAGCTCGTGCGATGCGTCGCCGAGGAAGCGCTGCAGGGCCTGATGGTTCTCCTCGAGCGCTGCGAGCATCTCGTTGAATGCCACCGCGAGCTCCGAAACCTCATCGCCGCCCGAGCCTGCGGCCTCGACGCGCGCTCCGAAGTCGCCCGACAGCGAGATCGCCCTGGCCGTGTCGGTCACGTCAGAAACCGGTGCGAGGGCGCGTCTGGCAAGCAGTGAGCCGACGCCGAAGGCGAGTGCGGTCAGCAGGAGCCCACCGAGCACGAGCACAAGCGCCACGGTCCGAAGAAGGTCGTCGGAATCGCGAGTGGACGCGGCCCAGACGACGTAGCCGGCGACGCTCTGCCCGGTGGCGGCGATGGGCTCCACGACGAGACGAAGCCGCTCATCGCCGGCGATTACGGCGTGGACGTCCTGCGAGTGGGTGCGCGTGGAAATGTCGCCAATTGGGACTTCCAACGGTGGCGAACCGGGGGCTGCGGAGTCGAGGACGAGCTTGCCTGTTGAATCGAGGATCTCGACCCGCCCGCCGGTCGAAGCGAACTGATTGAGCAGGCGCGCGGTCGGATGAAGCCTGCCGTCGGTGCCGACGTCCTGAGCAAATGCGCCGGCCGCATGCTCGGCATTGGCCATCAGGCCCACATCGAATGACGACTGGAGCTGTGCCCGCAGGACCAGGAACACGCCGGTCCCGAAGACGGCCAGCGCGGCGACGAGTAGGCCCGTGTAGATGAGCGCGAGGCGCGTCCGGATCGGCAGCCGCCGGACAGACAGATTCACTCCTTGAGCACGTATCCGGACCCACGAACCGTGTGGATCAGGCGTGGCTCGCCCCCGGCCTCGAGCTTGTTGCGTAGATACCGGATGTAAACCTCGAGGACGTTCGACTCGCCGCCGAAATCGTAGGACCAGACGCGGTCCATGATGACGTCGCGGGTCAGAACCTTGCGAGGATGGCGCAACAGCAGGAGGAGCAGGTTGAACTCGGTCGTGGTCAGGGTGATCGGGCGGCCGGAGCGTCTTGCTTCACGCGCGTCGACATCCAGTTCCAGGTCGCCGAACCGGAGAACCTCGCCGGATTGAGTCGGCCGTCGTCGCAGCAGCGCCCGAACGCGGGCCAGCAGCTCCTCAAAGCTGAACGGCTTGACGAGATAATCGTCGGCACCCGTCTCGAGTCCCTCGACGCGATCCTTTACCTCGTCACGGGCCGTGAGCATCAGTATCGCCACCTCGTCGCCGGCGGCACGCAGGCGGCGGCAGACTTCCAGGCCGTCGATGCCGGGCAGCATGACGTCGAGGACCACGAGATCCGGCGTCTGATCGCGCGACTTTTCGAGGCCCTCCTCGCCGGAGCCGGCGTCGGTGACCCGGAAGCCCTCGTAGACGAGGCCGCGCCGGACGACCGACCTGATCTTTGGGTCGTCATCGATGACCAGGATGCGTGCGGCGTCGCTCATGGATGAATGATCCCACGCGAAGCTGAGAGTTGCATGAGAGCGGGCTGAGTCAAGGAGCCGGCTAGCAATCGCGGATCCGGCCGCAAGCCGGATCCGGCCGCAAGCCGTGAACTTGACCAACTCTTGAGGCGGCCATGCGCTTCGCCAGAGATTGGCCTGCGATGCTGTAACGGTGAGCCCGGGAGTTCCGGGCGGAAACAAATGGAGTCCGATGATGATGGGATACGGTGCCGGGTCCGGATCCGCGGGGCTTATGTGGGGCCTTGGCGGGATGCTCCTGATCGTCGGTCTGGTGGTCCTGGTCGTTTGGGCCGTCTCGCGTGGGACCTCGAATAGTGCCCCGTCTGCCAGCCCAGATCGCCTCGACGCTCAATCGATCCTGCGGGCGCGATTCGCCCGCGGTGAAATCACCGAGGCCGAATTCGTGCAGGTCAAGAAGGTCTTGGGGGACGATCGATGAACGGTCGAGCTACTCTCCTGCTGGGGGCTGTACTGACGCTGGCCGGTGTCATAACCATCGGAGCCGGAGCCCTTGTCGCGCCGGCTGAGGGCAACTCCCAGGGGACGGCCTGGACGGGCATGATGGGCGGCGCCAACGGCATGATGGGCGGCGCCACGTCGGCTCCGGGGCCCGACGCCGCTGGTTTTGTTGCCGGCACGACGGCCAGCCCGCGCCTGGTGCGGATCCTCGCCACGCCCGTGCTTCGCTTCTCACCTGACGTCGTGACGGTTAAAGCGGGTGAGACGATCACCTTTGTGCTGACGACGATGGGCCCCACGGTCCATGAGTTCATGGTCGGACCGGCCGCCGACGTGGCAGCCAACAAGGACGGGACGCCAGAGATTACCGATATCGGCATGATGCAGACGAAGTCGCTCACGTACACATTCACTGGTTCCGGGCCGTTCGCCTTCGCTTGCCACGCGCCCGGCCACTACGAGGCTGGGATGAAGGGGACGATCGTCGTCCGGTAACCTGTCCGGCAAGTCTTGGGGGCGTCTCGACGATGGCGGCTACGATGTCGGACAGACCGCCTCGGCCGCCGTCCGACGGCACGGAGCTCCAGCGGTCGGATGCGAGGTATGAATTGGCGGAGGACGGAACCCCGATCCGCGTCCTGGTCGTCGATGACGAGGGCTCGATCCGCGATATCGTCCGGGGTTTCCTGGAGCGGGAGGGCATGACCGTCCTGGAGGCGGTCGATGGACCTTCCGCCGTAAAGGCGGCGCGTGAGTTCCGGCCGGACGTCGTCGTACTCGACGTGATGTTGCCGGGCTTCGATGGCCTGGAAGCTCTCCGCCAGATCCGGTCGTTCGCCGATCCGTACGTGCTACTGCTGACCGCCCGCCACGAGGAAGTCGATCGAATCGTCGGGCTCACCCTGGGGGCCGACGACTACCTCACGAAACCATTCTCCCCGCGCGAGCTGGTGGCGCGAGTCCTCGCCCTCCTGCGCCGTCGCCGTGAACAGGAGACGAGCGGCGGCCGGCTGGTGCGGAGCGGCGACCTCTCGGTGGACGTGCCCGGCCGGACGGTGACGGTAGCGGGCGAACCCGTCGAACTCACCGCCCTTGAGTTCGATCTCCTGGTGACCCTCGTCCGCGACCCCGGCGTCGTCCTCACTCGGCAGCGGCTCCTGGACGCAGTCTGGGGCGCCGACTTCTTCGGCGACGACCACGTTCTTGACGTCCACGTCGCGAACCTGCGGCGCAAGATCGGACGGGTCGGCGCCGACCCGAGCCCGATCGAGACGGTCCGCGGCGTCGGATTCCGCTTCGCCCGGGATCGGCGATGAAAGGCTTGGACCTGGGACGCCTGCGCTGGCGCCTGCTCATGGGCAACCTGCTGGTGGCTGGCGCGGGGGCCTTGGTCGTCGCCGTCGCCGTGAGCCTTGCCGCTCCGCAGGCCTTCGACAACGCAATGGGCAACGGAAACATGTTCGGCATGGGCGGCATGATGAGTGCGACCGTTTCCACGGCCTTCGGCGCGGCCGTCGGCTCGGCGCTCTTGCTCGGGCTCGTCGCAGCGGGCATCGTCGCTGTCGTGGTTGCCCTCGTCATCTCGGCCAGATTGGCGCGCCCGATCAGCGCTCTGGCGGAGGCAAGCGGCCGCATCGCAGCGGGCCACTACGACCAGAGAGTGCGGGGCGGCGGCGGCGAGCTCGGCCAGCTCGCCAACTCGTTCAACGCCATGGCGGCCTCCCTGGAAGAGACCGAACGTCGCCGGCTCGAGCTCATCGGTGACATCGCGCACGAGCTGCGGACGCCGATCGCGTCGCTGTCGGGGTATCTCGAGGGACTCGAGGATGACGTCTTCAAGCCGGGGCCGGATACGTGGCGCGTTCTGGGCGACTCAACGGCCAGGCTGGCGCGCCTTGTCGACGACCTCTCCGACCTGTGGCGAGCCGAGGCGCACGAGATCGACCTGGTCCCCGAAGACCTCGACGGGCCGACCGTGCTCGCGGACGCGGTGGAGCGCCATCGGGCTGCCGCTGTGGGTCGGTCGATCGAGCTCAGGGTTGCTGACGCCGTCCCCGTCCGGCTCAGGGCCGACCGCGCCCGTCTGACCCAGGTGCTCGACAATCTGGTCGGAAACGCCCTCCGGTACACCCCGGAAGGTGGGGCGGTCCGTCTTGCGCTAGCCAGTCACGACGGGATCGCCGCGATCACCGTCTCCGACACCGGGCCCGGCCTAAGCCCCGACCAGATCAGCCGCGTATTCGAGCGCTTCTACCGCGCCGATCGGTCGCGCTCCCGAGAGGCGGGCGGCAGCGGGCTGGGTCTCGCGATCGCGAAGGCCCTCACCGAGGCTATGGACGGTCGGATATGGGCGACGAGTGCGGGCCTGGGGCACGGCGCGACCTTCGGACTGGAGCTTCCCAGGGCGTAGATGATGGGCCCAGCCTCTGTCAACTACGAGTGCTGGCAACTACGAGTGCTGGCTCACGAGCCGGCTGCGCTGCCACAGGTATCGACGGGACTCGGCTCGAAGCCGCAGGAGCAGCTGTCGAACGACGAGGTAGACGACCAACGCGGCCACAAAGACGGCACCGTGAATCGGGCGCAGGTGGACGAGGGTGAGCGGGAGTGCGGCGGCGCCGATGAGCAAACCGGCGGCCGATTCCAGGAGCTGCGTGGGGATTCGACGTGCACCGATCCGGCGGTCCGACGACCACATGCCCCAGCGCGACGCCGTGATCCGGCCCGCGCAGCAGCCGGTTAGGAAGCAGCCGAGCCGGCCGATCGCCACAGCCAAGAACAGGCCGGGCGCGGTGGCGTCGAGATAGGCGCCGATCGGTAGACCAAAGGCGACGAGCGCGACGAGCGCGACGAGCAGTGCGGTCACGAGGAAACCGTCGACTGCCCAGCCGCCTTTCAGAATCGATTCACGCGGATGGAGTACCGCGTACCACAGCTTCGCCCCTAGGAGGCCCGCGGCAAGAGCGAGCAGCGACACCAGCAGCGAGCGCGGCATTGCGATCTGCTCGCTCGCGAGGAGCGCGAACTGCATTGCGAAGGCGACGATGAGCCCGACGATGAACAGTGCGGTGTAACTGCCCGGTATCACGGCCGGGATCCGTGCCAGCGGCGCGGTCAGGGCCCAGCGTGTCTTGACAGTCGACGCCGGCGCGGTCTGGAGCGACCAGTGGCGCCACGACCAGGCTGCAGGCCTCAACGGTTCTGGGCTACGGCGCGTGCGGTCAGCGGCGCCTGCTCTAGCCAGGGTGCCCGAAACGGTCCACTCCCCGGGATTCAGGCCATATATCCAGGAGCTGATCGAAACCGGGCCGCTACCGGGCGCCACGACTTCGATCGTCTCCTCGTGGCTGAACGTGTCGGCTGGTCCAGGGTGACCCTGGACGTCGGCCCGGCGTCCGCTCAGCCGGATCTTCGCCGAATACGGCTCGCCTGCCTCGCCTGAGTCAAACCAATGGCTCAGGACTAGCGCCTCGGGCTCGACCGCGGCGCCTGGCTCGCTGCTGGGGCGTGCCGCTTCAGTCGGCCGCTTCGATCTCGTGTTCGCGGTGTTCCTCCCCTTTCCCGTATTCCGTCGTGCCACGTGCCAATCCTCCTGGATGCCGTTTACGAACGCCCCCGTCGGTCGATTCCATGCTGTGGCTGGCTTCTGAGA
>JANYJG010000170.1 GCA_025358515.1 Chloroflexota bacterium
CGCGCCATTCGCGACCTGGTCCACCATCGATGCCGCTGAAATCGCCGGTCGCCGCGTAGCGCTTGACGCTCAGGGAAAACTGCTGCCCTGGCCGCTGCCCGCTGACATTGGCCATTCCTATGCAGCGCACGTGTTGTCGCAGTGGACCATCCTGCAGGACCAGTTCCAGCGTCAGCGGCTGCCGTATTACTACTGCTGCTTCGATTTTGACCGCAGCAGCTTCGAGCTGGTGCCGGACCGCAACTGGGCCAACTCCACGGCTTACCTGCGCGGCATGCTGGAGGGATTCGTCGAGCGTCTCTATCCCTACAGCGGGGACCGGCGGACACTCGCGTACCTGCAGGAATTCGTCGACTACGAAATGGATCACGGCCTGACGCCGCCCGGCTACGCCTGGTCGCGAGTGCCCTACCCTTCGGCCAATCCGGGGGCGGCGGACTACAGGGGCTGGAGCGCTCATGGCGATGACTACGTCGAGCCGCACCTGGTCGGTGAGGACGGTTACGCCTACGTGCGCCTCTACGAGATGACCGGCGAGGAGAAATACCTGGACGCCGCCATTCACTTTGCCGGCGAACTGGTCCGCAACTACCGGCCTGGCGACGCTGAGCACTCGCCCTGGCCGGTGCGCTGCTACGCGCGCGACGGCCGCGTGGCGGGTGCGGGCATGGGCCCGTATTCCGCCAATCTGCTCGGGCCCATCTCGCTGTTCGACGAGCTGCTGCGTATCCGCAAGGGCGCGCTTGGCGACTACCACCGGATCCGGCAGGCCGCGTGGCGCTGGCTCGAGCGCTATCCGCTGCACAACAACGTCTGGGTCGGCTACTTCGAGGACGTGGCGCCCAGCATGGGCAACATGAACAATGTGATCCCGCTGGAGCTGGCGCGCTACGTGCTGCTGCATCCCGACCGGGATCCGAACTGGCGCGAGCACGCGCGCGCCTTGATCGCCTGGGTGAAGGCCACGCCCAAGTGGCCCAAGTACCTGGTGCACGGCGCCACGGTCACGACCGAACAGGGCGACGGCAGCAACTTCTGTTGCAACAAGCCGAATGAGTGCTGTGAGAGCCACACCGCGCGCCTCGCCGCCGTCGAGGCCTTCTATTATTTCCGCACCCGCGACCCGCGTTACCGCGAGGAAGCCTACCGTTCGTTCAACTGGGTGAGCTATTTCCAGGGGTTGCCGGGCCGCGCGCATGCGCCCTACAGCAACCAATGGTGGTTCACGGACGAGTTCACCGACGGCCCGCGTCGCGTGATGGATGCGTTCTGGGCAGTGCCGGAATGGGCCCCGGACGATGAATCGCACCTGCTCGGCTCGAGCTCGCCGGTGACGCGGATCAGTTACAGCAGGGGCGCGGTGAGTTACGCCACCTTCGACGCCGATTCGGAAGACGTGCTGCGCCTGGACTTTGCGCCCGATGCCGTCAGTGCCGGCGGCCGTCCGCTGCCGCTGCGCACTGCACCCGGCGCCGCGGAGGGCTATAGTTTTGACCGGGCCACTCACGTGCTGCGCATCCACCACCGCCACTCGCCCGACATTGCGATCTCCGGACCGGGCGGCCAAGCACCGCCGGCCCTGGTCACCTTCGATGATCCGCATGAGGCGAGCGGCACCTTGCTCGCCGGTGAGTACCCGGTAGGCCTGATCAACTGGGGCACCGGTCAGTGGCAGATCGGCGCGCCGGCCGGGCGCTTCGGCACCTTCAATCTGCTGCGGCACGGCAGCTCGCCGCTCGCAACATTCTCCTTTGTGAGCCCGCGCGTCCTGGCGGGCATCGATATCTACAACCCGGGACCGCAGCTCGCCGCCGTCAAGCTCGGCTGCACGGCTGAGCAGCGCACCGCGCTGACGGTCGGGCCGGATGAGTTGCGACGCGTCCACACGGCCTGGCAGCATCCCTGCCTGGAGGTGAGTGTCGAATTTGCAGCGGACGCACCACTCCGTTTCGACAATCTGGCCTTCCTGCCCTAACCTGACCCTGTTGCGCTCCAGGAGCTGGCCATGCGATCACCGTGCTCTCGGTCTCTGCCGGCGC